>NZ_LOFI01000023.1:169589-348307 GCF_001469195.1 Pseudoalteromonas sp. 10-33 | reverse complement strand
TATATGCCTATGAAATTACATCGCACATTGCAAACTTGGTTAGATGAATTAAATGAGGAAGTAACCTTAATTAGTTCATCTGACATAAATCATGAAGCTAACGAACATCTTATTATTTTTGGTGTATCGGAGAATGAATTAGCTCTATGGGGTAAAGAATCCATTACCAACTTTATACTAGGTTGTAGGGATGTTCACGCAACTAAAACTAATTCAGTCCCAATGCAATTTTATTGTTGGTTCGATGAGTTAGCTGGTCAACTACGTATTAGTGTAGTATCAAGAGAGCACAATAAATTGCCATTTAAATGCAAACTTAATCTTTGCGAATTACCAGAAATGGTGCAAGGTTTGTTTAACAATGATAGCGGTGTGTATAACAAAAATGCTAAATTAAATGTTTGGTGTTCAGGCATATAACACATATGAGCCTTAACTCTGTCAATAGGCATTAGTGTTCTTTTTGACCGTTTTTATAAATTGACGGTCAATTCTAAACCAATAAACAAATTCGTTACTTCGTCTGTCGATACGGCTGTTAAGCAAGTAGCTTACGGCAAACACATATAGAGGCTCTCTTATTGCGATCTCATCGCAGCCAGGTTTTTCCCATATCCTTTTGGGGTTGCTGGGGCACTAGACATTCATCGGTTAACCTCATCATGGCACTATTCAAGGCGGCTGGTTTCATCATTATGATCCAGTTAGTTTCAGGCTCAAGTCAGGTGTAAGCGACTTTGTTTATTGTATTAATGCACGCGTACTGAGCGTCTAATCAAGACAAGTGGCTTAGGTCTGTAGGCATATAATCAGGTTAAACCTTGTTGGTTATTAACTCACCCAATTGATTGATGCTCAGCCTTATATCCAGTTAGATGTTCAGCTCACTCAGTACCGTGACTAACTCTTTAAGAATTTTGCTTCATCGAATACCGTCTCTTTTTTAAGCATATAATAAACACAGCGACCAAGCTTATGCGCAAGCGCTGACAGTGCTTTGGCTTTGCTCATTCGTTTTTGTAGTTTTTCGAGGTATTTGTTGGCGTTGTGATTGTGACGCAGCAGCAATACAGCGGCTTCGGAGAACGCCCATTTTAGATGTGCATTGCCAATTTTGTTGCCTTGGGAGCCATAGGTTTTACCGGCAGACTCTGCTTTGCATTTGACCAACCGACTATATGAAGCGAACTTTTGTACGCTTGAAAAGCGATTGATGTCACCAATTTCATAAATAATGGTAAGTGCGAGAATGCGGCCTATACCATTAATTGTTTGCAAGATATTAAGGTGGACAGGATTGTGTTGCTTGGCCATTTGTTCAATATAATGCTCTAAAGGCTTAAGCTCATTGTGGTAGCAATCGAGTATGGCCATGTTTAAATTAATAGAGCGTTGAACAACGGGATCAGGAAAGTAATAACGCATCTTTTCTCTGTCGCAGACGTTCTTTAAATTCACGTTGTGGGCAGGTAAATTGTACTGGCTGGCGGTATTGGCGACATGGGCTTTTAAATCAGCCCCGTGGCGAACAATTTTAGTTCTTCTGCGTAATAAGTCGCGCGTAGCACGCATATCTTTGTCATACACATAAGCAAGCGGAAAGTTCCCCCCACGGATGAGTTTGGCAATTTTATATGAATCTATTTTATCGTTTTTGGCTTTACCGCCATGAATTGCTTTCATATACAAAGCATGACCGAGAATAAAGTCGATAGTGTGTTCTTTACAAAAGTCAGCGACCCAATACCAACAGTGCATGCATTCTACGCCAACTACAATGTCACCGATATACGGTTTTAGTAGTTTTAATAGTGCTTCTGGGTCATCTTTAATTTTCTTGTGAACAAGGATAAGTCCTGTATTATCAATGATACAGACGTAAAGTAATCGCGCGTGTAAATCGATTCCACAATAATATGGATGCATGTTATTGTAAAAGTTCATTGAGCTTTCTCCTGTAAGGTTGGTTGCCTTTTCAGCGTAGCGAATAATCGCGATGCTGGGGAGGAGGCTCAATGAGTATCAAGCCAAGTCATCGGAAAATCACTCACTGGCTGCGCCAAAGCGTTCGCGTTTTCCGCTGCTTGGGGCGTTAGGTAACCAGATGAATAAGTGTATATTTCTAGTTTTGTTATTTGTTTCATTGAGCGGTAATACCGCAGAAATAAAACCTTTTCCTCGCGCGAAAATCTCAGTTGAACAATGGCAGGGTTACTTCGATTTAGTAACTAAAGAGTTCGGTGAAACTAAAAGAATTTATAAAGAACAAAATTTGGTGGTTTTTTCTGATGATGCTCAACGTGCAAATATCGCTTTTACTACAATAGAACATCCCGCTCATCCTGCTTGGGTAACAAGGTATGTGACACAAGATAATGAATCTGTGTATGTTGCACAGATAGGTTACTTCGCTGGAGAAGAACCGCCATTTGCCAAATTATTTAAAGACTATGCGAAACTAAACGAAAATGTTAAGAAACACATGGGTCTGGAAGCTTGGGATAAATAGGTTACCTAACAAGTGACGATGGTAAAAATCAACATGACACCCATTCTAAATTTTGCACTTTAAGCGGGTCAAAACAAAAACAACAACGATACCCACGCAAATATTTTACAGCTATAAACGCCAAAAAATAAAATAAGCAAAACTACAAGGTTAAACAGAGCGTATTTAATAATTAAATTCTAATTTTAGGTTATGCTATGAGACAACTCAGATACCTTTTTTTACTTGCACTTGGCTTGTTTTCAAATGCCAGTGAAAGTGCTCTATTGAATGATTTTTTCACTTTACGATGGGAAAACAGGCTGATCATCGTAAATCAACCAACAGATCCAGATTACGTATTAAGCCTTATGAAAAATCACTCAGAGGGCATTGTTGACCGGCATATAGTATGGTTTATTTTAAAAGACAGTGAGGCTTTAACTAATTACTCTGGCCAATTATCCGAGTCATTTATGTCGAATATTAAACAGCAGTACCGACTCAAAAAAAATACCGTTACTTTAATAGGAAAAGATGGGGGCATTAAATCTCAAGGAAGCACCGTTGATGTTAAAGCACTCTTTTTGAACATAGACGCTATGTATATGCGACAACGAGAAATACAGCAAAAAAACTAAGATAGATGTCATTTGAAAAAGAAAGCAGTGAACCCATTAAACTGTATGGTTATTATTAAGTACTTTCACCTATAACTTCGTCTAATGTTAAACTACAAAAAATTAATAACTTAATACAGCTATGGCATTTTACCTTTCTTTATTACAGCCTCACTTTAAACATATTGAAATAGGTGTAACACTTACTTCCCTGTGGAGCGGGTGTGGCAGTATTATTGAGTGCAGGCTTGATAATGTGCCTTGTGTTATTAAGGCGATTAAAATACCCAGTCACATAAACCATCCAAAAATTAAGCAAAGCGAATTTGCATTAAAAAGAAAGCAGCAGTCTTACAATGTTGAATATAATTTTTATAAGCATTACAGCCAGCACTTACCTAAAACAGCAAACAGTATTGAATGTGTGAGTGCTATTAATTGTGGCGATGAGTATGCGCTGGTATTTAAAAATTTTACTCAGTTTGGGTTTACGCAAGCCAGCTCGTTGCATTTAAAGCCAATAATAAAGTGGCTTGCTCACTTCCATGCGTTTAATTTGAATAAGCAGCATGATGAATTATGGGGCCAGGGGTGTTATTGGCATTTAAATACTCGGCCAGATGAATTTAACGCGCTTATGTCAAACCCTAATAACGAGTTTGATATAAAAGTAGTTGCTAAAAAATTAGCTTATCAGCTAGAACATGCTAAGTATAAAACGTTAATCCATGGCGATGCTAAACTGGCAAACTTTGCTGTTAATTCAAATAATGAGATACGTGGATACGACTTTCAGTACACAGGTGCTGGCGTTGGTATAGTCGATGTTATGTACTTTATGACGAGCTGCTTTAGCTGTGAAGAGCTATATGCTCATGCAGAAAACGAACTTGCATATTATTTCGATGAGCTAGAGCATGCGCTAGCTCTTCATCAACCCGATATAACTGTTCACGCAGTAACAAATGAATGGAAAGCGTTGTGGCCTGCTGCGTGGGCTGATTTTCATCGTTTTTTAGCAGGGTGGAGTCCAGAGCATTATAAAATAAATAGTTATATGCATGAGCAAGTTGTTCGTTGGTTTAAAACAAATAACTAAATTTTAAGTATTGTGTTGTGCATAAATATCAAACAAACACATATATTTGCGCACAATGTATTAGAATTGCTTTAAAACTACAGGTCAAATGGTCATTTTTAATATAAAATATCGCTAATTATTGTCTAAGTAGGTTTTCATCATGGCTATTCACGTTATTACTCATCCACTTGTTCAACATAAATTAGGTTTAATGCGTGCTTTCGGCATTAGCACTAAAAGCTTTCGTGAGCTGTGCTCAGAAGTTGGCACATTATTAACGTACGAAGCAACGAAAAATATTCCCCTTGAAGACAATGAAATAACCAGTTGGGACGGCAACAAACTTAACGTACAACATATTAAAGGCAAAAAAATTACGGTGGTTCCTATCTTACGTGCAGGTTTAGGTATGATGGATGGTGTTATGCAGTTGCTGCCTGCGGCTAAAGTGAGTGTAGTTGGCCTTCAACGCAACGAAGAAACGCTTGAGCCAATTCCTTATTTTGAGAAGTTGGTTGGTAACATTGAACAACGTCTTAGCTTGGTTATCGACCCGATGCTTGCAACAGGTGGCTCGATGATTGCCACAATAGACATGTTAAAAAAAGCGGGCTGTAAAGAAATCAAAGTTATAGTGTTAGTTGCAGCCCCTGAAGGGGTAGAAAAAACCTTAGCAGCTCACCCTGATGTAGAAATATTTACCGCAGCGGTAGACAGCCACTTAAACGAAAAAGGGTATATAGTGCCCGGTCTAGGTGACGCAGGTGATAAAATATTTGGCACGGTATAGTTGCTATTGATAAGCGTTAATCGTTTTTGTGTTATAGGCAACGCAATTATAAAAGAGGCTTTCTGAGGAAGGCCTTTTTCGTGTTTGTTTACTAACTTTATAACGGCAAAAAGCAATAATTAAATTTAGGAGTGTTTAGTGAAAGGTAACGCAACATTTTCAATTAAAACAATTTTAACTGGCGCACAAATGCTATTTGTTGCATTTGGTGCGTTGGTATTGGTACCACTATTAACAGGGCTCGATCCAAGTGTTGCACTTTTTACGGCAGGTATAGGCACATTACTATTTCAATTGGTGACTAAAGGGCAGGTGCCTATATTTTTAGCCTCCTCGTTTGCGTTTATAGCACCCATTATTGCTGGTGTACAAATGTGGGGCGTACCCGCTACGATGGGCGGGTTAATGGCCGCCGGCGTAGCTTATATGTTATTAAGCTTACTCGTTAAATTTAAAGGTGTCGCTACACTCCATAAAATTTTACCTCCAGTTGTTGTTGGCCCCGTTATTATGGTGATAGGTTTAGCACTTGCGCCTGTTGCGGTTAATATGGCGATGGGTAAAACAGGTGATGGCAGTGTTCAGTTAATTGATTATAACAGTGCTATTTTAATTTCCATGTTTTCACTTGTGGTTACGCTTATATTTGCAGTGTGGGGCAAAGGTGTATTTAAATTAATTCCCATATTAGCAGGCGTAATATCTGGTTATGGGCTATCGCTTGCACTGGGTGTAGTGCAGTTTGAAGCTGTAACTAATGCACATTGGTTTGCTGTACCTAATTTTACCTTACCTGAATTTAAGTGGCAGGCAATTTTATTTATGGTGCCTGTGGCCATTGCGCCAGCTATTGAGCATATAGGCGACATGATGGCGATAAGCCAAGTGGCTAAAAAAGACTTTTTGAAAAAGCCAGGTTTGCACCGTACTTTGTTTGGTGATGGATTAGCAACGTCTGCGGCGTCGTTGTTTGGAGGCCCGCCAAACACCACTTATTCAGAGGTGACTGGTGCGGTAATGCTGACTAAAAACTTTAATCCCAAAGTAATGATGTGGACCGCTATTATTGCAATTGCCTTGGCGTTTATTGCCAAAATGGGAGCAGGATTACAAACCATACCGGTGCCTGTGATGGGAGGGATTATGATTTTGTTATTTGGCTCGATTGCTGTCGTTGGATTAAATACGTTAGTTAAGTCGGGCGATGATTTAACAGCCCCTCGTAACCTAACTATTGTTGCCCTTATTTTAGTATGTGGCATAGGTGGTATGCACATAGGTAGCAGTCAATTTAGTTTAGAGGGGGTTAGCTTGTGTGCCGTTTTAGGTTTAGTGCTTAATTTAGTACTCCCCAAAGTAGAGCAAAACGCTGCATAACTTTGCACATTAGTTAAAATATTTGCACCAAATTGGCGCGTTTAAAACGTGCCTTTTTTATAACCTATTAAAAAGGTTATAAAAATAATGTTGGTCTAGTCCCTGCATTTAGTACTCTGAACACTATGTATTTAAGGAGTTACTATGTCAGAGGCCAATATTGTGGATATAACCCCGTTTTTAGCAAAGCATCAACTGCCTTTAAAGTACCAATATTTAAGTGAGCAGTACTTTGTACCCCTTGCACATGACATTCTCGAATCAAAAAAATCATCAACTCCTCTTTTTGTTGGCATTAATGGTTGTCAAGGCTCAGGCAAAACAACCTTAGCTGACTTTTTAGTTACTTGGTTTAGTAACAACACCTCATTAAACACGATTGCGTTATCGATTGACGACTTTTACCTAGGTAAAGAAAGCCGCAAACAACTAGCCGAAGATGTGCATCCTTTGTTTGTAACACGTGGTGTACCGGGCACGCACGACACCGAGCTAATGAACACAACAATATCTAAGCTATTAGCTGGTGAGGTAGGGGTTGTATTACCGCGTTTTAATAAACATCAAGATGACTGCGTCGCAAAGCAAGATTGGATAGCAACCACGGCCCCTATTGATATTGTGATTTTAGAAGGGTGGTGCGTAGGTAGCGAGCCTCAGCCGCTATTTTCTCTCAGTGAGCCACTTAATGAATTAGAGCAATTAAACGACAAAGAAGGTGTGTGGCGTCGGTGTATAAATAGCTGCTTAGCAAACGAATATAAATCTATTTTTAATAAAATAGATTATAAAATTATGCTCAAAGCGCCTAGCTTTTCAGATGTTTATACGTGGCGCAAAGAGCAAGAACAAAAGCTAATAGCTAAAAATGGTGTTGGTGCTGGCACCATGACCGATGAACAATTAGTTTATTTTATTTCCCACTTTGAGCGCATAACGCGTGAAAATTTAAACACATTGAGTCGCAAAGCAAACGCATTGATTGAACTTGACAGCAATCGCGACATAGCAAGCATGCACTTAACAAGTGACGATACGTTACAGCCTATTATTTTTACTGATTTAGACGGTACTTTACTCGATCATACCGATTACAACACAAGTAATGTGAGCGAATTACTTCAGCAGTTACAAAGTGCACACATACCCGTGGTATTTAACACCAGCAAAACATTTTGCGAAGTGGTTGAAATAAAAAATGAGTTAAACATTCAGCAACCTTTTATTGTTGAAAATGGCGCTGCGGTATTTATTCCGCAAAGCTACTTTGAGCTCAAGCCTATAGGTTGTAAAGAAGTCGGTGGTTATTGGTGTTACGCGTTAGCGTCGCCATTATCAAGCTTGTTAAATGATTTAGACTCATTAGATGCGCAATACAAGGCACATTATAAATTATTTAGTGAGTTAAGCAGCGAGCAAATAAGCGAGCTTACAGGTTTAAACAACGCTCAGGCTAGGCGAGCTCAAACCCGTGATTATTCAGACCCTTTATATTGGTATGGTAGTAATGAGTTGCTGAACACTTTTGTAAGTGATGTAACGGCATTAGGCTACGACATAAAAATAGGGGGCCGCTTTATTCATATTGCCAAAAACACAGACAAAAGCGCTGCGCAGCAGTGGTTAGTTAAACAATTTACCCAACATTTTAGAAAGCCTCTCACAGTAATTGCACTCGGTGATAGTGACAACGACAAGCAAATGTTAGAACACGCTGATATCGCCATCATCATCAATAACCCAAGCAGTAAAAAGCCGGTTAAATTATCACATAACAAGGCACGTTATTCTCAATCGCCCGCGCCGCAAGGCTGGATTGAAGAAATAACAACACTGCCAAGCATTAGCAGCATTTTAAATACTATTGAGGAGCAAAAATCACATGGCTGATTTTTATCAAAATGGCATTATTACGACTTTGCATAACATTGCAGACAGACCCATTGAAGCGCTAGAAGAAGAGCTAATAGGCTTTAGTAAACAGCGCCCTATGGGATTAATACTCCCTTCTTTATTTAGCGAATTAGAAGGCCCTGCACTTCAAAATATAATAAAAGAATTAAGAGAAGTGCCGTACTTATCACAAATAACAATTGGTTTAGATCGAGCCGATGAGCAACAGTACCGCCACGCACTCGGCTTTTTTAAAGAGCTGAACCAAAATCATAAAGTGTTATGGAACGATGGCCCGCGCTTGCAAGCACTTGACAAAGAGCTTCAAGAATTAGGTGTTGCTCCACGTGAACTCGGTAAAGGGCGTAACGTTTGGTATTGCATGGGCTATAAGCTTGCAACCGCTGAGGTTGAGTCTATTGCACTTCATGACTGCGATATTTTAACCTACGACAGAAGCTTACTTGCGCGTCTTATTTATCCGGTTGCACATCCGCGCTTTAACTACGAGTTTTGTAAAGGGTTTTACCCGCGTACAGCCAACGGCAAAATTAATGGCCGTGTATCGCGTTTACTAGTGACGCCTTTGTTACGTTCGTTTAAAACAATTTTAGGTAATACAGACTACCTTGAGTACATGGATTCATTTAGATACCCATTAGCGGGTGAGTTTTCGTTTAGACGTGATGTATTAAACGATATTCGTATACCAAGTGACTGGGGGCTTGAAATAGGCGTATTGAGTGAAATGTATCGTAACTATTCGCATAACCGTTTGTGCCAAGTAGATATTGCCGATAATTACGATCATAAGCACCAAGCGCTGTCGCTTGACGACCAAAGCGCTGGCTTGTCTAAAATGTCGATTGATATTACTAAAGCATTATTTAGAAAGCTCGCTACGCAAGGGGTAACGTTTACCAGCGAGACAATTCGTTCATTAAAAGCAACGTACTACCGCATTGGCTTAGATTTTATAGAAACTTACCACAACGATGCGCTTATGAATGGTTTAACACTGGATGTTCACCAAGAAGAAAAAGCCGTAGAAATGTTTGCACAAAACATTATGGAAGCAGGCCAACACTTTTTAGATAATCCAATGGAAGCGCCATTTGTGCCAAGTTGGAACCGTGTAGTGTCGGCTATGCCAGATGTATTTGAGCGTTTAAAAGAAGCGGTAGAACTCGATAACGAAGAATATAGCTAAGTTAAAATAATAAACGGTTAAAGGAGTCGCGTGTGAGTACAGTGAATGAATTATTTTTACAGCGAGTAGAGCAGCATCTACACATTATTTATCAAGATGTTGAGCTGCCATTGTCGATACCAGAGTTTGCACAGCAACTGATAAAAATTATTTTAGGTGACAGTCCTCTTCGCGACCCAACACCCCACACAAACCGGTGGGATGAGCAAGATATTGTACTTATTGCGTATGGTGATTCGATTATCAAACACGATGACGCAGAGTTTGCAGTGTCAAATCCAATTGAAGCGCCGCTTAAAACATTGCACCGATTTATAAAAGAGCAGTGCGATATGCAAATTAACGCACTGCATATTTTACCTTTTTATCCGTATAGCTCAGACGAAGGCTTTGCGGTTATGAACTACGTGCAAGTTAACGAGTCGTTAGGTGATTGGGAAGACATAAAACGCATTGCTAAAGATGTAAAGCTAATGGCTGATTTAGTTATTAACCATTGCTCGAGCCGAAGTGTGTGGTTTGAAAATTTTTTAAATGATTTACACCCTGGCAAAGATTATTTTAAAACCGCTAGTTTAACCGATGATTTAAGCCAAGTTGTTCGTCCACGCACGTCGTCTTTACTCAATACTGTCACAACACCTAGTGGTGAAAAGCATGTATGGTGCACATTTAGCCATGATCAGGTTGATTTTGATTTTGCTAACCCTGAGGTGTTAAAAGAGTTTGTAGGTATTATCCGTCATTATTTAGATAATGGCGTGCGGCTTTTTAGGCTCGATGCTGTGGCATTTTTATGGAAACAACTTAATACAAGTTGTATTAACCTGCCTCAAACCCATGAAGCTGTCAGGCTAATGCGCACACTCATTGAGCATGTAGAGCCAAGTGTGGTGATCATCACTGAAACTAATATTCCAAACCAAGAAAACCTATCTTATTTTGGTAATGCCAATGAAGCGCATGCCATTTATAACTTTGCTTTACCTCCGTTACTGCTGCATACCTTATTAAGTGGCGATAGTACGGCACTTAAGCATTGGATGATGAGTATGCCACCGGCTCAAAACGGTACCGCATACTTTAACTTTATTGCATCGCATGATGGTATAGGGCTTAGGCCAATTGAAGGGTTGTTGCAACCAACAGAGGTGGCGTCATTGGTAAGTACGACCATGCAGTTTGGTGGCCGGGTTTCAATGCGAACCAGTAACGATGGTACTCACACACCGTATGAGTTAAATATTGCATTATTTGATGCAATGCAAGGGACGCATAATGGGCCTGATAAATTTGGCTTTGAGCGTTTTATGTGCGCACATGCGATTATGTTTGCGCTTGAGGGAATACCGGGCTTATACATTCATAGTTTACTTGCCACAACCAATGATTATGAACGTTTTGAAAACTCGCAACACAATAGGGCCATTAACCGCCACCGTTGGCAAGAGTCAAAACTATTAGCCGCAATTGGCGAAAAATACAGCCACCACCACAAAGTGTTTTCCGGAATTAAAAATTTGTTAGGTGTACGTAAAAAACAAAGTGCCTTTCACCCTAATGCCACTCAGTTTACGTTGCATCTTTCTGGAGGATTATTTGGCTTTTGGCGCCAGAGTATAGACCGCAGACAAAGTATTTTTTGTGTATTTAATATTAGCGATAAACCGCAAACGCTTTTATTGGCTGACTTAAATTTAATTAATACTCAGCAGTGGTTTGACTTAGTGTCGGGAAAAACAATAGAGGAAGGGCAGTTAACTATTGAGCTTGAACCTTATCAATGTGTTTGGCTAAGTAATATAAAATAACAAATAGGCCAGGCAATCGTTGTCTGGCCTATTATTGTTTACTTTAAATGGTCTTAAAGCTTGTAAGAGAAGCTAACATAACCAAAGCGGCCAATGTTATCGTAGCTTGCACTGCCTGCACCTGTACCACGTGTACCGTATGGTAACTCACGGTTAAATAGATTATCTACACCTACTTTAACGCCAACACCACTATCAAAGCTGTAACCTACGGTCATATCGGTGATAAAGTATTTACCGTAGTTCATGTTGCTATTAGGGTTTGAGTTTTGAGCAAGTTCAACGTTTGTGTATAAGTCGACCTCGTCAATAAAGCGTGTTTCAACAGTACTGAAAAAGCGGTCAATTGAGTAGCTTACAGATAAGTTGGCTTGCCATTTAGCTTCGCCAGATGTACCTGCTGCTTCAATAAAGTTGCTTGGATCATCTTGGAATGGATAGTCTTTACGTTCGATTAAGTAAGTACCAATTAAACGCGTTTTAAAACTCCCTTCAAGGGCGTCAAAATCGTAACCTAATTCAAAATCAACACCAGACGCTTTTTGACCCGCCACGTTTAATACAGAGTTTTGGATTAATGAAATCTCGCTGTTTGTATCGCGCGTAATTAAATTACAGTACTGGTTATTGATGCCTGTAGTACTGTCTACACAGCGGTCAAGAATATCTTGCGCGCTGATTGTATCAATGGCGTCTTCAAGTTTAATTTCCCAGTAATCGATAGTTAATACTGCGTTTTCAATAAACTCTGGTTGGTAAACAATACCTACCGTTGTACTTGTAGATTCTTCACCTTTTACGTCACGGTTACCGCTTGTTAAGCCATTTAAAGACGCTGAATCGTAGTCTGAGTTAAAATCATTTGCTACACCTAATGCAGCACAATTAGCACGACGGGTAGTGCTGTTTGACAAGTCGTTTAGGTTTTCTGCACGGCATGGGTCGTCAACTGTGTAGAAAGTTTGGCTAGGTGCGCCAAACACTTCACCAATATTCGGTGCTCTAAGGGCAGCAGATTGCGTTACACGCACGCGTAACTCGTCGTTTACCGTCCAATCTAAACCAAGCTTCCAGCTGGTTGCATCACCAATGGTGCTGTAATCTGCGTGGCGTACTGCGGTATCAAAAACTAAGTCTTGAATAAGCGGTAAGTCAGTTAAGATAGGCATTGAAGCTTCAAAAAACACTTCGCGTACATTAAATGAGCCTTTATCTTCGCCAAGCGCGTTAAAGAACGTACCTTCTGCGTTATCCGGCTCGTTCGTTTCGCTTTCTTCTTTGCGATACTCTGCACCAAAAGCAATACCCACATAACCGGCTGGTAGCTCAAAAATAGCGCCGTTTGCAAGCGAAGCTGAAACAACAGTTTGCTCAATGGTAGAGTCGCCAATAGACACTGTGTTTATGTAATCAATGGCTTGTTGGCTTGGTGCGCCAAATCCCATAATATTAACAGGTACACAGCCATCAGCTTGCGCCTCTGCGCTACGACACACAATATTACCATTTGCATCTTCAACGGCATCAAGCGCATTAAAGTAGTTAGCTAAAATCATGTTAGCGCCGTTTTCGCGCTCTAATTCTGTTTTACCGTATACGATTGACGTGTCTAGTTCCCAATCTTCAAATACAGTACCTTGTAAGCCTGTAACAAAACGTGTTGTTTCACGTGTGTTGTTTTCAATGCGTCGGCCTAAGTCAGTCATCATACGATTTACCATGATTGACTCAACACCTTCTTCTTCCATACGGGCTTTGATACTTGGGTCTAGATACGGGTTATCTAGCTTAATGCTATTGTCGCTATCAAAAAAGAAAAACGCAGGTTGGCCTATGCTCTCGCCTTGGCTATTTACGTATTTAGCGTCGAAGTATGCATTTAAATCATCAGTCACATCGTAATTAACTTTAAAGTTTACGTTGTAACGCTCAAACTCAGGTTGTATTTCTTCAAATTGGCCTAAGTTAAAAAAGTCACAGTTAGCACATGACAGGCCGTCAACATTGTCGCCAATGTATAGATCGCGTGCTGTGCTATCAGGGTTAAAGCTATTCGTGTAACCGTTTTCTAATGCATAAACACCCGCGTTGTTAATCGCGTAGTAGCCGGCATTAGGTGTAAGTATTTTGTCAGGGAAATCTGCGCTGTCTTTATTTTCATCGGTTTGAGCCTGATTACGTAAGCTTCTGAACGATGTGCTTGTCCATGGGTGGTCTAAAGCATTTAACGACTCTTGTGAAGAGTACTCTACTGCAAAAGCGGCATTCCCTCGGTCATCATTAAAGTTTGAACCATATGAAAAAGTCGCTTTTTTGTTGTTATAGCTATTTAGATCGGCAAAGCCTCGGGTCAGGCTTACATCTAAGCCTTCAATATTATCTTTTAATATAAAGTTTACTACACCCGTTACAGCATCAGCACCATATACGGCAGATGCGCCACCAGTAATAATTTCAACGCGTTCAATCCATACACTTGGTATTGTATTGGTATCAACAGATTGTGAACCCGCAGAACTTGATACGTGGCGCTTACCGTTCACAAGTACAAGTGTACGGTCTGTTCCCATATTACGTAAATCAAGAATGTTTAAACCTGCAGTACCTATAAAGCGACCAGAATTAGCCATTGAGTAAGTACTACCCAGTGCAGGGAGATTGTTTAATGCTTCACCAATATTAACGGCGCCACTATTTATTAGTTGATCGCCAGTAATTACTGTTACGGGAGCCGGTGCTATAGCGCCTTCACGTAATATGCGAGAGCCGGTTACTTCAACGCGCTCTATTTTTTTGCTATCTGCTCTTCTTGAGCGAATACTGTGCTACTCGCTGTTGCAGCAGCGGTTAGTAGTGCACATTTTATGCTATTAGAAATTAAAGAATAATGTTTCATGTGTTCCCTGATGGGTTTTTGTTTTAAAAATGTTTATCAACGCTGCTATTAATAGACAACGTTGTTATCACATTTAGCTAAAGAATTATCGATTATTACATGCTAATAAATAAGAATAAACCCTCTGCAGGCCTTGCTATTGTTAACTTTTCTTGTTTGATTAATTTTGTTTATGTTGTTTTATTTTGTAAATTTTGTTTAAGTTTTGCTGATAAATAGATCGCTATTTACTATTTTATTTACCTTCTTTAGTTATGCTATTTACATTGGGTGAGTAAAATTAAATTTAACGTCGTATTTTTGATCTTTTTGTTGTTTATTTCGGCTGGTGGATGCAAGAGTAAATTTTAGTAATGGCTTCTGTTTTAGCTTACTAAATAAGCTTAAATGTAAGATAAATGTGTGCTTTTGAATGTTTAATGACCATGTGTTTTAACGGCGCTATTTAAAAAAATTTTTAGGTTGAGTAAATTTCATTATCCAGTGACTTAAATGATGCTTATTTGTTGTGATTGTGTGCTAATTTATTTTTTACTAATTAAATGTAAACCCCCTTTACAGTATTAAGTCGTTGTTGCTTCGTTACTTTAAACTCTTTACTTGATACAATTAACAGACTTAAAAATATAGGGTTTTTCATGAAATATTGTTACTTCGTTATTATTTTATTATTGAGCACATTAAGTAATGCAAGCGAGCCTGTAGACCTAGAGTTAAATATGAAAAACACGGGTCTTGCATATAAAAAGGCAGTGCAAGCTACTCAGCTTACAGATTTTAATGCAGCAATTGACGAGTTTATTAACCTGGTTGAAGTAAGTAAAACAGCCAAGTTTTATCAAGAACCTGAAAAATCTGTGCAAGGTCTTGATAAAGTGCTCTCTCAGGCAAAGCTTGCTAAAAAAGTGGCAAACGAACAAGGCTTAGCAGCAGCGAAAGTACCACTAAAAAGTATTGATAATTTACGTAAAAAGTATCATAAACTACATGAGCCTCCCGGCTTTTTTGAATTATTGTTTGGAAAGTAAGGAACAATTATGGAAATTTCAGTTTCATTATTAGATGGCCAAAAGCAAAGCGCAAAATTTGGTGATTTAGAAGTAATTAGCGATCAAAGTATTGCTGCCGGTGGTGGTGCAGAGCACCCAGAACCATTTGATTATTTTTTAGTAAGCATGGTGTTGTGCGCCGGGTTTTATGCCCGCAAATTTTGTGAGCAACGTGATATTTCTACAGAGGGAATGACACTTACACAAAATAATGAAAATGTAGATGAGAACGGTAAAAAACTATTTTCTATCGAAATTAACTTACCTGATGGTTTTCCTCAAAAGTACAAAAAAGCACTTATTGCAGCAGTGAATACGTGTACGGTAAAAAAAGTAATTCAAGCCGCGCCTGAGTTTTCTGTCGTAGTAAAATAAAGTGTTAACAGGTAGCACTTAAAGTGTTGCCTGTTTTATTAAAAATTTACCTCTTGCGCTTTTGGTTCAAAAGTTAGCAAATTTACCAATGCCTTTATTATAAATCCTCGCGCCATAGCCATTTCTTATTTTGTTTCTAGTTTGATGATTACTCGTAATATCTGCGATTTTTTGCTTTAAACCGTAAATTTGTTGACTATTTAAACAAACAAATCAAAAAATAATCACTTAGATCAAAAATACTGGCTATTCATTTTTAGGCTGTTATAACTATAAATAATATAATAAAAATAGTTAAACAATATATACAGTAGATACTGAGGTAATTTATGAGCGACGCAATACAACAAGAACAAATAGATCAAGGGGTAATGGAAACCCTAAGAGAGCGCGACCATAGTGCCTTAGCACAGCAAGTTAACCATCTTGCATGCAACCACAACGATATTATTGAGTTGCTGGCTCACTATATGGCGTTGAGTGAGCAAGATAATGACGAATTATTTGATGATTGGTACGATAATTTGTCAAAAGAACAACTCACAGTCCTAAAAGTTTTTGAGGTATACAGAGGCCAATACGAACACCAGAATTAATTCTGTACTATTGTAAGTATGTTTAAAAGTATTTTTATATGGCTGCTAATTTAGTTAAAAGTGAATACAAATTAACTTTTAATAGCTTAGCGACAACATTGATTAGTTACTTGTGATAAAGGCGTATTTTAACGTGCTAAATTCAGAAACAATAAAATCTAGAAATAACGTAAAAATAATTGGTAGCGGCCCCAAAACATTATTATTCGGACATGGTTTTGGTTGTGACCAAAACATGTGGCGTTTTTTAACCCCTTATTTAGATGCGCAATTTAGGATTGTGCTTTTCGATTATGTGGGGTCAGGTAATTCGGATATATCTCAATACGACAAACAGCGATACAAGAAACTAGAAGGTTATGCATTAGATGTTATAGAAGTATGTACTACTTTGGAATTATCTGATGTTGTATTTGTTGGTCATTCTGTCAGTAGTATGATTGGCGCGTTAGCTGCTTTTGAAAGGCCTGATTTAATTAGTAAGTTAATTATGGTATGCCCATCGCCTTGCTTTTTAAATTTCCCCCCAGATTACCAAGGTGGATTTGATAAAGAAGACTTGCAAGAATTATTAAGCTTAATGGATAAAAATTATATCGGTTGGGCTGATTACCTTGCACCTTTAGTTGTAGGTAATGCTAACTCGGCTGAGTTGATTGGCGAGCTTTCAGGTAGTTTTTGTTCTACCGATCCTGTTATAGCCAAAAATTTCGCAGAGGCGACGTTTTTTTCTGACTATCGTTTTCTATTAAAGAAAATAAAACAACCTACATTAATTTTGCAAAGCCAAGATGATGCTTTGGCGGATGTATCTGTTGGTGAGTACGTCAAACAAGAGATAGAAACCAGCTCGCTCATTGTTATAAACGCCCAAGGTCATTGTTTACAAATGACTCATCCCGAGATTGTAAGTGAATCTATTATTAATTACATACAGTAATTGGTGTGAGTAAATTCAACCCAAACAATGTACCACCAACAACTTATTCAGTTGACTGCTTTCTATGCGGTGCTTTAATAACTGACTCTAAAAATACAATTGTTTACGTAAACAACTATTTTGAAAGCCACTTACTTTGGAAGCCGGACGAGTTAGTGGGTCAAAATATAAATAAAATTTTGACAAAATCGTCAAGAATTTTTTTTCAAAGCTACCTTATTCCCACCGTACTTCATGAGAAAAAGTCTGAAGAAATGCAGTTGATCATTTTTAATGGGCAAGGGCGAAAAACCCCGATGACTATTAACGCGCAGATAAATGAAGAGGGATTGGTGTTCTGGAGTTTGTTTAATGCAACTAAGCAAGACCAGCTTTACGATGAGTTGATAAAAACACGAGAAAAGTTAGAAGAGCAAGCTGAAAAACTAAAGTCTTTAGCAGCAACCGATGAGCTAACAGGCTTATTAAACAGAAGAGAAATGAATTACCGAAGTGGGTTGTTATTGGACCAATCGTTAAGGTCAAAGCAAACAATTGCGTTACTTGTTATAGATATAGATGACTTTAAAATAATTAACGATACTTTTGGTCATTTAGAAGGTGACCGAGTTTTAAAAGAACTTGGGCAAGTACTTAAAAACTTTGGTCGTCAAACAGATTTAATCTCGCGTTATGGCGGGGAAGAGTTTTTAATCATGCTCCCCGACACTGACAAAAAAGGTGCTGTGCTATTTTGTAATAGGCTGCATACACTCATTGCAACGGTTTTAGTGAATGATAACCCTGTCACTGTGAGTATTGGTTTGACTATAAGTAACAATACTAAGTCATTCCTTGATTTATTTACACAAGCCGATAATGCAGTGTATGAAGCCAAAGCACGTGGTAAAAATAGAACGCAGCTATATGGCGACAAGGGTAACCTTTAATAGCTACTTTAGTTGTCGCACGTATTCTTAATAAGTGAATTGCTGGGTTGCCAAATCCGATCCCATATTTTATCAATATCATTAAAGCTCGGTCTTTGACTAAACTTTTCAAAACTAGCAACACTTACTCCGTTTGAGTTTATTTTACCCACTTTAAAATTAAATACATACTGGCATTCCATCCCCATACGTAAATCCGAAAGCACCACGTTATTTTGTTGTTCATGTACTGAATAAAACCCTTTGGTAAACCATTGCAATCGTTTTACACCCCATTCATTTTTAATGTCATTTAATAACGCAGGGGTTGTGTTGTAAGCGTGTAAAGTGACTTCACTTGGTTTATCGAATACAGATGCATAGCCTTCATAATATTGCCCATCAGACATAGCAACAAAACGCCACAGCAATGTAGTAAGAGGGGCTGGCGTACTTATATACTGATCAACTGCTATATTTTGTGCACTAAGTGCAGTTTGTGCTTTATCGTCAATTATGACTTTTAAAATGAGTGATGAGCATAAATACAGTGAGCTTAATCCAAGCGCGATACTATTTATTTTGTAAGCGGTGCTTGATGATACTTTAGGAAGAAACGTGCACACCACCCCCAACAGTAATGGAAGTGTATAGAGGGGGTCGATAATAAACATATTTGATAACGCAAACGGATGCTCGGTAAATGGCCACATTAGTTGCGTACCATATACCGTAAAACTATCCAGTAATGCGTGAGTTGATAAACACAAAAACACCAACCAAAACCATCTCATTTTATAGGTTTGCATGCCGGTATGTATTTTTAAGATAAGCCACACAATAAGTGGACTTATTAACAAGTGAATAAAAAAAGAGTGGCTAAAACCTCGATGATAAGTGAATGACTCTACAGGCCCGCCATAAGGCAAAAACACATCTAAGTCAGGTAAGGTACCAAGAGCCGCGCCCCACAACACGGCTTTACGGCCAATTTTATTCCCTAGAACGGCGTAGCCCACAGCACTGCCTAACACCACCTGCGTTAACGAGTCCATATTATTCCTTATTGTTTATGATGTTGTTTATACTGAGAAACCATTAAAAAACGTCACTTATAGTTTAAGCTTAGGTTTTATAAAATCTAAAAATGCCAAAATGCGCGACGACACGGCACTGTTTTTGTAATAAACAGCTTGTATGTCCTCACGATGGTTTGGCGTTTTAATACTCTTTGGTAAAACAGTCACTAACCGGCCTGTTTTTAGATCGTCGGTAACCATAAAATGCGAAAGTAATGCAACGCCTTGGTTTGCAATACAGAGTTGCCTAATTGTTTCGCCGCTACTTGCTGAGATCCCAAATGAGAGCTTTAAGGGGATGTTAATTGGCCAATTATTGAGGCTAGGTGAGTCGGTAAAACCGATGAGTTTATGATGCCTCAAATCGCTTGCTTGAGAGAGCTTTGGTGCCTTTTTTAAATATTCAGGGCTTGCAACCAAATGTAATTCACTCGTGCCTAGTTTTCTAGCATGTAGGTTTGAATCTTTTAAATCACCAATACGTATAGCTAAGTCAGTTTTATGTTCTAGTAAATCAATAATGCTGTCATGGGAGGTTATATCCAGTGTGATCTGCGGATATTGCTGAGTAAATTGCTCGATTAAAGGTACCAGTTGATGCAAAACAAATGGGCTTGCAGCATCTACCCTAAGTTTACCACTTGGAGATTGTTTTAAGAGTTTGATTGCCTCCTCACCTGTTTGCAAAGTATTTAAGCCGTCACGCGCATATTTAATAAAAGTATGGCCCTCTTCTGTAAGTTCTAATCTGCGTGTCGTTCTGTTTAATAAAGTGCACTGCAGTGCATTTTCAAGGCGAGATACAGCACGCGACACCTTAGCTACTTGTTGATCAAGTAAATTAGCTGCTGCTGAAAAGCTTCCGCTATCAACAACCGTAATAAAAATTTCTAAGTCTTCAGTTTTGGCATGTTGTGACATAAACCCCTCGATTACCTTTGCATTTACTACAAAAGTATTTTGTCATTATTGCTGTTTTTTGCAAACACATTTTTAGTCAAACTACACGCCTTAATAAATAATGAGGATAAAATTATGCCATTGGCTTTGTGGGCGCTTACCTTAAGCGCATTTGCAATAGGAACAACCGAGTTTGTAATAGTAGGCTTAGTACCTACCATTGCGAACGACTTAGGTGTGAGCTTGCCTTCAGCAGGTTTGTTAGTGAGTTTATATGCAGTAGGTGTGGCTATTGGCGCGCCCGTGTTAACAGCATTAACTGGGCGATGGAACCGTAAAATTGTATTAATAAGCTTAATGGGCTTATTTGTAGTAGGTAACTTACTTGCTTGGCAAGCGCCTAGTTATGAAACACTCATACTGGCTCGCATACTAACAGGCCTAGCTCACGGTGTGTTTTTTTCAATTGGCTCTATGATTGCCACAAGCTTAGTAAGTAAAGACAAAGAAGCCAGTGCTATCGCGATTATGTTTACAGGCCTTACCGGTGCACTTGTAACGGGTGTGCCGTTAGGCACTTGGATTGGCCAACACTTTGGTTGGCGTGCAACGTTTTTAGTGGTATCGCTGTTGGGTTTAATTGCTTTGCTAGGAAGCGCTATTTTAGTGCCTAAGAATTTAAAACAGTCTATCCCGGCTACGTTTAAAGAGCAGCTTCAGGTTATTGTTAAGCCGCGCTTATTGCTCGTATATTTAATGACAATTTTAGGATACGGCGGCACGTTCACTGCGTTTACTTACTTAGCACCTATTTTAGAGCAACAAACTGGCTTTGCCCCCTCAGCTATTAGTTTAATAATGCTGGTTTATGGTGTGTCGGTAGCGGTTGGTAATATATGGGGTGGAAAATTGGCTGATAAACGCGGCCCAATTAGCGCACTGAGTATTATATTTAGCGCGTTAACAATTATTTTATTGGCTTTTACCTTTACCATGGAATCAAAAGTAGCCGCAGTACTAACTATTTTAATATGGGGTGCATTTGCATTTGGTAACGTACCAGGCTTACAGCTTTATGTTGTAAAGCAGGCGCAAAAGCATACTCCTAATGCTGTGGATGTTGCATCGGGCTTAAACATAGCGGCGTTTAATATTGGTATAGCACTGGGCTCAATTATTGGTGGTAGTGTAGTGGAGGGCATGTCGCTTCAAGATACCGCTTGGATTGGCGCAGCAATATCCGCTTTAGCATTAATTGTAACCCGTTACAGTGGCATGCTTGATAAGCGGGAAATTCAGCGCGTATAAAGTGTAAGCTGTTAAGGTTGAAACTTAAATTAATGGCCTCATTACCTGTATTGAGGTCATCATAGATTTTTAAGTGACGACACAAAAGAAGTAAAAGGTGTATTTTGTAAAGCTTTAAAAGAGCTTGTTTTTAACCGATTATTTTATAAGGATAGAGCCATGACACAACGTGTAATTGAAATGCCAGATTTAGGTATGGGAACATTCCGTTTAGAAGGCGACACCGCCTACAATTCAGTAAAAATGGCGTTAGAAGTAGGATTTCGTCATATCGATACAGCGCAAATTTATGGTAACGAAGAGCAAGTAGGCCAAGCCATAAAAGACAGCAACATCCCGCGTAGCGAAATATTTTTAACCACTAAGGTGTGGAACAATAAGCTCAATAAAACCGACTTTATTGCCAGTGTAAAAAAATCGCTTGAAAAGCTACAAGTAGAGTCTGTTGATTTACTACTTATTCACTGGCCATCACCAGCAAATGATGAACCAATGAGCGAATACCTTACTGAACTTTTAAAAGCTAAACAGCTTGGTTTAACTAAACACATTGGTGTATCAAACTTCACTATTGCAAATTTAAACGAAGCAATGCAAACGCTCGACTCGCGTGAAATTTTTACCAATCAGGTTGAGGTTCACCCATACTTAACTAATACTAAATTGCGCGCATTTTGTGCTCAGCACGATATACACGTAACAGCGTATATGCCATTTGTAGTAGGCAAAGTACTTAAAGATGAAACGATTATTGATATTGCCAATAAGCATAATGCGTCGCCAGCGCAAGTGGTTATTGCATGGGTAAACGCCAATGGCATGACAACGATCCCCTCATCTACCAAGCGTAAAAACTTAGAAGATAACTTTAACGATCATGTTAAATTAGATGATGAGGACATTGCCCGTATTGACGGCCTTGATTGCGGCGACCGCCAAGCGACGCCAGATTTTGCGCCGCAATGGGATCAGTAATAAAATACGCAACACGATATTAGGTGCAGAAAAACTGCACCTTTATTTCTTAAAAGGACTCAGCATGTTAACGGTAATCGCCACTATTTCGAGTGAAAATATGGATGCAGATGTTGTATTGACCGCACTCGAAAACCTACAAAAGTACTCGCGCCAAGAAGTAGGCTGCCTACGCTATGAGTTATCGGTTAAAAGTGGTGCGCAGCAAACGACTTATTTAGTAAGTGAGCAGTGGGCAACTGATGAGCATTTTGAAGCGCATTAAAACGAGCCGCATTTTAAAGCATTTGGCACACAAATAACGGGCTTAGTAACCAGCAGTAATATTGATGTATATAAATCAATTGGCTAAGCATAACTAATTGATTCAATGAATTTAAACGGCGGCGTTAATCTACCTCGCACTTTAAGGTTTTATATTACCTTGCTAAGCTATAGCTTTTGCTATTTTTATTTTATGGATAAGTCGTACTTTAAAATAAGCGCATCTATGTAGCGGGCGCGAAGGGTTTGCTGTTTTTCGTGTTCAGCCCCGTGGCCTAATGCTTTATTTAACAGCTTCATTGCGGGATGTAGTTGTGTACGCTCTTGTTGATTTAAGGTTGCTTTAGTGCGCAGCTCAGTGATGTCGTCTACCAATAGGCGGCCAATATCTACACATACTATTTCATCAATTAACCCGTTTTGTGTAAGCACACCATATTTACTACATAAAAACTGCTGCCATACTTGTTGTAGGTGTTCTTCTATTTCACAACCGAACAATTCTTCGTTAAAGATAAAGCCTTGCTGAGCAAGCTTAGTAAGGCTTGCTGTGTATTGCTGCGCAAAATAATTAAAGGCATTACTTGATGATTCAATTTTTTGTTTAATTAGCCCTTGCCCCCAATTTACACAACCGCGCGGGTAATAGTCATCGTACTCTTCACACTCATACAATCCAGAATACGAACTGCAACTTAGTTGACTTTTTATGCAATAGCTTGGTTTAGGAAATACGCTGTGTTGCTGCCATGTATCTAGCTGCTCGGCGTCAATATTTAAAGCATGGCAAAGCTCATCAGTATTATAAAAATGAGTGGCTAAGTAGTTAGATAAACGCATAAAGGCTCGCTTAAAGTTAAAAACAAAATTACTGTTTATATATACAGTGTTTGTATTTTGTATTATCAAACTAAATAACACAAGCCATTTTACGTTTATTATTAGCTTAGGCCTGCAAAAATGCGTGCAAGTATGTTACAAATAGCGCAAGTTTTATAAATAATGAATTTTTATGCGCACCCTAGAACAAATTAAACAAGCAAGCTTAATTACCGCTATTAAAACCCCGTACTCAGCCAATGGTGAAATAGACCTAGCAAAGTACGATGAACTCGTTGAAATACAAATAACAGCGGGAGTCGATGGCATTGTGGTTGGTGGTACAACCGGCGAAGGCCAGTTGATGAACTGGGAAGAGCATTTAATGCTTATTGCGCATAGTGCAAACAAGTATGGCAATAAGCTACTGATTGTAGGTAATACAGGCAGTAATAATACGCGTGAAGCAATAAAAGCCACTAAATATGGATTTGCAAGCGGCATGCATGCAGCGCTGCAAATTAACCCGTATTATGGCCGTACGTCTATAGCTGGTGTTAACGAGCACTTTAAACGAGTACTTGATATAGGCCCTGCGTTTATTTACAACGTAGCAGGGCGTACTGGGCAAGACTTAACGCCTGATATTATTGAGCCATTAGCAAAACACCCTAACCTAATTGGTATAAAAGAATGTGGCGGCAATGAACGTATTGCCCATTACGAGCAGCAGGGAATTGCATGTTGGTCAGGCAATGATGACGAAGCCCACGATGCGCGCCATGTACACAAAGCACACGGTGTTATTTCGGTTACCTCTAATCTTATTCCTAGGTTGTTCCGCCAATTAATGGATACTAAAAATGATGCGCTAAATACCTCATTACAACCTTTAATGAACTGGCTGTTCTGCGAGCCAAATCCGATTGCAATTAACACCGCAATGATGATGACAGGCGCAGTAAATCCCGTATTTAGATTACCGTATTTGCCACTGAGTGAAGAGCAGCAACAAATAGGGTTGCCACTTATTAATCAGTTAAATGAAGCCGATGTAGTTGGTGGCAAGGCTAGTTTACTTAACAGCGATGAAGTATTAACTCTCTCATAATTAAGGTATTAGGCTAAAAGTGAAGCGTAAATAATTTCACTTTTGGCCTTTTTTATTGCCAGTAATAATTTAATTTAAGTTTCCAGTTTGTTAGGTTTGAATGTTTGTAACTAACGCGGATATCAAAATTTTGATTTATAGGAATTGATATTTCAGCTTGGGTTGATGACTTCTCATTATTTTCTAATATAAATTGTTCGTGAGAAGCTCTTAATTTAATATCTGAGTATAGTGTTGTTATTAAGCCTAGTTCTAACGATGCATCATAAATATTATCTGTAGCAGCAAGATCTCCAATATACCCGTTAGCAAGCGTAAAGATCAGGGTTTTATTATTATTGGTCAGATAAGATTTACCTATTCCACCCATTACAAACGTGTTTGTGCAGCTTTGGCAAAGTGTATTCTGCCTTTCAAAACCAGCATTGATTTTCCATGAAAGGTTATTCTCTTTTGGCCATTTAACATAGGCTGGTGAAAATGACTCTAAATCCAGTAAGTGCAGTTTATCTAGATACAAATTAGAGTTTAAGATAGAGACTTCAGTATCAACCATTTCTAAATTGGAAAACGCAATGCGTGCAACATCTGACGCTAAAGAGTCAAAATAACTGAGTCTAAATCCCAAACCAAAGTTGTGTTGTTTGTTTACCTGAGTTGAAGAAACAGACATATTTGATGGTTTTTGTCCTTTATGAGGCGCTTGCTGGGTATATGATGAAACGTGCACTTCATTGCCAATTGGGAGCGTTAAACGCGTTTTAATTAGTGCTTTTTTTAAGCTTTTAATATGGTCAATATTGTGTTTTTTTATTTGCTGTAATTGGGCTAGCTCAAATAATGTTTCAATAATTCGCTTTTTACTTTTTATATTGAGTGAGATGAAATCATCTTGCTCAAGAAATTCAGGTGTTTTGTATATTTGCTCTGCAATGGTTGATTCTTTGCTAGTCAGCTTTTTCATATACTCAATAAAAACAGTACTTCGAGATGGCGTAAAGCGTACCTCTTGAACCAGCTTTTTATTGTTATAAGTAGCCTGATTTAACTTTGAAAAAACAGTTGTTGGGATCATCCATGGCGAGCTGTTATTTGTTAACTGCTCTCCTATAACAAGCTCTATTAGTTGCGCAATATGAAACGCGCAGTTTTCATCAGCAAAATAGTAATCGAATTGCGCACCGAGTATTTCCCATAAATGATTAGCAATAAACTTTGTATCGTCATTTTTTAAGGCAAGCTTATATTCCCAAAGATCTCTGAGTTCTATTTCACCGTAATTATGTTGATGACGGTAAAATAATTGATCCGAAAACCCTGCTTTATAACCGCCAAACAAGCCTTTTGTTATATAAACTAGACCATTTTCGTTATCCGGTACATGAGCACCATAATTTATGCTGTAATCGAGTAATTTATTATTTTTGGCCGATGACCGATTTAGTTTTAACAACAAATGCCCATAAAGTGATGCCGGATTACTCATATAACCAGATGCAAATATTAGGCTTATAGAATGTATAGGTTGCACATCTCGCCATTGTTCTAGTTCAATACAGGAGGTCTTAGGCTGCGTAAATGTTAACCCTTGTTTTTGTAGCCAGGTGTATCGTGCAGGATATTTACATTGTGTTAGTGGGTCTTTGTTAAAATTTTGCACTGTCGCTTTTAGCTCTTCAAAAGGGCTTGTTGCTCCGCGAGAAGATATAAAAAATGATGTGTTTGTAATATAGCTTTCATTAAACGCTGGTTTTTTGTAATGGCCTAAACTTAACCACGTGGGATGTTGAGCTAATTGTTTTAATGTTGCAGATGCTTGAAGATTAAACGAAGCAATAAAAAAGATAAAAATTATAAAAGAATAAATTTTCATAAATACCCAACGGGCTTGGGGTAGAAAAGGCTAAAAGGGCTAAAATTAGCCCTTTTATATATTATATTGCAGAACAGTTAGCTGAGAACTGGCTAGCAATATTGCTTTCAACAAGTGTGTAAAGAGCCTGAGCATCGTTTACAGTTGTTTGAGCAAAATCATTACGTATCGTTGAGATCATTTGAGAATGAGCTGAGCTATCACACCCACGTACATTTAGCATTGCTGAGATGTACTCGCCTTCACCTTGTGCAATTTCTTGCTCTAGGATTGGGAATGTTTGTTGTATAAATTGTGCAGTTTTAACGTTTGCACCTTTACAGCTTTCTACAGATGAAACATTTGAAGAAACAGCAGTTGTTCCTAAATCCCAAATAACATTTGAGATAGCAGCGGCTGTGCCATTATCAGGAAAAACCATTGCACCAATACCACATTGCTGCCATGGGTTAACATCTGCTTGCGCTGGTGTTACTACGAAAGCGCTTGCTAATACTGCTGCAGCTAAACATCTTTTTATCATTATTAAATCCTTATTTATATGTCCCTCAAATGGGGCTTGAATTCTATACATAAGAAAGCTTAAGAGCAATAACCCGTTTTAAAAAATTAATAATAAGTATATTTTGTAAATTTTATGGGGTAAATATTTTCGATAAGTGAGGCTCTGAACACTTTGTAAGAGAAACTATTGATTTATTGGTAAGCAATTTTAATAAAACAAAATATTTAAATAGTAATATTGTTTAAAACTAACTGTTGGCTCATTTTTGCTGTATAATTTGCGACCCTTGATAATGTGGCCGTAGGTTATACAGCATGAATTTTAAATCTTTTAGTTTCGCACCTGAAATCATCCAGGCATTAGACGAACTTAACTATCACACTCTTACGCCCATTCAGCGCGCAGCTATTCCAGCTGTTCGAAAAGGTAAAGACGTTTTAGCCAGTGCACAAACTGGTACCGGCAAAACTGCCGCGTTTGCTTTACCTGTTATTCAAAAATTAATTGAGTCAGACTTAAGTACAACCAACGCACCTAGTGCACTGGTATTAGCGCCTACACGCGAATTAGCAGAGCAAATAGCCAATAACTGTAAAGAGTATGCAAAGCACACCTCGCTAAAAGTAGTGAGTTTATTTGGTGGGGTGAATACTACAGGTCAAGAAAACGCATTAAAAGCAGGTGTTGATATTGTTGTGGCAACTCCGGGTCGTTTATTAGATCACATTCGCCTAGGTAACTTAAGCTTAGCGAATGTAAAGCATTTAGTATTAGATGAAGCTGACCGCATGCTTGATATGGGCTTTATCACAGACATGCAAACTGTGATCAAAAGCTGTGCAGTTGATCGTCAAATTTTATTGTTTTCGGCTACCTTCCCAGCTGCTATTAAACAGTTTGCCTCTAAAGTACTTAAGCAACCAGAAATTGTACGTGTTGACCAAACTAACAGTACAGCAAGTACCGTTCAGCACGTTGTGTACCCAGTCGAAGAGCGCCGTAAGCAAGAACTTCTTTCAGAGCTGATTGGTAAAAAGAACTGGCAGCAAGTGCTTGTGTTTGTAAATATGAAAGAAACAGCTGACGAGCTTGTTAAAGAGCTTAACCTTGATGGTATTCCTGCAACAGTTTGCCATGGCGATAAGTCACAAGGTAACCGACGCCGAGCTTTACGTGAATTTAAAGAAGGTAAAGTGCGTGTGCTAGTGGCCACTGAAGTTGCCGCCCGTGGTATTGATATTGATGGATTACCCCGTGTAATTAATATTGATTTACCTTGGCTTGCTGAAGATTACGTTCACCGTATTGGTCGTACAGGCCGTGCTGGTAACCAAGGTCAGGCAATATCGTTTGTAAGCCGTGAAGAAGAAAATACGCTATTTGAAATAGAAACATTAATTGGTCAAAAAATTAAGCGTATTTACTTCGAAGGCTATGAAGTAAGTAACCGTGAAGTACTTATTGATAAAATAGGTAAAAAACCCGCTCATTTACGCCGTACTCGTTCTAATAAACTATCAGGACAGGCAACGGGTGAAGCTCGCGCAGTAAACCGTTCGCGTATATCTAACGTGCGTAAAAGCTTAAAAGGTGCAAAGCTGTCACTCAAGAAATAACAGCTAATATGAGAATTAATAAAAACCTGAGTTTACTCAGGTTTTTTTATGGTCGAAATAAATGCTTCGTCGATTATTTGAGCATGTTGATAGGCTGCCTGTTGCTGGTTTTTATTTGCAATAATAGACAATCCAACGGGTAAACCACTTACCTTACCAACGGGAAGGGTAATATGAGTTGTGCCGGCAATTGCTGATAAAGAGCTACTACTGCCTTTAAAGTTATCACCATTTACCAAGTCTGTTTTCCACGCAGGCGATGTGGTTGGAGCAATGACTACATCCACATTATTATTTTTGTATAAATTAGTAATGGCGGCGGTGGCTAATGTGCGGTAGCGCTGTTTAGTTTTTTGGTATTTGTCTGTTTGCGTTAAGTCGATAGCGTTGGCTTGTATTAAAATGTCTTGCCCAAAATGGGGCATTTCAGCTGCCTTGTTTTGTTTATTAAAATCAATCAGTGCACTTAAACTTTTTACCTTCACTTGGGCAGCAGTATTTACTAAGTAATGGTTTATTTCCTTTTTAAAGTCGTAAAGCAATACATAATATTCATCGACAAATAGCGTAGTTAAATCATCTGTTATATCAATATTAATTACTTTATGGCCAGCCTGTTGGAGAGTTGAAAGTTGATTTTGGTATAAACGCTGTGTTTCTACTGTAAACTTATCACTTGGTAGTGCACCTATAACTAATGATGACTTTTTAGCATCTGGCAATGCTTGTAATTGAAAACTATGCGTTGAGGTATCAAGCGTATCGCGACCTTGTAGAACTGATAATACAAGGCGGGCATCTTTTAATGAGTGTGCCATTGGGCCAACACTGTCTTGGCTACTTGAAAGTGGCACCACACCAGAGCGCGATACTTGGCCCATGCTTGGTTTTATCGCGTAGACACCGTTTACAGAAGCTGGGCAAGTAATAGAGCCATCGGTTTCTGTGCCAAGGGCTACAGGGGCAAAGTTAAGTGCGATGGCGACAGCTGATCCCGAGCTCGAACCACAAGGATTACGAGTTATGTCATGCGCATTGTGTGTTTGCCCCCCAACGGCGCTCCATCCTGATGATGAGTAAGACGACCGAAAATTAGCCCACTCACTTAAATTAGTTTTACCTAAAATAATGGCGCCAGCATTACGTAACTGCTTAACCACAAAGGCATCATTGTTAGTAATATTATTTTTAAGTGCTAACGAGCCTGCTGTTGTTGGTAATGAGCCTGTGGTTTCTATGTTATCTTTCAAAAGTACCGGTATTCCATGAAGAGGCCCAGCCCACAGCCCTTTAACACTAAGCTCATCAATTTTTTTAGCTTGCGCAATAGCACTAGGCTCAATATTAATGACCGCATTGAATTGAGGGTTAAGTTTATTAATACGATTAATATAGTGTTGGGTAAGTTGTTGGGCACTAATTGTATTATTTTTAAACGCCGAGTGAATTTCATCTATTGTTTTTAGCTCGTGTGCTGAAGTGTTTAAAGCAACGACACAGGTTAATAATCCTAGTAATATTTTTATCATAAAAAGCACGCAAATAGTTGTTTGGTTACTTTTAACACAAAAAAGCCCCACAATGTGAGGCTTTACGATAATTAACTAAATATAGCGTTTAAGTGTTTTCAAGCATTGATAGCGCAACAGCTTCGGCTGCTTTTATACCATCAATACCCGCTGATAATATACCGCCAGCGTAGCCTGCGCCTTCACCTGCAGGGTAAAGCCCTTTGGTGTTAATGCTTTGATAGCTTCTGTCGCGCTTTATACTAATGGGTGATGACGTGCGTGTTTCTACACCCGTTAGTAAACCGTCATTAGTAGAAAACCCACGTATTTGTTTGTTGAAAGCAGGGATAGCCTCACGAAGCGCTTCAATTGCAAAAGCAGGCAATACATTACCTAGATCGGTTAACTTAATTCCGGGCGTATATGAAGGCTTTACATCGCCCAAATCAGCAGAAGATTTGCCTTTTAAAAAGTCGCCGATAAGCTGGGCTGGTGCATCGTAGTTTTCGCCGCCTAACTTGTATGCTTGCTCTTCTAATTTGCGCTGCAAATCAATACCCGCAAGAGGGTGACCTGGGAAATCTTTTTCAGGTGAAATACCTACAACAATAGCACTATTTGCATTGCGCTCACTGCGTGAATACTGGCTCATCCCATTGGTTACAACACGGCCTTCTTCAGATGTTGCAGCAACTACAGTGCCACCAGGGCACATGCAAAAACTGTATACCGTGCGACCGTTATTGCAATGGTGCACAAGTTTATAATCGGCAGAGCCTAAAATTGGGTTTCCGGCATTTGGCCCAAAACGACACTCGTCAATCATTGATTGTTTGTGCTCAATTCTAAAGCCAACTGAAAATGGTTTGGCCTCAATATATATTCCTTTGTCATGAATCATTTTAAAGGTATCGCGCGCGCTGTGTCCAACAGCAAGAACAACGTGACGTGTTTCAATATGTTCACCGTTAGACAGGGTAAGGCCTGTTACTTGACCATTATCTAAGTGGATATCGTCTACACGCGTGCTAAAACGAATTTCTCCGCCAAGTTCTATAATACGGGCGCGCATTTTTTCAATCATAGTGACGAGTTTAAAGGTACCAATATGAGGTTTACTTACATACAAAATTTCTTCAGGTGCGCCGGCTTCAACAAATTCAGTAATAACTTTTCGTCCATAATGTTTTGGATCTTTTACTTGGCTGTATAATTTTCCATCTGAGAATGTCCCCGCGCCGCCTTCACCAAACTGTACATTTGATTCGGTGTTTAGTGCTTTTTTACGCCAAAACCCAAAGGTGTCTTTGGTACGCTCTCGTACTTCTTTGCCACGCTCAACAATAATTGGGTTAAAGCCCATTTGGGCAAGCACTAAGCCTGCAAACAAACCGCATGGACCAAAACCGATAACAACAGGTCGCTCGGTGATATTTTCGTTTGCTTGCGCTACAAATTTATAGGATGTGTCGGGTGCTGTTTTTACATGTTGATCTTTTGCAAATGCGGCTAAAAGCTCAGCTTCGTTATCAACTTCTATATCAAGGGAGTAAATGAGTAATATGGCTGTTTTTTTACGAGCATCGTAACCGCGTTTAAATACGTTATAACTATGTAATTGTGCAGGTTGTATTTTTAGTTTGTTGATAATGGCTTGACCAATGGCATTTTCATCATGATCAAGTGGCAATTTTATTTCAGTTAAACGTATCATTATTATCTCTATCTGGTGTCTTAGCGGGTGTTTATCCGCTCACAATAAGAAAGTGTAGGGCACGAATTGGCTTTACATTAAGGGCGCATATATTACGTTAAATTGGCAAAATATGGCAGTTATTTATTGTGTTTTTGAGGTGAAAGGGTATGATCGCCCACTGTTAAATTAGCTTTATGGTACAAAAATATTATGGCGTTTGTAGTTACCGAAAATTGCATAAAATGTAAGTACACCGATTGCGTATCAGTGTGTCCTGCGGATGCATTTTTTGAAGGCCCTAATTTTTTAGCAATTAGCCCAATTGACTGTATTGATTGTGGGTTATGTGTTCCAGAATGCCCAGCAGAAGCAATTTATCAAGAAGATGAACTGCCTGACTCTCAAAAAGAATTTACTGAACTCAATGCTGAACTTGCCCTCATTTGGCCTCGTATTACACAGGTAAAAACAGCCCCTAAAGATGCTGACACATGGAACGGTGTTGAAAATAAGCTAAAGTTACTTGATACCTAAGAACAGAACAAATAATCCTTTATTATTAATTAGTTAATATTTTGCGAAATTATGTTTGCAAGGTATTAACAAATGTACCCGCTTAAATTACACTCCGGTTTAGAAATTACTCATATTGAGTAAAGTTGTTTTAAATGGATGTTTATGCAGTACTTTATAACTACAAAAAAAACACTCACGTTTTTACTTTTATCGTTCTTCCTACTAGTTAATAGCTACAGTGTATTTGCTAAAAAAGAGCAGGTATCGCTGGCTCGAATAAATCAAAATATCAGTGTTGATGGCGTACTTGATGAAGCGCATTGGCAAAAAGCGACCTATGTCCCTTTGCTTGTTCAAGATGAGCCTAATGAAAGAGGCACCCCTCCTGTAAAAACCGATGCGTACATGTATGAAGATGGCACAAATTTGTATGTTGGTTTTATTGCTTACGATTCTGACCCGGATCAAATACGCGCTTCACTTCGCGACCGAGATACCCTTTGGCAAGACGATACTGTAATACTTGTAATAGACACCTTTAATGATGAACGCTCAGGCTATGAGTTTTTTGTTAATCCGTTAGGCGCACAAGGTGATTTACGCATGAGCGATACAGATGGTTGGCAATCAGATCCATCGTGGAATGCAATTTGGGATAGTGCTGGCAAAATTACCGATGAAGGCTATATAGTTGAAATGCGTATTCCTTTTAAAGCACTGCGCTTTCCAGAAAATAAAAAAGATTTAACGTGGGGGTTTTTATTAATGAGAAACTACCCTAGGGATGTACTTTATCAAATATCCAATATGGGGTTCGACCGCGATGTTAAATGTAGCTTGTGTCAGTTTGATAAGTTAACGGGCTTGAGCGAATTAGCATCTAGTAAAAATGTTCAACTTACCCCAACGCTCACAGCACTTCGTCATGATGATAAAGCCCAACTCCCTGGTGACTGGGAGAACGGTAGCATAGACACTGAGGCCGGTTTAGATTTACGCTGGGGAATAACAAAAGACGCGGTGTTAAATGCGACTATTAACCCTGACTTTTCGCAGGTAGAGACTGATTCTCTTGAGCTTGACGTGAACACAACGTACTCAATCTATTATGCAGAGAAAAGACCTTTCTTTTTAGATGGTGCCTCTTACTTTAAAAGTAGCTTGTTTGAGCTTTTATACACTCGAACCATTGCAGAGCCAACGTTAGGGGCAAAGCTAACTGGTAAAACCGATGGGCACAGCTATGCACTTATGCTAGCTGATGACGAAAACAGTAATATCCTATTACCAACAAACCAAGGTTCTGGTTTTGCCTCACTGAATGAGAAAACACAGGCGGCAGTCGGTCGTTATCAATATGATTTAGGTGAACAAGGAACGTTGGGCGTATCAAGTACACACCGACAAAGTAATAATTATCGTAATACGGTGTTATCAGTTGATGGCAGTTATTGGTTTAATCAGTCAGATACATTGCTTTATCAAGTTTCGTCAGCTGATACGCGAAACTCTGACTTTTTAGTTGATAACTACGGTCTCTCTAAAACACAATCAGATCAGGCATATGCAATTGAATTAACCCGTGACAAGCGAGACTATAAACTTTTCACATCTTATGAAAATATTGGCGAGGATTATCGCACCGATTTAGGATACCAAGCCAAAGTTGATTATGAAAAAGTGCTGATTGGTGGCGGCCAAACGTGGTATCGAGATGAGTTGGATTTAATTACGTCATGGTCTTATGAAGCTGATTGGGATAAAACCTGGTCGCAAAGTGGTGACTTGCTTGAGGAAGAATATGAAGGCTTTTTAAGTTTTAAGGGGCAAAAGCAGTCTTTATTTAATATTGGCTTTATTCATCGTAAAGAGAGTTATTACGATGAGTTTTACAATCAAAATATAGGTTACCTTTATACTTCCCTTAAACCCACTAAGGACTTGAATCTATCGTTTTATCTAGAATATGCAAGCCGTATTGACTATACAAATCTTGAGCTTGGCGATGTAATTAATACACAAACTCAAGCAGTGTGGGATATAAACGATCATTGGCAAGTGGATATAAGACACAGTTACAGCAAGTTAGATAACCCACGGGATGACCGCGTTTATACAGCAAATTTAGTCGACTTTAGACTGCATTATAAATTTAACATGCGATCAATGTTAAAACTGATTTTACAAGTTGAAGATATAGACAGAAACAAAGAGGCTTATTTTTATCAAGTAAGCCAAACAAATAAAGACTATGGTAGCCAACTGGTTTATTCGTATAAGATTAACGCACAAACGTTATTTTATTTAGGTTACTCAGATAGAGGGTATCAGGACGATACACTCGAAAATATTGAGCGTGACCAACGCACCTTTTTCACAAAAGTGAGTTATGCATGGCAGCTCTAACAAGGTAATGTAAATATGGGCTCATAACCAGGCGTCAAATAGAGTCTGTTTATGGGCGCACATTTAAGTTTTATATTTTAGCCTCACTTAAAACCTAAACCCCTCGCTCTTTTTCAGTCATCGCTACACTTTTTCTCGCACAAAAAATCGACATATATCAGATAAATAATTGCTTACAAATGAAAATAGGAGATATAATGAACATTTAGTTATTAAGGATCAGTATTGTTAGGGAATTTTTCATGAAAAAATTAAAGCATGTTGGATTAATTTCCTTACTCATTTTGCTATTTTGCTTTTACCTAAATACTGAATTGACGAGCCAGATAAGCCGCACCAATCTGTTCCAGTCTAATTTTAGCGTTAAAAAATTCGATATAAGCAGCACCAATTTAGATATTGCCCCTTGGTACAACCCAGTTCTGAGCGGCCATTATACAATTGACAGTGCTTCTCAAACATTACTCCTTGTTAAAACAACGGAACAATCTTTTATTGCGGCTGATGCCAATGTACTCATTTTGATGGTGCTAACGTCGCCTAAAAACATCATTATTTTCTTCTCTTGTATACTTTTGCTTGCTGTGTACTTAAAAAAACAAAGCAGGAAACAAAACCATAAACATAAGTTAAGCCAACTTAATCAGCAGGCTAATAAACTTTTAGAGTCGTTTAATTTAGATGTTGAATCTGCTCAGAACCCTAATGGTATTAGTAATTTAAGTAAATCTATTACCACCCTAAATATGCATGTAGCCAATTATGTAAAACAAACACAAACAAGCATATGCCAAGATAAATTAACCCAACTCATCGATAGACATGCCTACATTGAGCATATTGGTAGGCATATAAACCAAACAGGTCAAAAGAAATTAACCTGTGCATTATTATTTATAGATTTAGATGGATTTAAGCAAGTTAACGACTCATTTGGGCATAGCTTTGGTGATGAGATACTTGTACAAGTGGCAACACGTTTGGCTAATGTTTTGCGTCACCATAAATTAAGTAATATAAACTCAACTAATCAGTTAGAACAAAATTTATCGCGTTTAGGGGGGGATGAGTTTTCTATTTTTATTGAGTCGTTGGACGAAAGCGACAAGGTTGTCGACATAGCAAAACAAGTACTTAGTGAGCTTGAAAAAGACTTTGTGCTTGGCAATAAAATTGTAAAAATTAGTGCAAGCATTGGTATTGCTACTTATCCAGAAAGCGCATCTACACCACAAGCATTGTTGCAGTTAGCAGATGTAGCAATGTATCGAGCTAAAAGTGACGGTAAGGGTATTTTTAAAGTGTATTCCCCTGAAATGGGTAACAAAATGCGCCGCTATCATTATTTACTCGAAGAGCTTCGTTTAGCCATTGCATGTAAAGACTTTTATCTATCGTTTCAGCCCATCGTGCACGTAGAAGATTGCATGATTGACTATTTTGAAGCACTCACACGCTGGAACCACCCAGTTGAAGGCATGATTTCACCTGCTGAATTTATCCCTATTGCTGAAGAGTCAAATTTAATATTAGAGTTGGGTGATTGGATAATGCTTGAGTCATGCAGGCAAATGGCTGCTTGGCACAATGCAGGTATGCGTAAAGTAAAAATATCGGTAAATATTTCAGGTATTCAGTTAAAACACCGTGATATATATGGTTGGATCACAAAAACACTCAAAAGTACGGGGTTACCTGCAACGTCTTTAATGCTTGAGGTGACAGAGTCTACCTTTATTCAGGCAAGTACTAGAATTATTGATGAGCTTAGTAAGCTAAGAGAAGACGGTGTGACTATTGCTATAGACGATTTTGGTACCGGATTTAGCTCTTTAAGCACCCTAGCAGATTTACCTATTGATGTTATTAAAATTGATCGCTCGTTTATAACTCAAGCCAATAAAAGTAAAAAATATAATGACATACTCAATACCATTAGTGAGCTAGGACAAAGGTTGGGTCTAAAAATAGTAGCGGAAGGTGTGGAGGAAATTGCCCAATTTGAGCTTGTAAAAAAATTAGGTGTGAGCTCTGTTCAAGGATACTTAGTGAGTCGGCCAGAGTCTTCTATAAATGTTGGAAATAAAGTATTGCGCAATAATAATGCTAATTTATCTGCATCGGGTTCTAGTGCCTGGGAAATATCTAAATAAAAATGTGTTATTAGGGCGTTTACTGGACAATTTTTTAATTAAGACATAGTTTTAGTTAAATAAATAATAAAAACGAGATGTTAAGGCTTAGATAATATGCATCGAAGCTCCCTAATCGAAGAAAACCTTAATGATACCGTTAGATTACTTTACGAGAACGCTTATTTAGGTTTACTCACTTCTTTATTTGCGAGCGCCTGTATTGCTTTTAGTTTTAATAAAGGCGAGTTATTAAGTTATAACGATAAGCTAGTTTGGTGGCTTATTATGCTTTTTGTTTTGGGGATTCGTTTTTTAGATATCCGCACATTTTTAAAAATAGACAAACGTGCTACTCAATTTGACCTCCTAAAATTTTCATCAGGGGTTATCATAACCGCTATTGTATGGTCCAGTTATGCTTTGTATTTTCACACTTCTTTCGAGCCTTTAGAAGCCACAAGTATCATAATTATATTATCTGCTCTTGGTGGTGGCTCTGCTAATGTGTTGTCTGCACATAAGTTGACCTGTTTTGCTTATGCATTTATCCTATTATTTCCTTACGCACTAGTGTTAATAATGTCTTCACATTATTACGAAAATCTACTCGGTTTTTTAGGTATTGGCTATGGCTTTATTACCTTGTTAACTCTCAATAAAGCATCTGCATTTACACAGAAAGCAATACATTTAAAAAATCAAAATAGCGATTTACTCGAAAGAATGGAGCTAAGAGTTGACGCGCGTACTAAAGAAATAATGCATCTGTCAAATTCTGACTCACTGACCCAATTATTAAATCGAAATGCATTTTTAAATGATGCAAAAAACCGAATTAAACATTATCCAGATCCACCTTTTGCGCTGTTTTTTATAGACCTAGATGGGTTTAAGAATATAAATGATGTGATGGGTCACAAGGTCGGTGATAACGTTTTAAAAAGAACAGCGAAACGTATTTCTGACGTGTGTGCTCATAATCAGCAAAAGTGTCGCTGGGGCGGCGATGAGTTTTTAATTTTAAGTGATTTTGTATGCAAAGAAAATACTTACGATTTTGCTAAAGAAATTATTGATGCAATTACACAGGATCATCCAGAAACAGAGCGCGGCGCACGGGTAGGGGCAACCATAGGCATTGCACTTTACCCCGAGCATGGTAAAGACCTGGATAGTTTAATTTTAAATGCCGATATGGCAATGTATCATCAAAAAAGAATGAACCGTGGGAAAATTAGTTTTTTTAGTGAGTCGCTTCGTTCAGAATTAGAAAGAAAGCGCCTACTTAGCGAAGAGCTTTTAACCGCGCTTGCTAATAATTGTTTTTCGTTGGTATACCAGCCCATTATTGACTCTACAACACATGATATATACGCGATTGAGGCGCTTATTCGTTGGCAATTAAAAGGAGAAAGCATACCTCCTGACGAATTTATACCAATTGCAGAGCAGTATGGGTTTATTTCAAAAATAGGCTTTTGGGTACTTGAAACGGCGTGCCGACAAGCACTTACTTTTCAACAACTGTCCCCAGATTTATCAGTCAGTATTAATGTATCTGTGATGCAGCTTAAAGAAATAGAGTTTGCCAAGAAGGTTAAGAATATTTTGGCGAATTTGAATTTTCCTGCTCATAAGCTTCATTTAGAAGTAACTGAATCTGTATTTGCAAACGATAAGCATACATTTTTGTATGTGGTTAAATCACTACAAAAACTGGGTGTAAGAATTTCAATAGATGACTTTGGTACAGGGTATTCTTCTTTATCTAGTATGCTTGATGTAGGTGTCGATATTGTAAAAGTAGATAAAAGTTTTGTTCAAGATGAGGATGAAAGAGGCTTAAGCATTGTTAACGCAGTAGTGCAAATGGCAAGTTCGCTTAATTTTAATGTAATTGCTGAAGGGGTTGAAACACCTTTGCAGTGTAAGCAGCTTACTCAACTTGGCGTATCGCATTTACAAGGGTATTACTTTTCAAGGCCGCTGACCTCAAGCGCATTAATTGAGTATTTAAATAATAAAAAAACCTCATAAGGAGGCTTTTTTGAGTATGACGAACCTGAGTTGTGGTTCGCCACGCTAATGTTCAAAATTAAAATTAATTAATCTTTATAAATCAAATGTTCTTGAAATTGCTAGTACGATGCGCTCATCGGCGTAATCGTAATCAAGGCTAGTATTTTCAGCGGCTACTTCAATACCAAAGCCTTCGTAACTGGTTTGATAAGCAAGACGGTAGTGACTGTACGATTTCTTTTGGTTTACATCCCACGCCCATTTTTCACCGTCAAGTGAATTAGAAATATCAAAACTTGCACGTATTGCATGATTTGGTGCAAGTTCATAAGTATGAGCAATCATTGAAACTACATGACCCGCACTTGTTCCAAAATAATCCCAGCTGTACCAAAAGTTAAGCTCTGTTTGACCGTAATCACTGGCGTAACCAAATTTAGTGTAAACTTCAGGGTAATTTCCATCACTGTTATTACCTTGGTATGTGTAGTATGCAATACCGTAGTCAACACTAAACTTATCGTTTAATTGTACATAGCGACCAACGTATCCATCTAGTTCAAAATCGGTATCATCACCAAAGTCTACGTTTGATGCCCATACACCGGCATACACGCCATTATCAAAAGCATAATCCAAACTTGCTTGTAATGCAGGATCGTTATCTGTTTGGCTTACACCGTTAAACGTGTAATCTGATGCTGCTGTAATAGTTGTTGACCAGTCGGCAGCTGCCGTAGTTGATAAAAGAGCGAATGGCAATGCTACTGCAAGTTGTTTTAGTTTATTGTTCATTATAAATTCCTAGCTTTGTGTTTCAATTTTAGTGTAGTCAATTTTGTTTGTTTTTGGTGAGCTATCAATATTCTTAACTGTTTTAAACTTACTGTAGCCAATAAAGCCAGCACACAGGAAGAACAAGGCAATCACTAATGCACCTACCCACTGTATTTGTAAAAATTCTAGCTTAAACAATAATGTTAATAATGAAAGCGCAAGGATGTTTCCAATCATATACTTCGCTTTACCAAAGCGTTTTACAGTGATGTTTAAGTTGTCTGTGTATAAACGCACTAACGAGTCGAGTGAGTTAATTACAAACACAATACCTACAAATACCATGGCAAAGTTTTTAATACCTTGCGTTGGAATATCCGCTTCGTGGTAGTGATAAAGTACGCTAAACCAGATTGCAATTGGTATTGAAGGAAAAATTAACATAGCGCCTAGAACTTGGTAAGTTTTTAAACCGCCTACAAAACGAGAGGTAAACTGACCAATCATAATGCTCCAAGCAAACCACCAAAATAGGTAAAACTCATGGTAATCGTTAAGCGGTAAAACAAATTCATTTATGTTGGCAAAGTATGTGCCGATAGAGGCTAAGTTACCTGTGAATGCTGACATTTCACTGTCACCTAATACAAACGCACCCGCCCACATAAAGCCAATTAGTGCTATAAATAACCAAGTTGTAGCAATACTTAAAAATCGTACGTACTTAATGTCTGTACTTGAATATACGGCAAAACAAATTGCTGCAAATACAATTAAATAAAACTCAGAAACAATACTTGAACCATCGCCAATTTCTGGCAAATACCATGGAAGGTTAGAAAGTAAGAGATAAGCGGTAAAAGCACATGTACCAATAATAACTACGTTATTAATGAACTTTACCCAAGGTATTTCGAAAAATTTAACTTTAGGTTCTATTACACAGAAATAAAAGCACGTAAGAAAGTAAAATCCCCAGATTAAAAATCCCCAATAACCAAACTCAATGGCCAGTGGATTTGCAAACGCGTATTCTGGGCTTGCTTTTATGTCTGCATAACCTGCAAACTCAGTTAAAGGAAACATTATAAGGCCAACATCAAGGCCTGAGGTAAAGAGTATTGCGATAAAGGTGAGTGTTTTAACTGGTGTAACACCAACAACACGTACATTACCCCATTTTAATAAAATGATCGTAATTGCAAGTAGGGTAAAAATAATACCAGCATTAAGCCAAATGGTCATTGGTACCCTCCAATAGTGAGTTATTCATAAGCACTCCGTTTTTTTATTGTTCAATCTTGCATTATTACAACATAACCAATTTATGTTGTTCGCCACTGCAAGGCTCATAGAGTTAGTCTGACGAGACTAACCCTATAAGTAGCTGATTAAATTTTTGCTGCACGCTGTGTTTCTTGCCAGTTTTGAGTCATAGCAACATCAGTATTTGCTTTTTGTAAAGCAACGTTTCCTAAAATGATGTCTGCCGCTTTTTCTGCAACCATTATTGTAGGTGCATTTAGGTTGCCGTTAGGTACTGTCGGAAATATTGACGAATCAACAACACGTAAACCTTCAATGCCGTGCACTTGCGTATTTGAATTAACTACGGCCATGTCGTCTTCACCCATTTTGCATGAACAAGAAGGGTGGTAAGCGCTTTCTACAGCTTGGCGTACAAAAGCATCTATTTCTTCATCTGTTTGAATATGTTTACCTGGTTGAATTTCTTCATCTCGGTAATCGTCAAAGGCACTTTGCTCAATAATGTCGCGAGTTAAACGCACACAGGCTCTAAAGCCTTCAATATCGTCTTTATGCTGTAAGTAATTAAACAAAATTTGTGGTGGCTGCTCAGGGTTAGCTGATTGAATAGTTACACTGCCACGGCTTTTTGGTTTATTATGACCTACGTGAACTTGAAAACCATGACCTGCAAATGCACTACGTCCATCGTATCGCATAGCGGCTGGTAAAAAGTGATACTGAATATCAGGCCATTCAACACCAGGCTTTGAGCGAATAAATGCACACGACTCAAAGTGGTTAGTTGCGCCTAAACCTTTTCGGGTAAAGAACCATTTAGCACCAATTAGGCCCTTAGAAATAAGGCCCAACTTGCCGTTTAGTGTAATTGGCTGCTTACATTTGTATTGAAAGTAAAATTCAAGATGGTCTTGTAAGTTTTGACCCACACCCGGTAAGTGGTGTTTAACTTCAACGCCCGCTTTTTCAAGGGTGTCTTTATCGCCAATACCAGAGAGCTGTAATATATGCGGAGAGCCAATAGGGCCAGCACTTAAAACAACCTCTTTTGCCGCATGAGCTGTTTGAACGTTACCGTTAACTTTGTATTCAATACCTGTGGCTTTTTTACCATCAAGAATCACTTTTTGAGCAAGTGCGCCGGTAATGACAGTTAAATTACTTCGCGATTTAACAGGGTCTAAATATTCACGAGAAGCCGAGCTGCGCACACCGTTTTTAACGGTCATGTGCATTGGGCCAAAGCCTTCTTGCTGCGATGCGTTATAATCGTCTGTGCTAGCATAACCTGCTTCTACACCGGCTTTTATAAATGTGGTGTACAACGGGTTTTGCATTTCGTTACCGTTATTAACGCCAAGTGGACCTTTACCACCTCGGTATGTGTTTTCACCAAGGTAAAAGCTTTCCCCTTTTTGAAAATACGGTAGACACGATTGGTAGTCCCAACCATTAGCACCGTGCTGTTGCCACTCATCAAAATCTTTTGCGTGGCCACGTACGTAAACCATGCCATTAATCGATGATGAGCCACCGAGTACCTTACCGCGAGGGCAATGCATTTCACGGTTGTCTAAGTACGGCTCTGGCTGAGTATGAAACTGCCAAGCATATTTGTCAGTATTCATAGGAATAGACAACGCCGTTGGCATTTTTATAAAAATACTTTTATCACTGCCACCGGTTTCTAGTAGTAACACTTTGTTGCTTGAATCTTCAGATAAGCGATTTGCTAAAACACAACCCGCAGATCCTGCACCAACAATAATATAGTCGTAATGATTACTCATAGTTACCACCTTAAAACGGGCTTTCTATGTCGGCCATGCCCACATAAATAGACTTGGTTTGCGTGTAATGATCAAGTGTTTCTATTCCGTTTTCACGGCCAATACCTGATTGCTTATAACCACCCACAGGCATTTCAGCAGGTGAGTTACCATAGGCATTAATCCAACAAATACCCGCTTCTAATTGATGAATAACACGGTGTGCACGTTTAATGTCGCTCGTAAATACGCCTGCAGCTAAGCCTAGGTGAGTGCCATTGGCACGTGCAATAACATCGTCTTCGTCTTCAAAAACAAGTACGCTCATTACTGGGCCAAATATTTCTTCTTTAACGATAGTCATATCATCGTTGCAATCAATAAACACGGTAGGTGCAACAAAGTAGCCATTAGGCGCAGATTCAGGTGAAAGCGTTGAACCACCGGTAAGCAGTGTTGCGCCTTCTTCAATCCCTTTATTAACATAACTCATCACTAAGTCTTGGTGCTTTTTAGAGATAAGCGCACCAAAGTTAGTATTTAAATCTTGCGGATCGCCAGCAATAATATTTTGCTCTGTACGCGTTTTAAGCTCATTAATAAATTGCTGATATATATTTTTATGAACATAAATACGTGTACAGTTAGTACAAATCTCCCCTTGCGTATAAAAGTTACCTAGCATGGCCGCGCTTACTGCTTGCTCTATATTTGCATCATCAAATACAACAAGCGGCGATTTACCACCTAACTCCATTGTTACGTCTTTTAAGGTACCCGCAGCGCTTGCTACTACTTTTTTACCTGTACCTACTTCACCAGTAAACGACACTTTGTCAATCTCACTGTGCGAGGTTAACCATTGGCCTACGTCACCTGCACCTTGTACAACGTTAAATACGCCAGCAGGTACACCTGCTTCAACAAATACTTCGGCTAGTTTAATAGCGCCTAGTGGTGTTTCTTCAGATGGTTTAAAAATAAATGCATTGCCAGCAGCAAGAGCAGGGCCAGATTTCCAACATGCTATTTGTAGTGGGTAGTTCCATGCACCAATACCGGCACAAATTCCTAGTGGCTCTTTACGAGTGTAGTAAAAGTCTTCGCCCACCATTTGTTGTTGGCCAACTTGCGCCGGTGCTAGGCCTGCAAAGTACTCGATAACATCTGCACCGGTTTCTATATCAACACAGTTTGCTTCTTGCATTGGTTTACCGGTATCAAGCACTTCTATTAAGGCTAGTTCATCGTTGCGCTCGCGAAGTATTGCAACGGCTTTTAATAAAATACGGCTGCGTTCAATAGGGGCCATTTTAGACCACTGTGCAAAACCTTGTTTTGCGCTTTCAATCGCTGCGTTTTGAACAAATTCATCGGCAACTTCAACACGGTAAATAACTTCACCTGTTGCAGGGTTAGTTACATCAAAAGTTTCACCGCTTTGGTTAGCAAGAAAATGGCCATTAATAAAGTTTTGATAGACTGGTGTGCTCACGCTAGGCTCCATATTGCTTGATGAGTGAATTTACATAGCTTTTTGCTAAAGTTTCACTGTGTTTAAACTGGTTTTTGTCTGATTTACTAAGTACTGCTCTTAACCATAGGCCATCAATCATAGCGGCGCTGAGTTCAGCAGCTTGTTTTGCTTGCTCAATAGGCATTAATTGCTTAAACGAAAATGCTAAATTACTTTGCAAGCGTGTACTGTTTACATTCTGCAGTCTGTGAAGTTCATCATCGTGCATTGATTGCGCCCAAAAGCTCAACCAAGTTTTGGTGGTATCACTGCGCTGTTGTACAAGCGCAAAGTTAGCTTCAACAATAAACATTAGGCGCTGTGTAGCGCTGGTGTTATGGCTAACTTTTTCAATAAGGTCTTTTTTAAGATTAGAAAGCAAATAGCGAACAGTTGCTTCTATTAACCCCTGCTTACCACCAAAGTAATGACTAATAATGCCTGACGATAAACCTGCATTTTTACTGATGCTGTTAATAGTGGTTGCTTGTAACCCACGCATCGCCACTGACTCAATTGTTGCGTCAATTAACTGTTGACGCCTGACCGGTTCCATTCCAACTTTAGGCATAATTTTTATTAATTGAACGTTCAATAAAGACAAGCTTAAGGTAATAGTTCTAACAATTCAAGGGTGAAGTAAATAGTCAGATACTAAAATGTAGATGAATTATTAATAAAACTAACAGAAGGAGTAGGGATGCTAGAGGATGTACTAGTTGATTAATTTATATTTAAAACAGTGGTTTAAGTGGTTAACTTTAAATATTTAAAAGTGTAATTAATTCTTTACTTATTGTTCTTAAATAAAAGATGAATAAAATTATTTGAGTGGTAATAATTAGAGTACTAATAGTATTTTTTTACAGCAAGTGAGCACAAACTCAACAATTACTTAGTGCACTAACAACTTAGGCAAGCAGCTGCTCAAGGTAAGTGTTGCTTATGTTTCTAGATAGGACACGACAGGATAGTTAGCTCTGGCTAAGTATTACTAACCACGCTAATTTCAAACCCAATACATAAAACCGCTTAGTATTAGTTACATGAATTGCAAATAAATTTCTTTTTGTATAAACAAGGTTGCTATTGTTGTTCGCTAACAACACCTTTGAATAAAAGAGGATAACGTCTCAGGCGATTTCCTATATAGTCGTCAGCTAATATTTGGTCACAGATAAAATTAACATCATCGCTTGCCTCAAAAACCCAATCAAAGCGCTCTATAGCAAGTAAAAACCCGCGTTTTAAATGGCGTTGGCATCTGTACTGTTCGAGGTTTTTTTGAATGATAGTAAGTTTTGATGGATCTGACTTAAGCGCAGCTATTACTTGGTTTATAAAAGCTGTGTTGAGCTTGCTGTCGCTGCGCTTTCTTACTTTTCGTGGATACATTAGTCTTCGTTAGCAATGTTGTTTAATTTTTTTAAGAAATCATCTTTATGTTTATCGTGTTCGTAATCAAGATGATAGGTATTATGAAACCCAAAGCGTAAAAGCACGCCACTACCTTGTAAATAAATTGTGTAACCATCAATATCTGAAAACGCTGTAACGCCCTGATAATGCTTGCCTTCGTCGTTTATCTCTCCGCGCTTTTGAATTCGCTCATATACGGCAAGTATTTGTTTGTTGTCGAGTTCATTTTTCATATTTTGCACCTTTAATTTAAGATTCAATACGTATTTGTTATGAGGGTCGATCAGCATAAAAACAACAGATAAAATTGATTGATAATGCTTTGCGATTTACTGTTTATAAATTATGCTCATGGTTCATTTTTTATTGAGCTTTCACCATGATAGACAAGGCGTTATTGCTTAAAACTCGTGAGTTATCAGATCAACTAATTGCACTTCAAACACCTATTCGAATTCTTGATGCAATAAATTGGGATAAACAGATCAAAGAGGAATTTTTTAGGCAAAAGTGTCAAAAAAACCCCCTTATAGATCGTGCATACTACCAACAGCGCGATTTAGGCTTTATGCCTAGTGAGTTACGCCAGGCCTTTTCAACATTACACCGAAACATTATTAACCAGTTAGGTCAGTTAAACCCTATTTCTCAATATATGGGCAAAATGTGTGGCGAATATAAAACGGTATTAAGTATGTTGGAGTATCGAGGTACACCAGAATTTCACGATTTATCAGTCGAGCTTTTTGGTCATCCTAAAGATTTATTTCATGCGGGTGAGCCTTCACTCTCTGAGCTTGCGAATATGTTAGAGCAACCACTGCAAAATTTATTAATGGCTGACATTTTACCCGATGATCCTAAAAATATAGTTGCTAGCGACGCGGTGCGAATTTTATCTGAGCAAGTTAATGCCAGTATGCCAGGCATAAATGTAGAGGTTATGTTGAGCGATGGGATTGTAAGCGACGCAGCAGCAGGTGCTAATAATATAAAGCTAAACCAAGATGTGAAATTCTCACAACGTGAATTAGATATATTAGAAGTACATGAAGGGTGGATTCATGTGGGCACGACTCAAAATGGTTTAGCCCAACCTTATTTAACGTGTTTGAGTAAGGGCACACCAAGCTCAACAGTGACACAAGAGGGGTTAGCCGTATTAACTGAAATTATTACCCTAAAATCTACCCCTAGGCGCTTATCGAAACTGGTTAATCGAATTCAAGCGGTCACCAAAGTGATTGATGGTGCTGAATTTGTTGATATATACCGAGATTACGTAGCTCAAGGAGTATCTAAAGACGATAGTTATACGTTGGCTCAGCGTGTATTTAGAGGCAGCACATCAACAGGGTTACCGTTTACTAAAGACATTGCCTACATAAAAGGCTTTGTTTTAGTGTATAACTTAATACGCGTGGCAATTCAGTTAGGGCGCATCGATCAGTTACCGCTGTTATTAGTCGGTAAGTTGTCTATTGATGATTTTAGGTTAATTTCTCAGCTTCATGATTTAGGTGTGATTGAAAGCCCTAAGTTTGTTCCCCCGCATTTTAAAGATTTACGCGGGCTAGCAACATGGCTTAGTTTTGGCCGCTTTATAGGTGACTTATCGTTTGAGCAACTAGAAAACGACTATAAACCCTTGTTTTTATGATGTAGGTATTTTATCTGCATGCTTAAGTTAGTGAGCATAAAAAAAGCCCGTAAGGGCTTTTTTTGTTTTCATCAAATTATCGTGCGTTGGTGCTTTCAAATATTTTATCTGCAGACGCTGCAACAAAGCCTGTGTAAAGTTCACCATCAGCTTTAGGGTAACGTATTGCAAACTCATAAAAACAGCTAGGAATGCGCATGTCGTCGTCGCTAAAACTGACAGCGTATTCATCAGCCAGAGTTGATGATTGCTCTAGTAGCACCTCTGGCGAGCCTTTTACTTCACCGCCTGATGTATTAAGCGTAAAGCCGGCATCCTTAAGTGCTTGGTTAACATCGTGAATGTTATCAAACTTAGCAAGCGTATTAATGTTTACAGTGAAATGGTTAGCTCGGTATCCCCAAGCTGACATCCATGCAGCGTATTCACTCTCAGCAAGTAGTTGTTTGTAAGTATCTGTAGACACTTGCCAATGCGTACCTGAATATAGAAAATTATCAGCTGTAACGGCGCTCTCATCTATTTGCTCAACCATGTCAGTAACGATTGCTTGAAGTGCTGGTGAGCACTTTTCTACTAAAAGTTCAGAGATAAATACTTTAGGTTGCGATGGATCAGTATGTTCGTAGTGTTTAGCGTACAGTTTTTTTGCTTCAAAATGGTATTCACCACACTCTTTGTAACCTATTGCCAAAAAGTGCGCAGCTAACTTTTCAAGGTTTACTTTTTCAATATTGAATGTACGAAGTGCGATGTGGTCGTTAATAATATCGTCTTGCTGTGTTGAGCCTAACAGTGAATGAATTTTGTCAGCCGACGGAGTTACTTCAACATAATTTTGCCAAAGATTTTCAAATAATGTGTTTACATCTGTATGCATGGTCAATCCTTAAATTTGGTTACTTTATTTATTCTATTATTAAGCCCGGTGCGAGGGTTTGCGGTAGGTTCACTTTATCTGATTCAACAGAAGCTACAGGGTATGCACAGTAATCGGCTGCGTAATACGCACTTGCTCTGTGGTTACCACTGGCACCAATACCGCCAAATGGTGCGGCACTAGAAGCGCCAGTAATAGGGCGGTTCCAGTTAACAATACCTGCACGAATGCGTTTTAAAAAGTGTGCGTAATCATCTTCGTTGTCAGCTAGTAACCCGGCTGATAATCCAAAGCTGGTGTTGTTAGCTTCGGCAATAGCGTTATTAAATTCAGTATATCGGTATACCTTAATTAAAGGGCCAAAATGTTCCTCATCCGGCATATCTGTAATGTGTGTTACATCAATAATACCTGGGCTAACAAAGCCTGTTCCACCCTTTAAATGTTTCAATTCAACTAAAGAGGTAGCACCTTTTTTAATAAGTTCATTATGCGCAGCAACCATACCAAGGGCTGCTTTTTCACTTATCATTGCGCCCATAAATGGTTGCTCTGTTGCAAAGCTATCGTCAACCACAATATTTTTAGTCGCGCTAATAAGTTTTTCTAAAATGGCATCGCCATTGGCTGAATTTTCTATAAACACACGGCGTGCACAGGTACAGCGCTGACCTGAAGTGATAAAACCAGACTGGATAATATCGTGTACGGCAGCGCTTACATCGGCTACATTTTTAACTATTAATGGGTTATTACCGCCCATTTCAAGTGCCAAAATTTTACCCGGATGGCCAGCAAATTGTTTATGTAATAAATGTCCGGTATTAGAGCTGCCGGTAAAAAATAGCCCATCAATGTCTTGATGAGAAGCAAGAGCTTTACCGGTTTCTATTTCACCTTGAACAAGGTTTATAACACCTGCTGGTAAACCTGCTTTTAACCAAAGTGATAATGTAAACTCAGCCACATGTGGTGTTAATTCAGAAGGCTTAAAGACTACGGTGTTACCCGCTAAAATAGCTGGGACTATATGGCCATTGGGTAAATGCCCCGGAAAGTTATACGGGCCAAAAATAGCAACAACACCGTGTGGCTTATGGCGTATAAACGCTTTTGCACCTGGCATTGGGTTTTCGGTTGTGCCTGTGCGCTCATTGTAGGCTTTAATTGAAATAGCCACTTTACCCGTCATTGCGCCCACTTCTGTGCGCGTTTCCCAAAGTGGCTTTCCTGTTTCTCGGGCTATAATAGTGGCAAATTCTTCGCTGTTTTCTTTTAACTGCTGTACGAAGTTTTCTAGTAGGGCAATTCGCGCTTCCAGCGGTGTATCGGCCCATGATAATTGTGCAGTTCTTGCTGCTTTAATAGCACTATTTACTTGATCTGCATTCGCGCCATTGCCTTGCCAAACAGTTTCTCCGTTACTTGGGTTCACAGATGTAAATGCTGGCCCTTGGCCGCTGTGCCACTGGTTATTAATTAGTTGTGTGTTCATAAGTGTATTTACAGTCGAAAGAATCGGGCTGCATCTCCTTGACTTAAATTGAGGGCGTCAGCAACGTCTTGGCTGATCACCAATGTATGTTTGGCATGGTTGTAATGTGCATGCTGAGTAAATGTAGCTCTAAAACCACTCACTCCTTGATTGCATACAGCAAGTGTATCTGAGCTTTTTTCACTAATGTGCTCAAGCTCGCCAATAGTAATTGGGCAAACTTGCGACTCTCTTACACTTCTAATATTACCTAGCTTTGCTTCTACAGTTGGGCCTGCATCAAAAAGGTCAACGTAACCTCTGTGTTCAAACCCTTCTTTTTCTAAAAGTTTTAAGGCTGGCTTGGTTTTTTCATGCACATGGCCTATGACTGCTTGAGCTTTTTTACTTAATAAGTTTACGTAAATAGGATACTTAGGCATGAGTTCACTAATAAACACTTTATCGCCAAGGCCGACTAAATGATCGGCTTGTGGAAATTCAATGCTGAAAAAGTGTTCTTGTAACCATTGCCAAAATGGTGAGTGGCCGTGTTCGTCACTCACACCGCGCATTTCAGCAATGACGGTATCGGCGAAACGTTCGCTGTGCTGGGCCATAAATAAAAAGCGTGAGCGTGATAAAAAGCGGCCGGTTAAACCTTTGCGATTGTTTTCCCGTAAAAACAACGTACATATTTCAGAGCAACCGGTGTAATCATTACACATGCTCAAAATATCTACCGTGTTGTAAACATTGAGCGTAGGGGAGTGATGAACCGTTTTACCCAAATGATAATGATACAAGGGCACTGTTAAGCCGACCGCCGCTTCAATTGCCGTTGTACCAATCACTTGACCGGTTTTACTGTCCTCTAAGACAAATAAATAGCTTTCATCTATCGGCTTATTGATATTTTTAGCAAAGCTTTTTTCAGCGCGGCTAATTTTGTCTTTTAACTGTTCGTCATCAACAGGTAAAGAAGTAAACCCATGGCCAGATTCGATAGCAATTTGTTTAAGCGCATCGAAATCGTTGGCTGTAATAGGACGTAATACTTGCATTTAGTGCATGCTCCAGTAGCACGGCAAGCCGTGCTAATTTAACTTTATTAACCGTTTATAACATCGTTAATTGCTTTATCGAAACGTGCTAAGCCTTCTTTAATATCTTCAAATGGGATCACTAGAGAAGGTGTAAAACGAATCACATCCATACCTGCTACTAAGTTCATTAAACCATTGTTAGCACTCGCCACTAAAAAGTCGCGTGCACGTCCTGCAAATTGCTCGTTTAATACAGCACCAATTAATAAACCTTTACCACGCACTTCGCTAAACACATTGTATTTTTCGTTTATTGCAGTTAAGCCTTCGCGAAATAGTTGCTCACGTTCCTTTACGCCATTTAATACATCTTCAGTATTAACAGTATCAAAGGCAGCTTCTGCTACTGCACACGCCAGTGGGTTACCACCATAAGTTGACCCATGCGTCCCTACTTTTAGATGAGCAGCAATGTCTGTTGTTGTGATCATTGCACCGATAGGAAATCCGCCACCTAATGCTTTAGCGCTTGTTAAAATATCAGGAATAACATCTAAACCTTGGTACGCATATAAGTCACCAGTTCGGCCAACACCTGTTTGTACTTCGTCAAAAATGAGTAATGCGTTATGTTTAGTACACAGCTCGCGTACTTTTTTGGCAAAATTGTTTGTTGGAGAAATAATACCGCCTTCACCTTGAAGTGGTTCCATCATTACAGCACATGTTTTGTCACTAATAAGTGCTTCAAATGCTGCTAGATCATTGTAATCACAATGGAAAATGTCACCCGGTTTAGGACCAAAGCCGTCTGAATAGGCTGCTTGACCACCTACCGTCACGGTAAAGAAAGTGCGGCCGTGAAAACCTTTGTTAAATGCGATGATTTGTGATTTTTCTGCGCCAAATTTATCAAGTGCAAAGCGACGTGCTAATTTAAGTGCTGCTTCGTTCGCTTCTGCTCCCGAGTTTGCAAAGTAAACTTTTTCGGCAAACGTCGCATCAACCATTTTTTTTGCAAGGCGAAGTGCAGGCTCATTAGTCATTACATTTGATAAGTGCCAAATTTTTTCACCTTGCTCTTTAAGTGCATTAACAAGAGCAGGGTGGCAATGGCCTAAACAATTAACTGCGATACCGCCAGCAAAATCAATATATTCGTTGTTATTTTGATCCCACACGCGAGAACCTTCACCGCGTACTGGAATAACAGCTGAAGGATTGTAGTTCGGTACCATTACGTCGTTAAATAAATCTCTTGTTACTTGCATTATTACACCTAAATTATATGGGCTAGATTGAAATGTTAGTTGCTAATGTAAAGAGGAGTTAAGCCATTACGCCTCAGCAAACTAATAATTATTTTATGTTGAGTGTCATTATCGAAGGTTGGAAGTTAAAATTGTAGTGCTATTTTGTGAAAAATGACTAAAATAAAAATCAAAATAACGAAATTAATTGCCAATATGATAACACCTCAAGATGAAAAGCTACTTTCTATACTTAAAACAAACGCCAGAGCGAGTATTTCTGATTTAGCTAGGCTCCTTAATTTATCTCGATCGACAGTACAAAGTAGGATGCTTAAATTAGAAGAAACGGGTGTGATTAAAGGCTATAGCGTTGATTACGGCGATGCTTTTTTAAGTAAAATGGTATCGGCACATGTATCAATTAAAGTGATTCAAAAGCTGACTACAAAAACGAATATTGAACTAAAGCAAATTGATGCCATATCGCAGCTTTACGCCATTAGTGGTGAGTTTGACTTAATTGCAGTGGTCCAAGCACAGAATTTAGAAAAGTTGAGCCATTTACTCGATGATATTGGTAATTTAGATGGTGTGGAACGCACAACTTCTTCGGTTATTTTAGAGACCAAGTTTAAGCGTTAATGTATTTCATTTATGAATTTATAGCTTATTTCAGTATGGGGTTAGCGCGTTTAACAATTACTTTTTTGGCTGTATCAAGCTTTATGAAGTAGGCGTTACCCCCTATGCCCTTAAACTCCTCATCTGTGAATACAATTGTATTGTCGTCATAGAAGGTGATGGCTTCTTTTTGTGTAATGATGCCTAAATCTATTTTAGATACATCACCAGAGAAAAACTGATCATCTTCAAAGTTTTCAAATAACCAAATACTGGTAGAGTCGAGTAGCACGAGTTTTTTACGATCTGGACTTAACGCTGCCGACGTGATCCAACACAGTTTTTCCATTGTTGTACAGGTTTTAAAAGATCCAATTAATTGCGCTTTAAAGTTAGCTGCGTGGTCGCCTACTTTGTATAAATTTGTAATGCCATCAAAAGGCTCAGTGCGATTTTTTGTGAATAAATATAGGTGGCGACCCAGGGCTACAAACGCCTCAAGATCAAAATTACGATTGCTTGGTTTTATTGGGCTGCCATCCATTTCAGGGTAGGTAAACTTTATTATTTCGGCCTCTGTTGAGTCGGTTTTAATATCGATTGGATTCTCTATTTTATAAATAGTTAGCCAACGTCTATCATTTTTATTGTTACCAAAATCACCTAAAAAGAAATGACCAAATTTATTTTGCGTCATGTCTTCCCAATCAATGTTTTTAGCATTTGAGACTAAAATTTCTTGCGCAATCGACCCATCTTTATTTAAGCGGTAAAGCTTAGGTTCGTCGCCACCGTCGTTAATTGCCCACAAGCGATTACGCTTATCAAATTCAATGCCTGATATTTCTTTAAGCTTAGGATCGAATGTGATTTCTTTTTTACTGTATAGGGTATAAATTGAACTAAGGGTAGACACTATTGCAACTATAAAAATAACAGTCATAGTTAATAAAATGCTTTTTTTCAACATGAAATTTACGATATTTCAGAGTGTTAACTTGCTGTGTATTATCACTTAAGTGAATACGTAACTAAAGCAGTTTATCAAACAAGTTATTTGGTCGGCTTGAATTGATTTATCAGAGTATTAGAGATAAATATTAAATGCCTACAATTGCTCTAATTGGTTTAAAAATTGCTCTATGTTGTGTATGTCATTCTTAATATCTATGTTTTTATGTTTTATGCACTAATAAAGTGCGATAAAAAGATTGCTTGCACTGTAATAAAGCGTAAACAAAAATTTGCTTTACTACGGTAAGCTCAAAGTTTGAATGAATACAATCCCACATCGCCAACTTTAAAACAGGCCCTGTGGCAATAATTAAATACCTTTTACTGTTTAGTTGGAGCCTACTATGTTGCATAAACGTTTTTTTAAAACAAAAGATGAAGCGGAAATCACCTTTGAATTTGCTCACCCGGACGCACAAGAAGTCTGTTTAATTGGTGAATTTAATAGTTGGCAACCCGTGCCAATGAAGCTTAATAAAAAACAAGGTGTGTTTAAATGCAAACAACGCCTTGCGCTGGATCAACAGTACCACTTTCGTTATTTGATAAATGGCGAATTTTGGGATAACGATCATAAAGCGGACGCTTATGAGGCTAACAGTTTTGGCACTGAAAATAGTATTGTAAATACCCAACGTATCAATTAAGGCCTGTAAATGAATGAACTTTCGCAGTTGTTTTACTTACATGGCATTGGTTATGAATTTACCAAGTACACAGGCGAGCAAATATTTTTTAGTGAAGATACCCGTAAGCGTGCCTTGCAATGCTGCGGAATCAATACTCACGATCATAACAAAATAGCTCAATTAAATTACAAGCTTGATATACTGCCTTGGATGCAATTGTTGCCAAATGTAAGCTTAGTTGAACAAACAGACTGTTATTTAAAAGTTAAAATAGATGACAGACAACTTGGCCAAACTGCATCAGTAAGTGTTGCACAACTGGGTATACAGTGTGAGTTTACTGACCTTACTAATTTAACTGTCACAGGTGAATACCACTTCAATGGTGCCCGTTACATTGAAATTGCGCTTCCTTTACCAGTCATGCCTGCAGGGTATTACCAAGCGAGTATTAATGTAGGCGAACACCATTCAACCACCGAAATTTGGTCTGTACCCGAGCGTGTTTTTCAGGTTGAAGATACAAAAAAAACGGGTTTGTCGATTCAGTTATATACGCTTAAGAACAATGAAAGGTTAGGAATTGGAGACTTTTCAGACTTACTTACGCTTGTAGATTTATGCAGTGAGCATAATATGGATTACATTTTGCTCAATCCTCTGCATTTGTTGTTTTGCGACATGCCTGAGCGTGCAAGCCCATACAGCCCTAATAGTCGCGCTTTACTAAACCCTTTATATATATCTATTGGTTTATGTGAAGACAGTAAAAACAACGCTGAAATAGCAAAAATTATGCAAAGTAATGAGGCTACTTTACTTCTAAATAACAGTGAACAGTTTATTAATTACGAGGATGTTAGTTGCGTTAAACACAAATTGTTTAAGGCACTTTATAACCACTTTGAATTAACAGCCAGTAAACCACGCCGTGACGCATTTAATGCTTTTTGCGACAAACATCAGCCAACGTTACAAACTTTAGAATCAAAAAATCCTCTTTTCGACTATTACCTTCAGTGGCAAGCGCATTTACAACTTGGTTTATGTCAAGCGCGTTGTGTGCAGGGGGGGATGAAAATAGGTTTGATTAATGATTTAGCTGTTGGGTGCGCCGGGGACGGTGTTGAATTTAAAACACAGCGATCGTTATTTGCTGATAATGCCAGTGTGGGCGCACCACCTGACCCTTGGGCTGAAGGTGGTCAAAATTGGGGGTTGCCGGCTTTAAACCCGCAAAGTTTAGCACATGATAACTACTCGTTTTACCGTTCATTAATTCGTGAAAATATGCAGAATGTAGGCGGGTTAAGAATCGACCATGTTATGGCTATTCGTCGTTTATGGTGGTGTTTTGAAAATAATGACCAGCAAGATGGTTGCTATATTTATTATCCCTTTGAACATTTGCTGGCTATTTTGAAAATAGAGTCGCATATTAATCAAAGTATAGTTATAGGCGAAGATTTAGGCATTGTTCCACCAGAGGTAAAGCATGCTTTGTCATGCAGTGGTATTTTTTCAAACAGTTTATTTTATTTTGAAAAGCAAAACGACGGTGACTTTTTACCGGTACACAAATTACCCGCTCAGTGTTTATTAATGATTGCAAACCACGATGTACCTCCATTTACAGGCTGGTGGCAGCACGATGACATAGCTATAAAGCTAAAATACCAATTAATTGACAACGTGCAATCAACGCAATTAACCGACCAAAGAGCTGATGAACAAATACGGTTGCTGCGTTTTATTAATGCTACCGCTGGGCTTAAATTAACCATACACAGCGATGCTAAGTCGGTTTACGGTGCACTTAGTCAGTGCTTAGCTGGCTCAGACTCTCGGTTGTTTGCTTTACAAATAGATGATTTAGATGAGCAGCAATATCCGGTAAATATTCCTGGTACAGATAAAGAGTATCCAAATTGGCGACGTGTATTAACACATACATGTGAAGAAATTTTTGCAAACAACGCCACGCTTTTAGCTGCGATCGATTCAATAAGGAAAGGTTAAATGAGCAGTACAGCTTCAAATAGTTCGGCATTATCTAAAGCTCAAAACGCTGACTACGATGCGCAAGTTAATGCGCTTAGCACGGGACGATTTAAAGACCCATTTAGCTTTTTAGGAGCACATGTAGTAAATGAATCAAATGCAGAGGTGCGTTTATATTTACCCGATGCACAAAGCGCTTCTTTAACAATAAATAACAAATTAGTCGAAACACAACGATATAAGCAAAGTGACTTATTTATAGCCTATATAAGCCAGTTACCTGACTCGCCTTATTTATGTACTGCCCAATATAGCGACACTTCGAGTACGTTTTTTGATGAGTATAGTTTTAAAAGTGAGCTTGATACTGATGCCATGTACTTATTTAACGAAGGCAGCTTAGAGCATGCATACTTGCACTTTGGTGCACATTTCACTAAACAGCAAGATGTAGATGGCGTTCGTTTTTGTTTGTGGGCACCTAATGCCGCCAGTGTTTCTATTATTGGCGAGTTTAATTTTTGGCAAGCAAACCGGCATTTCATGCGTTTTCATCCTGCCAGTGGTGTTTGGGAGTTATTTATTCCCGGACTCAAAGCAGACATGTGCTACAAATTTTCTATCACAGCGCAAAGTGGTGAGGTAATAGAAAAAGCAGATCCTTATGCTTTTAAAATGCAACAGGCACCAGGTACCGCAAGTGTTCTGCAGTTTAAACCAGAGGCAATAACCCTAAGTGAACAAGCAATCAGCAATAGGCAAAAGCGCAATCATATAGATGCACCAATCAGTATTTATGAAGTGCACTTAGCGTCGTGGCAGCGAAGTGAAGATAATCGTTATTTGAGTTATATCGAGCTTGCCGACAAACTCGTAAGCTACGCGCTTGAAATGAACTTTACCCACTTGCAGCTTATGCCCATAAGTGAATATCCGTTTGACGGTTCATGGGGATACCAGCCAGTCGGATTATTCGCGCCAACCAGTCGCTTTGGTGATTACAACAGCTTTAAGTATTTTGTAGAGCAATGCCATAAATACAATCTAGGTATTTTACTTGATTGGGTTCCGGGGCATTTTCCAAGCGATCCCCATGGTTTACATCGATTTGATGGTACACACTTGTACGAACATGCCGACATGCGCCAAGGCTTTCATCCAGATTGGAACACGTATATTTATAATTATGATCGCCCAGAAGTTAAGAGCTTTTTAATTTCTAATGCAATGTATTGGCTTCATCAATTTGGCTTAGATGGTTTAAGAGTAGATGCCGTTGCGTCAATGCTGTACTTAGATTACAGCCGCAAAGAGGGAGAGTGGATACCTAATTGTTATGGCGGTCGCGAAAACCTCGGTGCCATTGAGTGCCTCAAACAAGTTAATTTACGCAGTTATAAAAACAACCCTGGCATTATGATGGTGGCAGAAGAGTCGACTGCTTGGCCGGGAGTCACACAAAGTGTAGAGCATAATGGCTTAGGTTTTGGTTATAAATGGAATATGGGGTGGATGAACGACAGCTTATTATATATGCAGCGTGATCCACTTTATAAGCAACATCACCATCATGAAATTACGTTTTCGATGGTGTATGCATTTAGTGAAAACTTTATTTTACCGCTTAGCCATGACGAAGTTGTTCATGGTAAAGGCGCGCTAATTGAAAAAATGCCGGGCGATGATTGGCAAAAATTCGCAAATTTACGTGCTTATTATGCATTTATGTGGGCACACCCAGGCAAAAAGTTATTATTTATGGGTGGTGAAATAGCTCAACGGGCTGAGTGGGGGCATGATCATTCTATTGATTGGCATTTGCTAGAACATGAAAGTCATAAAGGTATAAAGCAGACAGTAAAAACGTTAAATCAGGTCTATAAAAATCAACCCGCGCTTTATGAACTTGATTCAAGTGCCGCAGGTTTTGATTGGATTGATAACAATAATAACGAGCAAAGCATTTTAAGTTTTGTACGTTATGCTAAAAATGCCCATGATTTTGTCGTGGTGATTGCAAACTTTACGCCTATGTCATATCAAGAATATACCTTGGGCGTTCCGAGCAAAGGCGTTTATAAAGTAATCATGAACACCGATGAAAGCGATTTTTTTGGTTCGGGTATTAAAGTATCTCAAAACCAATCAAATACTGTTGTCACTAACGATAATCCTCAACATGGTTTTAACCAAAGCATCACGATTGCTATGGGTGGCTTAACCACAATTTATTTGCAAAAGGTACAAGATGAGTAATCAATTTGAAGTCACTCATGGCCTTGTTGAGCCCCTCGGATCAAGCTTGCATGCAAATGGTGTTAATTTTTCATTGTATGCGCCAAAAGCGACACAAGCGTATGTGTGTTTATTTGATAAAAGTGGCCACTCTGAAATACTTAAAGTGGCTATGAATATAAACGAAGGCGGTATATGGAGTGTTCACATTGCACCGCTTAATACTGGGGCGCTTTATGGGTTTAGGGTAGAGGGTGAATACAATCCAAATACAGGGATGCTATTTAATGAGCACAAACTTCTAATTGATCCTTACGCAAAAGATTTATTTGGTGAGTTTACATGGAGTGAGCGCCATTATGGACAAATGCCGATAGGCATCAAAAGTACGGTTAATAATGCCATTGATATACCAAAATCAAAAGTGTCATCACTTGTTTCGTATGAACATAAAAAACCGAATCACAGGTGGTCGCAAACAGTCATTTATGAGTGTCATGTAAAAGGGACTACGTGTCGTCACCCTCAAATACCTAAAGCGTTGCAAGGTAAGTTTTTAGGATTGAGCCATCCGTTTTTTATTGAACATTTAAAAAGCTTTGGAGTAACAGCAATAGAGCTACTCCCTGTGCATGCTTTTATCAGCGAGCAATTTTTAACAGGCAAAGGCCTACAAAATTATTGGGGGTATAACACGCTTAACTTTTTTACTCCTCATAAAGACTATTTAGTAAACGACGATATTAACGAGTTTAAACAAATGGTTAAGGAGCTTCATGCTGCAGATATCGAAGTTATTTTAGATGTTGTTTATAACCATACAGCCGAAGCGGGCAACGATGGTCCTATTTTGTCATTGCGTGGGTTAGACAACCTTGCTTACTACCGCACAGCAGAAGCACAACCTAATGTATACATAAACGATACGGGGTGTGGCAATACCATTAATATTGATCACCCAAAAACGTTACAGTTAGTACTCGATAGCCTGCGATATTGGGTCGAAGTAATGGGTGTTGATGGCTTTAGGTTTGATTTAGCTACTATACTCGGTCGCTCTAAATCAGGGTTTAGTTCAGCGCATACGTTTTTGCAGACCATTGCTCAAGACCCTGTTTTAAACAAGGTAAAGTTAATTAGTGAGCCATGGGATATTGGCCCGGGCGGTTATCAACTTGGGGCTTTTCCTCCCCCTTGGCGAGAGTGGAATGACCAATACCGAGATGTAATTCGTCGTTTTTGGAAAAGTGAGGAAGGCATTATAGCCAGTGTAGCTAAACGCTTGCATGGCTCGTTTGATATATTTGAGCACAGCCAACGTGGCCCATTAAACAGTATTAATTTTATAACCAGTCATGATGGATTTACGCTTGCAGATTTAGTGAGTTATGAGCATAAACACAACGAAGCAAATGGTGAGAATAACAGAGATGGCCACAGTGCTAATTACTCATTTAATTGCGGGGTAGAAGGCTTTAGCAATGATGAAAAAATAGCCGCATTAAGATTACAACAACAAAAAAACTTTTTGCTTACATTAATTCTTTCTAAAGGTGTCCCTATGATTGCTGCTGGCAGTGAAATAGGGCACTCGCAAGGAGGCAATAACAATGCGTATTGTCAAAATAATCGTACGAGTTGGCTTGCTTGGAAAGAATCACAACTTAATCATTCATTAACTCAATTTATAGACGATGCACTTAAAATTAGGCGTGCGCACAGCGCATTTAAACATAGTGTATTTTTAGAAGACATAGATGAGCGTTTTACCGTTAAATGGTTTACCGAAACAGGAAAAACCATGACAGATTCGCATTGGCATGAAAATTCTCGTCAATTTTTAATGTACAGCTTACTTGATAAGCAAAATAAGCATGCGTTACTTATTGTATTTAATGCCAGTAAAAAAACTATTTTTTGCCAGCTACCTGCATCACCTATTAATGCACCGTGGCAAATGGCTTTATCGAGTGTAAATAATGCATCTTTAATAACTCACCAAGATGCAACCGTTGAAATTTCTGCACAGAGTAGTTGGGTTTTTAGTGCTAACTTAGAGGACGTAGCTAATGGCTAAGCAAGTTGAACAAGTATGTGTTGTAAAAGGATGGCAAGAAGGCCCTGTGATTGACGAAAGCACCTTAAAAGATGATTTAACACGCCATTTTTATTACACCCTAGGTCGAGATAAAGTCGGCGAATCGCAGCTTTATTTATACCATGCATTAGCATTAACGATCCGCGATCGTTTGGTTGCGCGGTGCCGAGAAACTAATAAAAAAATAAAACAGCAAAAAAGCAGAAAAACGAGTTACCTTTCACTTGAATTTTTAATGGGGCGCGCACTGGGCAATGCGGTATTAAATCTTGATTTAGAAGATCAAGTTTCATCGGCATTGCAAGAGTACTGCACTAAAATTGAAACAATTGAAGATGCAGAGCACGACGCGGGTCTTGGTAACGGTGGCTTAGGGCGCTTAGCTGCATGTTTTTTAGATAGCTGCGCAAGTTTAGCTCTACCCGTTATTGGTTATGGTATTCGTTATGAATACGGAATGTTTAACCAATCAATGAGTGACGGTAATCAAATAGAGCAACCCGATAATTGGCTACGCGAAGGGCATCCTTGGGAGCTGAGTGCCCCCGAGCATTCTAAGCGTATTAAGTTTGGTGGTTATGTAAATAGTTATACTGATAAGCAGGGTCGAGAGCACCGCCAGTGGGTTAGTAGCCATGACGTGTTAGCAGTGCCTTACGATGTGCCCATTCCTGGTTATAAAAATAATATTGTAAATACACTACGCTTATGGAAATCAGAAGCGACCGACGAATTTAACCTAACCGAATTTAATGCAGGTAGTTATTCAGAAGCGGTTGCACAAAAAAACTTAGCAGAACAAATTACCATGGTACTTTACCCTAACGACAGCAGTGAAAATGGTAAAGAGCTACGACTACGCCAACAATACTTTTTATCATCAGCAAGTATTCAAGATATTGTTGATCAGTGGGTGAATGATCATGGTGAAAGCTTTACTGACTTTGCTGATTACCATGTTTTTCAATTAAACGATACACACCCAAGTATTGCAGTTGCAGAACTCATGCGTGTTTTAGTTGATGATTACGAGCTCGACTGGGATGATGCATGGCAAATAACAACTAAAACAATGGCCTACACAAACCATACATTATTGCCAGAAGCGTTGGAGAAATGGTCAGTTTCATTATTTTCAAAATTGTTACCACGCATTTTAGAAATAGTATTTGAGATAAACGCACGTTTTTTAGCAGACGTTGCACAGCATTGGCCTGGTGATGTTGATAAACAGCGAGAGCTATCACTGATAGAAGAAGGTGGTGAACCGCAAATTCGCATGGCTTATTTAGCCATTGTGGGTAGCTATTCAGTTAATGGTGTTGCTGCACTGCATACAGAATTATTAAAAGCAGGTTTATTTAAAGAGTTTTATGCACTTTGGCCAAATAAGTTTAATAACAAAACCAATGGGGTGACACCGAGGCGTTGGCTTGCCCATTGTAACCCAACATTGAGCGAATTGATTAGTGAGAAAATAGGCAGCGATTGGGTACGTGACTTTGCTCAAATAAATCAGTTACGCCGTTTTTATGATGACACATCATTTCAAACACAGTGGCAAGACGCCAAAGTAATAAACAAACAACGTTTAGTTGATTTAGTTAAAGAGCGCTGTGGTGTAGAGTTTGATGTGTCTATGATGTTTGACGTACAAGTTAAACGTATTCATGAGTACAAGCGTCAGCTACTAAATATCCTCCATGTTATCCATTTGTATGACCGCATTCGTCGTGGCGACACGCAAGGGCTCGTGCCTCGTTGTGTTTTACTCGGTGGTAAAGCTGCACCGGGTTACTACATGGCTAAAAAAATAATTAAGCTAATCAATAATGTAGCAGATGTGATCAATAAAGACCCACTAGCGTCATCGTACTTACGCGTGGCTTTTTTACCTAATTACAATGTGACAGCCATGGAAGTTATTTGTCCCGCTACTGATTTGTCTGAGCAAGTCTCAACAGCCGGTAAAGAAGCTTCAGGCACAGGCAATATGAAGTTCATGATGAATGGTGCATTAACTATTGGCACGTTAGATGGTGCCAATATCGAAATTAGAGATGCTGTTGGTGCTGATAATTTCTTCTTATTTGGCGCTGAAGCGCATCAGATTGATGATATTAAATCGCGTTATAATCCCGCACATTTAATTGAGCAAAATAGTGATTTAGCCAATGTCATGCATTTGCTAGAAAGCGGACACTTTAATTTATTTGAACCTTGCCTATTTGACGATGTAATTAATGCAATTAAGAGCCCACACGATCCATGGCTTGTTGCACACGATTTCGAAAGCTACGTATCTGCACAAAAGCAAGTAGATAAAGCCTATGCTGATCAAGCTTATTGGACGCAAATGAGTATTTTAAATACCGCTGCCAGTGGCATATTTTCAAGTGATAGGACCATAAGCCAATACAGTGACGACATTTGGCATTTAACCCCACTCAATACTAGTGACACTGACTCAACGACAGCTACCAGTAAAGCCACTAAAAGTTAGATAAATGGAGAGAAAAGTATGCCTAATTATGCAAATCGCTACATAAGTAGCCTAACTAGAGAAACGTATGCGTTAATACTTGCTGGTGGTCGTGGTTCTCGCCTGCACGAATTAACCGATTGGCGTGCAAAGCCAGCCGTATACTTTGGTGGTAAACACAGAATTATTGATTTTCCTTTGTCTAACTGTATTAACTCGGGTGTTAGGCGTGTGGGTATAGCAACACAATATAAATCTCACTCACTTATTCGCCACGTAAATCGAGCTTGGGGACACTTTAAAAAGGAACTGGGTGAATCGGTTGAAATATTACCTGCATCACAACGCCATGGTGATGAATGGTATTGCGGTACCGCCGATGCTGTTTTTCAAAATATGGATATTATTCGTCATGAATTACCTAAATATGTAATGATTTTATCAGGCGACCACGTTTATCGAATGGATTACGGTGCATTGCTTGCTGAGCATGTGCAAAAAGGGGCCGATATGACCGTGTGTTGTATTGAAGTACCCGTTGAAGAAGCTGCAGATACTTTTGGCGTGATGACGGTAGATGAAGAAAGCCGTGTTTGCCGTTTTGATGAAAAGCCAGCTATGCCAAGCTCAGTGCCAGGCAAGCCGGGTACATGTTTAGCATCCATGGGTAACTACATATTTAATACTGAGTTCTTATTTGAGCAACTCAAGAAAGATGCAGAAAATGAAGGCTCAGGTCGCGATTTTGGGCATGATATAATCCCTGCGATTATTGAAGAGCATAACGTTTTTGCATTTCCATTTAGAGACCCTCAACAGGAAGGTCAGCCTTATTGGCGCGATGTAGGAACACTTGACTCATTTTGGGAGGCTAACATGGAGCTTGTTATGCCAGAGCCTCAACTTGACCTATACGACCCAGCGTGGCCAATTTGGACATACCAAGAGCAATTACCCCCAGCTAAATTTATATTTGATGATGACGATAGACGAGGAATGGCCCTTGATTCTACCGTGTCTGGTGGGTGTATTATTTCGGGTTCGGCAGTAAGAAAATCCTTGTTGTTTTCTAACGTGCATGTGCGTTCATTTTGTGAAATTGAGCAATCGGTTATTTTACCGGGTGCTATTATTAACCGCGGTTGTAAAATTAAACGTGCAATAATAGACAGAAGTTGTGAAATACCAGCAGGGCTTGAAATAGGCTTTGATCGCAAAACAGATGAAGAGAATGGCTTTAGGGTATCAAAAAAAGGCATTGTACTTGTTACGCGAGAAATGCTTAGTGAACTTGCTAAAAAATTAGAACGTCAAACACAAGAAAATAAGAAACTAGCTTAATACAGAGTTAGGTAAAAACAAGCTTGCCCTGTAGCGGGCGAGCTTATTAAAACAAAGGAAGCAGTAAATTAATGCATGTATTAATGGTGGGTGCAGAAAACGATGCGTTACCTGGCGCTAAAGTAGGGGGTGTAGCAGATGTAGTTCGTGATGCACCTAAGGCTCTTGCAAAGCAAGGCGTATCGGTAGATGTGGTGATCCCAGATTATGGATTTGAGCCATTAAATAGGCATTACATAGGTGAAGTAACGGTAGCCTTTAATGCTCAATCTCATGTATTAACCTTGTTTAAAGTGGATCAAACAAAAAATAACATAACCCAAATTGTGATAAGTCACCCAATGTTTAGTGAATCGGGTAGCGTTTATTGTAATGATGCACCGGGCAGGCCATTTGCAACCGATGCAACAAAATTTGCGCTATTTAATGCCGCGGTTTGCGAAGCATTATTGCAAGGGGTACTAAAACGCCCTAATACATTGCATTTGCATGATTGGCATAGTGCATGTGTTGCTGTTCTCTTAAAATTTGAACCGCGTTACAGCCCTCTAATTGATATACATTTAGCCTACACAGTACACAATTTAGCACTACAAGGAATAAGACCTTTTAAGCACGATGAGTCGAGCTTAGAGGCTTGGTTTCCATCACTAAGTTATAACGGCCAACACTTGTGTGATCCAAGGTACACAAATTGTTTTAACCCAATGCGAAGCGCTATTAATTTAGCAGATAAAATTCATTTAGTGTCGCCTACCTATAGCCAAGAAGTACTTAAGCCAAGTAATTACAACGATGGCTTTTTTGGTGGTGAAGGGCTTGAGCACGATCTTCAAAATGCAGCTAATCTGGGTAAAGTGGTCGGCATTTTGAATGGCTGTGAATACCCTGCTCCTGAAGTGATAAAGGCAGATATTAATGAGCTGTACAGCGAGGCTGAAAAAAGCTTGTTTAGTTGGATGAGTAACAGCGAACAGCTTGAAAGCGGTCACTACATTGCACACCAACGATTGAAACAGTTTAAAGCAACCCCACATAATGGGCCACTAGTAACTAGCGTAGGTAGACTTACAGAGCAAAAAGTATTGCTATTGTGCCAGTCATTAAATGGTGAACTTGCTATAGACGCAGTATGTAATAGTATTAATGAGTACGGTGGGCGTTTAATTATATTAGGCTCTGGCGATAAAGCGTTAGAAGCCGTGTTTACAAAAGCTATGACGCGTAACGAAAACTTATTATTTTTAAAAGGTTATGCACAAAAAGTAGGCGACTTAATGTATCAATTAGGTGATTTATTTTTAATGCCTAGTTCCTTTGAACCGTGTGGAATTAGCCAAATGCTGGCAATGCGTGCAGGTCAACCTTGTTTGGTCCATAGTGTTGGCGGACTAAAAGATACAGTAAAACACAACGAAAATGGGTTTAGTTTTAACGGCGCAACATTACTTGAGCAAACACATAGTTTGCACGTATGCTTAGCTGAAACGCTAGCATTTTATAAACAATATCCCAAAAAATGGCAGCGAATAAAATCTAATGCAAAAGCAGTACGCTTTTCGTGGTCGCAGGTTGCAAGTGATTACATTTCAACCTTATACCGATAAAGTTTATGTGATTTAACTTAAGCGAAGTGACATTTTAGATTATTTACGCTATTAATAACTTGGTATTAATGGATTTAAATAAAGTAGGTAAAGTGTCTGTATTTGTTGCAAGGCAAGCAATTTTCAATCGGCGTCAAAAAGTAGTTGCGTATGAGCTGCTTTTTAGGGACAGCCCTAAAAACTTTTTTCCAGATATAGCCGAGGGACAGGCAACTGCGCGGCTTATTATGGAAAATCAGCTTAATTTGGGTACACGCCATATCACCTCAGGTAAAAAAGCACTTATCAACATTGGGCCAGAATCTTTAGAGCTTGACCTATGTGCCTTTTTACCATGCCAAGACGTTGTAATAGAGCTGCTTGAGAGCATAGAGCCCACCGATACAAATTACGAGTTATGCCGAGAGTTATTTCATAGTAATTTTAATCTCGCCCTTGATGATTTTGTTTATAAACCGCAATGGGATCGTTTTTTAAAGCTCGTTAAACTCATAAAATTTGATATAACCATAACCCCATTAGACGATATTCACCCTATTATAAAAAAGCTTAAAGATCACAAACAAATTAAGTTGCTGGCCGAAAAAATAGAAACACAAGAAGAATATGAAGTTGCTGCTGGTATGGGCTTTGATTACTTTCAAGGTTATTTTTTTGCAAAACCCACCATGATGAAGCATAACGACATCGATTATAACTACGGGTTAGTCGTGGCTATTTACGCTGAGATAATGAAACCTAATCCAGACCTAACGGCAATAGCACAATTGTTTGAACTTGATGCAGCACTAGCTTATAAATTATTGCGTTTAATTAATAGCGGTGTGTTTCCAATACAAAGTAAAATTGCGTCGTTAAAGCAAGCGCTTGTTTATTTAGGACAGGAGCGTTTAAAAAAGTTTGTTAGTTTAATCGTGACAGCTCACACTGCCGGTAAAAAGCCTGCAGAGCTAATGCAAGTGTGCGTGGTGCGTGCCCGTTTTTGTGAATTGATTGCTAAAAAAGTGGCCAAGCATCAGTCAGGAGAGGCTTTTTTAACCGGCTTGTTTTCGCTACTTGATGCTATATTAGATCAACCAATGAGCTTGCTAGTTGAAAAATTACCTTTTCAGGATGATATAAAAGCAGCCTTGCTTGAAGAAAAAAACACACTGTATTACATTTTAAAAGTTGTTAAAGCATATGAAACCGGCAGCTGGTGGGCACTCGAACAAGCGGTTATATTTTTAAATATACAAAGTGATATACTACCAGAGCTTTACCAGAAGTCGGTTGACTGGGCCGACAGCTATAAAAATAATATTTAACGGAAAATAGCTTTAATGCGTAATTATAATATGGACTTTATTCGCGGCATTGCCGTGCTTGGCTTAGTGTTTATGAATGGCTATGCCTTTGGTTTTATGGAATTTGGTTATGTGCCATTAACCATCCCCCCTGTAAGCGACACCCTCATTCAATATTTGAATATACTGTTTATAGAAGGCCGATTTAGAACGCTGTTTAGTCTACTTTTTGGCGCAGGTTTATATATTCAATGGCAGCGCTATAAGTCATCAGTTCAAATAAAAAGCAGATTATATTGGCTAATAATTTTTGGCCTCATACACGGCTTTTTACTTTGGGCTGGTGATATTTTGTTTGTTTATGGTGTATCTGGCTGGTTTATTATTAAATATTTAGACACCGACAACCCCAAGCTATTGCAAAGAGGGCTTGAGTTTACTGCTCTCTCAGCAGTAGTTACATTTTTAGTGTTGTTGAGTATTCCTGACGATCAGGCTTATCGTGATTCTGCCAAGTTTATCGAGTTATTTAGCCCCCATTACAGTGATTATTTTAATGAAAATCTTTATATAAATATTCTTATGCTAATAACAGTACCGCTAATGACTATGTGGATGTGCGTTGGCATTATGCTAATAGGTATTTACGCGTACAAAGAGAGAGTTTTTAGCAAAGGTTTATCAAGCCAGCAGTTGCGGATATGTACAGTAGGTGTACTTATTTCTTGTACTATAAGATTAAACACATCAACGCTTACTGGTGGCTTGGGTTTTAGTTTACAAGAAATTTCTAACATGTTCGCCGCCCTGTTTATGGCTGGGCTTTATATTCATTTAATCGTTAAGTTTTGTGGCAATAGCCCACAGTTTGGCAAACTAATACAGCAGGCGGGTCGGATGGCATTCACACTGTATATAAGCCAAACCGTTATGCAATTGCTTATTTATAGAGTGTTATTTCCAGAGTGGATACTTAGCTTTAATAGAATAGATTACTGGTTAGTTGCCGCGAGCTTAGTTGCTGCGCAGTTATTATTTACGTTATTTTACAGTTGTTATTTTAAACAAGGGCCGCTTGAAGTGCTTTGGCGTAAATTAACCGACATTAAATCGGCGGCATAACTCGCATTTTTAGGTGGTTTGGGTATACACTAGCGACCCTAAAAAACTAATACCATTAAGTGATATGACCGAATTAAAACGTTTAAATAAATTTATTAGTGAAACAGGTTTTTGTTCACGCCGTGAAGCCGATAAATATATTGAGCAAGGTCGTGTGTCAGTTAATGGTAATTCGCCAGAAATGGGCGTAAAGGTTGCAGCAACCGATGTCGTATTGGTTGATGGTAAACCATTAAAAACGCCACCTAAACGCGTTTATATTGCTTACAATAAACCGGTGGGTATAACGTGTACAACCGAGCGAAAAATACAAAGCAATATTGTTAAAGCGGTTAATTATCCCGATCGTATATTTCCAATTGGGCGATTAGATAGACCCTCTGAAGGATTAATCTTTTTAACCAACGAAGGCGATATTGTTAACAAAATTTTACGTGCGGGTAATAACCACGAAAAAGAATACGTAGTCACCGTTGACAAACCACTTAATCGCCAATTTGTATCTAAAATGGCCAACGGCATTCCTATTTTAGATACTGTTACCAAAAAGTGTAAGGTTACACAAACAGCCCCTAAAGAATTTAAGATTATTTTAACCCAGGGATTAAATCGCCAAATTCGTAGAATGTGCGAGTATTTAGGTTACGAGGTGGTTACTTTAAAGCGCACTCGCATCATGAATGTAACGTTAAAAGGCTTAAAAGTAGGGCAGTGGCGTCATTTATCAGATGTTGAAATGGCGCAAATTAACGACTCGATTGCGGACTCAGGAAAAACTCAAGAGCATTCTTTAGATACTAATAAGGTTGCGGATAAAAACGTTGGGGTGTCGTCCAAGCGTGACTTTCAGGGTGAAAACCCGCGCCGTAATAAACAAAAAGAGCATGGTGGCGAGCAAAAAAATAATCGCGCTAAAGCACCTTACCAAAAGCGCTCTACAACCTATGTCGGTAAACCAAAAACGGTAAAAACAAATAGTGCATCTAGCAATAAAGCAGGCGCACGAACAAAGCTAAGTTTAAAAAAATAAGCTAAACAATTACCATTATATTTGTTTAAGTTATAAAAAAAGCCACAGTTTACGCTGTGGCATTTTTATTTAGATAAACACTTAATATGTCGTTATTTACTTGGTTGGTATTCAATTCTAAAAATCATAGTATATAAAACAGGCACTACTATTAGTGTCAATATAGTGGCAAAGCCTAAACCAAACATAATAGTGACCGCCATTGATTGAAAAAACACATCAAATAGTAATGGGATCATACCCAGTATTGTGGTTATAGCTGCCATTGCGACAGGACGCACACGGCTTACGCCAGATTCGAACACTGCTTGATATGGCGATTTACCATCGCGAAGCTCAAGGTTTATTTGATCGACTAACACTATACCATTTTTAATAAGCATGCCGCTTAAGCTTAATAACCCAAGTAGGCCCATAAAACTAAACGGTGCGTTCATAGCTAATAAACCGGCACTTACACCAATAATTGCTAATGGTACCGTAGCCCAAATTACAAGAGGCTGTTTTAAAGAATTAAAAAGTAAAACAGTTATAGCAAACATAGCTAAATAGCCCAGCGGTAAAGAACCGAATATTGCTTTTTGAGCCTTACTAGATGATTCATATTCGCCGCCCCATTCTAAAGAGTAGCCATGAGGTAGCTCTATAGATTCAATGGGGCCTCGTACTCGGGCAAATAATTTAGCGGCTGTTTCGTCGCCTAATACATTTTGATCGGCCATTATCGTAATTGTTCGCTTTCTATCGCGACGCATTATTAGGCTATCTTCCCATTCAACTATAAACTCATCAACTACTTGCGTTACCGGCACAAATACACCTAAAACAGGGCTGTATATTTGCAAGTCATGAACGCTGTCTACATTTAGGCGCTCATTCGCAGGTGAGCGAGCAATAATAGGTAAAAGCTGGGTTCCATCACGATATACACCGACTTGTTTACCCGAAAGGCTTGTAAGCAGCACATCATCCAGGTCTGATTTACTGATCCCTAAACGTCGCGCTTTTTGCTCGTTAAACTGTGGGCGAATCATTTTAGTACGTGCACGCCAATCGTTTCGGATATTAAAGGCGCCGTCGTCTTGCGACATTAGTTTTTCAGCCTCTGCAGCGAGTTTTCTCAGAATAACAGGATCTGGGCCGGTAAAACGAGCTTCTATTTTTGCATCAGTAGAAGGCCCAATTTCCATAGGCTTTATTTTTAGTTGAGCTGATAACGGTGTATTTTGAGAATAATCACGGACTTTTTGCATAACAATCGCAACTGCTTCGCGGTTTTTTACTCTTATAATAAGTTGTCCATACGACGAGTAAGACTTTTGAGGCGCATAAGTAAGCATAAAGCGTGGCGCACCTTGCCCGGTTGTACTTGTTACTTCTTCTACAAGTTCTTCTTTTTGCAAATAGTGTTCAAGCTTTTTTATACCGTCTAGTGTGGCACGAATATCCGAACCTTGTTGTTGCCAGTAATCTACGTAAAACATAGGTGTGTTAGAGGCGGGGAAAAACGACTGCTTAACCGAACCAAAACCCACTACGGCACTGCACAGTAATACAACCATGAGGATCATAGTTGATTTACGGTAATGCATTGCTAAATCTAATAGTGTTTTATAGCCTGTAAAAATAAACCCCTGGTATGGGGCGTTATCTGAATCGCCTTCGGTGTTTTTATCTTTTTTAAACTCATTTTCTGAAAACATAAGATTTGCAAAAAATGGCGTTAAGGTAATAGCGGTTATCCAGCTAAGTAACAACGATATAAATAACACCCAAAATAAGCTGCCGGCAAACTCACCCGTTGCGTCAGAACTTAAACCAATTGGCGCAAACGCAGTAATGCCTATGATGGTTGCACCTAATAATGGCCACTTGGTCTGCTCTACAATATTAATAGCGGCTTTAAGTTTAGTTTGACCCCGTTTTAAGTTTATTAAAATCCCTTCGGTAACAACAATAGCGTTATCTACCAGCATACCGAGGGCAATGATCAGTGCACCTAGCGATATACGTTGTAAGTCAATGGCAAACAACTTCATAAAAATAAAAGTGCCTAAAACAGTTAGTAATAAAATACCGCCTATTAAAATGCCGCTTTTAAGGCCCATAAAAATAAGGAGTACCACAATCACTATCGCAATGGCCTCTAGCAGACTAACAATAAAACCGTCTACCGAGGTTTCTACTTCTTTTGGTTGGTTATAAACAGCATTCACGTCAATACCATGCGGGCGCTGGTACTCAAGTTCTGCTAAGTGAGCATCAATACGTTTACCTACATCAACCACATTAACGCCATTCATAAACGACACGCCAATTAATAGTGCTTGCTCAGAATTGTATCTAATAACATTATTAGGTACTTCAGCGTATTCCCTAAATACCTCGGCGACATCACCTAAGTAAATAAGCTCGCTGGCACCTGGTTTAGAAATCAGCAGGGTTTCAAGCTCTTTAACATTTTTAAATTCGCCGGTAGGGTGAAAACGAATTGATTCGTCGCCCACTCTAATTTTACCTGCGTTAGATACCGTGTTTTGTGACTGTAATAAAGCAAATATATGGCTAGGGGCTATACCAAGTTGGGCTAATTTACGGGTAGATATTTCTACCATTACTTGTGGCTGTTGCTCACCGGCAATGGTTACTTTGCTTACCCCTTTTACTAATACCAATTCACGTTTTAAATAGTCGGTATAGTCTTTTAGTTCATCGTAAGAGTAGCCGTCACCCACAACAGAATATAAAACACCGTATACATCGCCAAAGTCATCTAAAATTGTGCTTGGGTAAACACCACTGGGTAAAGACGGAGAAAGATCGTTTATTTTACGACGCATTTCATCCCAAATTTGGCGAAGTTGCTCTTTTCGATAAGTGCTCTTCATTTCTACGGCTATTTGAGATTTGCCATTTGACGAAATAGACGTGACATGATCAACATACGGTAACTGTTGAATTGCATTTTCGAGTGGAAAAGTAACTTCTTCTTCAACCTGTTGCGGTGATGCGCCAGGGTACATGGTAATAACCATGGCCTGTTTAAGTGTAAATTCAGGGTCTTCTAGTTGGCCTAAATCAAAATACGATACGCTACCACCAATTAAAAGCAGCAGGGCAAACATCCAACTAATTACTTTTTTTTCTATGGAAAGTTGTGCAAAGCTCATAATTATAAGCCTCGCTCTTTATTCCATGGACGAACTTTCATGCCTTCTTCAATCGAGTGAACACCCGCAGACACCACAATTTGGCCCTCTTTTATACCGCTAAGTACCTCTATGCCATCATGGTGTAATTGGCCAACTTCAACAGCTTGCTTATGGACTTGGCCAGTATTTTCATCATAAAGCCAAACATAGGCATTATTGTTAATCGCTTTTTGGGGATCAGAAAAAACCGATTCAATAGGGAGTATTGTGTAAGCAACCTGCGAACGTGTCACTTTGCTTAAATCAATTAAAACACGGCCAGTCATACCGGCTAGTAAGTTAAAGTCATCAGGGACGGGTAGCGAAAATACCACTTTATAGGTCAGTGTTGCAGGATCGGCTTGGGTGTCCCATTCTTTAATGTCGAGGGTGTATTCTTTATCTTCAAAGCCATCAAATTTAACCGTTGGATGGTAATCAGTGCCTTTTTTAAAACGCGCCACTATTTTTTCAGGAACCTGAATTTCTACGTCCATTAAATCGCGAGTTTCTAGGCGCAAAATATTTTGCTTTGCCTGAATGTTTTCAAAGTTTTTTACAAATACCTTTGCAACGGTACCGGCAAATGGCGCACGCAACTCGCTGTATTCGAGGTTGGTTTCAGCGATTTTAAAGGCAGATTCAGCTATTTGCATATTTGCTAAAGCTTGGTCTAACTCAGATTGGCTAGTGATTTTCTTTTCAAATAGCTGCTCTATTCTGCTCAATTGCGACTTTGCCAACTCATAACGTGCCTTTCGTTCATCAAACTGCAGTTGAAAATCTTCAGGGTCTAATTTGGCTAGTAAATCGCCTTTTTCAACGTGTTCACCGGCAAGAACCGGAAACTCTATAAGTTCTCCGTTTACTCTAAATGCAAGGTAAGATCCTTGGTTTGCAACCACCTCAGCAGGGAAACTACGAATATTGATTTGAGAGTCATGGCCAATATTGAACAGCTTAACAGGGCGAATGGGCTCTTCTTTAACTTGTTGTTCTGGCTCAGAACAGGCAATTAAGCTAAGTAGGGTCGTTGTTAGTAAACATAGACGAAAGAGTTTCATGTCTTCTCCGTTGCAATATTGGCAAAATAATTAAGTGCAGGATACGCTGCAAACATATAAAATAAAATTCATTAAATTTTAGAGACTCAATAAGTTTTACTTATAATGTTTTGAGGCGGTATATGAAGCTGAATCAATTAGTAATATTAGATGCCATAGTGCAAAGCGCAAGTTTGAGCGGCGCTGCGCAAAAGCTTCATAAAACACAGCCTGCGTTAACATTGGCTATTAAAAACCTAGAATCGCAAATAGGGTTTGAGCTTTTAGACAGAACTAAGTATAGATTACAGCTGACTGAAAAAGGGCGTATCTTTCATCGTGAAGCCCAACAGCTGCTGCATGCGAACGACGAGCTTGCAAAACTGGCAGAAGAGCTCTCATTAGGGAATGAACCGCAATATAAAATTTGTTACGAGCAGCTTTGTCATAAGCAAAGCTACAACCAGATCATAAGTAATACTTTTAAACAGTTTACCAGTACCGAGTTTTGTATTAGCAGTGGAAAACGATTTGCGTCGTTAGAGCAAGTAAACAATGGACAAGCAGAGCTAGGCATTGGCCCATGGTTTGATTTATTTCATGCCACTGGCGATTTAGAAAGTTTGCCCATAGGTAAGCTCGATATTGGAATAATAAGCGCAAAAGGGGTTTTACCCAAACAGCTCACTTATACTCAACTACAAAACTACCCCTGCTTAGCAATGTTTGAAAGCGATTTAAGTATAGACAGCGAAAGGCTTTCGTATTCCAAAGGCTCCGCAATGATGAAAATAGACGATGTGGCGACCTTAAAATCGTTTTTACTCTCAGGAGCTGGTTGGGCCATGATGAGCTTAGAGCATTGCGCGCCTGAAATAAAAGCAGATTTATTACAAGAAATCCTTATTACCGACCGCGAGCATAAATTTAGCGCACAAATAAGAGCGTTTAGGCAACACGCCATTCATCATGGCCCAGTGGCACGCACTGTATGGGACCAATTTAAACAGCTGAGTAAGGTCTACGCTAATAAAAATGGATATTGATAAACACACTGTAATTTATACTATCATAGCGAGTATACCCAAAGGTTGTGTTGCCAGTTACGGCCAAGTAGCGGCGCTTGCAGGTTATCCTAATAATGCTAGGTTGGTAGGTCGTTTATTAAAAGAGATACCAAAAGGTTCGACGATCCCATGGCATCGAGTGGTTAATAGCCAAGGTAAAATATCGTTTGCTGAGAGCTGTCCTCAGTATCACATTCAACGAGAGAGATTAATTACTGAAGGCATTGTTATTAACCAGCGTATTAATATGGCCAAGTACCGCTGGTAGTAAACTAAAGCTCAGCTAATACTCAATTTTATGTAAGTTAGTTAAAGCCCAAATTTCATTAGCAGTCCATTCGTTTAACCAAATAGGAATAGCCTCAGCTTTCATGGGTTTGGCAATACCATAACCTTGTGCTAAGTGGCAACCAAGTAGCATAAGAGTTGCTGCATGCTCAGGCGTTTCTACGCCTTCAGCTATAACACCTCGTTTAAATGAATTAGCCAGCGCAATAACGCCTTTTACAATTGCTAAATCGCTCGAGTCTTCAAGCATATCTCTAACAAAGCTTTGATCTATTTTTATTAAACTTGCTGGTAAACGTCTTAAATAAGTCAGTGATGAATAACCGGTACCAAAATCATCCAACGAAAAATCAACCCCTAAAGCTTTACAATCCTGCATAGTTTTAGACACATGGGTCACATCGCTCAGTGCACTGGTTTCTAGTACTTCTAGCTCTAAATTGGTTGCATTTACTTGTGGGTGCGCCAATAGTAATTCAGTTAACTTTGAGGTAAATTCAGGTTGTTGTAATTGTACTGCAGCAACATTAACACTCACTTTTACAGTTAAACTTGGCGTTAATGATTGCCATTGATTAATTTGAGTCAAGGCGGTATCAATAACCCACTCGCCAAGGTCTATCATTAGTTGATTGTTTTCAATGGCTGGTAAAAACTCGATAGGGCTTAGTAAGCCACGCTCGGGGTGTTGCAGGCGTATTAATGCCTCTACGCCAATCATATCGCCGGTTCGCATATCAACCTTAGGTTGGTAATAAAGCACAAACCAATTATTCGCTAAAGCCTCACGAATGAGCGCAATGCCTTTTTGTTGTAATTTAACTGTATCTCCTTGACTCGTATCGAACAAATGATAACGATTTTTGCCCATTTGTTTGGCAATATACATGGCTTGATCGGCATGGCGCATTAATTGATCGGCATCAAAATTATCTTCAGGGTATACGGTCACCCCAATACTGGCAGAAACATTTAAGACAATGTCATTCACCGTAACCGGTTTAGCTGCTGCAGCTAATAGCCGCTCGAGCACAGGGACACAATCGGCAATTGATTCTAGGTTGGTTAATACGGCAACAAATTCATCGCCACCAATACGGGCTAAACTATCCTCTTCACGCAGTGCATCTTTTAAACGGATAGAGATCGCAACAAGTAACTTATCGCCAATATCATGCCCATGTGAATCATTTACCTGCTTAAATCCGTCTAAATCTAGAAACACCACAGCCAGTGAATTGTTATGTCGACGGCATTGCAACATGGTTTGGCTAAGCCTATCTGCTAGCAGCACACGGTTTGGCAAGTTAGTTAATAAATCATAATGTGCAATTCGGCTTAGTTGCTCTTGTTGACGTTTAGCTTGGGTTATATCGGTAAATATTCCCAAGTAAAAAGTAAAGTTGTTATCATCGGTTAACACGGAAATAGTTAGTAGCTCTGCATACAGCTCGCCATTTTTTTTGCAGTTCCAAATCTCTCCTTGCCAATGGCCAACCTTGTTTAATTGTAGCCATATATCTTTATAGAAAGAGTCTGACTGTTTACCAGAGTTTAAAAACTCTGGGGTGCGGCCTATTACCTCATCATGGCTGTAACCGGTTATTCGACAAAAAGCAGGATTAACATCAACAATATGTCGATTTGCATCAGTAATAATAATGCCTTCGTGAGTATCTCTAAATACGCGCGAAGATAAATGCAGCTTTTCCTCAATTAGCTTTCGTTTAGTAATATCGATTGATACACCCAACATAGTGACTGCAATACCTTGATTATCTCTAACGAGTGTTCCTTTGGTATTAAACCAGCGAATTCCACTGCGTTTATTAACAATACGATGATCAATATTATATTCCTTTGCATCGTCAATGCATTGTTCTATATTTCTTATGACATCGGCACGATCAGCAGGGTAAATAATGGCCAGATATTCATTTTTAGTCATTTCTAGTTGTTTAACACTGCCGTTAATTAATCTAATACCATGTTCAGAAAAACGGATTACATTGGTTTTTATATCCCATTCCCAAGTCGCAATCCCACCTACTTTTTGACTCAGATGAAGCCGTCTTTCGGTATCGGTAAGTGCCTTAATATTATTTTGTAGTGCATGAGTACGTTGCGTTACTTTTTTTTCTAGTTTTAGGTGACTGGCTCTTAAGCGAGTCACTAAATAAGAAGTGACTGTGGTTAAAAGGATGAACAGGGCTGCAATAGCAACACCAAATAACAGCATGCTACTATCTTTCCAGCCATTGATAGGATAAGTTTTAAATACCCAAACCCCATTTGGCACTTGTATATTAAAGTCTACAGTATTTTTTATTTTTTGGTTTTTTGAGCTAACAATAATTTGTACATCATTTGTATCGGGCATGATTTTTGAAAGTTCATAGCCAATACCTGCCTGTGGCAGTTGTGCTAAGTCAACGCTTTGCAGAATATCCGGAAAGCGAATAAGCGCTGTAGCAAAACCCCAAAACTTTTTACCCTCTTGCGTATCTAGATAGACAGGTAGCCTAGCAGCAGCCCCCATTCCACCTTGAAATAACTCAAACGGCCCTGCGAGGGTTAATTTCCCGGTTTGTTTGGCTAAAAATGCCTCTTGAATTCGCAATGGATTTTCTAATACATTATTGCTTAAAGCGCTTTCATTGCCTTTAAGTGGTACTACGTGTGTAAGTATACCGTTTTTATGAAGTTGTAAGGCGGCAAGGCCGGGGTAGAGCGCTAACATTTCAGATGCAAGCTCTTCAAAACCATCTGTTTTGCCATTTTGTGTGCGAATTAATGCTGCGATTGGATAGGCTGCAGAAAGCGTTTGGTTAAGGTTATTTCTAATGTGGTTTACGTAACTACCTGAAACTTCTCTTATAGAGATTTGCTTTTGCTGATAAATGTATTGATCAAGTAAGTAAATTGAATACACGGCGGCAAGTGTTGATATTAAAAAAGTGATCAAAACGAGTCTTGCATAGATAAACAAGCTTAATATTTTTGGGCGTGTCTTAGATAATGACAATGTAATAACACCTAGCGTTGTTGATACCAACAAACAATAATAATTAATTAAGCGAGTTGGTATTAGCCGCGTCCATCTAAATCAACGGCGTTTTGAGTTCTTTTTTTCAGTATAGCAAACAGATTTCTAGATCATGAGATAGATTTCGTTATCATTTTTATTAATAAGTACATGTCCAGGGTATTAGCTAAAAACGCAGGTAATGAGGTGATATTTAAAAAAGACTATGTGTATTATTGCTTAATACACATAGCGGGTAATAGCGATGTAATGGCTTACGCATCCACCAATAACAAAGAGGTGCCAAATAGCATGGCTATATTGAGTACTTTTAGCGCTGTAAAACACAGTACCTACACTATAAAATACGCCGCCAGCTAATAGCCAGTAAAGTGCATTTATATTAACGTTTGAATACAGCGGGTAAATAATTGCTAATGCAAACCATCCCATGAGTAGGTAAGTGGCAAGGGATATTTTTTTATTACCATTTTTAACAAGTATTTTGTACGCAACACCCGCAATAGCAACACTCCATATAAAAGTGAGTGTTCCCCATGACCAAGCCCCCGAAAGTGAGAGCAATAAAAAAGGAGTGTAGGTGCCAGCAATAAGTAAATAAATGGCGCAGTGGTCACACTTCTTATATAAAGCACGTAAACGTGGTTGGACGCTGGCGTGGTATAGGGTTGATGATAAAAAGAGTATAAACAAGGTACTACCGTATATTGCAGTACTTATATAGGCTTTGGGATTTGTAGCTTGACTAAATAGATCCCACATAACAAACACGGCAAAAATAATACCCAGAGCATGGCTTATAACATTGAGCTGTTCTTCTTTACGGGAATAAGGGGCGTCGAGTGACATTACTGCTCCTACCACTATTTAATTAGCGTTTAGTGTACAAGTGTACGCTGAAATTTTCAATCACTGTACAAGTTAAACCTTTTTCTTGATTTTAAACAAAAATAATTCACTATGGGTTGGCCTATTTTCAACATAGCTTAAGTTAAAAACCATGAAAGCAAATTTAAAAGCCGCATTACTAACAGCCATTATTTATCCAGGGGCTGGGCACTTTTCGTTAAAAAAGCATTTAATAGGTGCAATATTTGCTGGTGTGTTTTCGGTGTTATTAATTTTAACGATGAAGGATATTTTTGCCGTTGCACAATGCACAGCCAATGAAATTGTGGCAGGGAAAATACCTATGACTCTTACCTCTATATTTGGTGCCGCAAAAGAGCCGTCACAAGCATGTGCAAAACTTGCAGAATACAAATACTTACCACTTATGATTGTGATTTGGGTGTTGAGTATGGTTGATGCCTTTCGTTTAGGTAAAAAGTAAGCCTAAGCCTATTAGTCTTTTTATATTTACTGATCTTATTATTTCAAAACCATTATTTATGGTTGCGTGTTTTTAATAATGACTTTGTGATTGACCGACCATTTTAATTTAATGCTTTTGCGAATCTATAAAACTGAGCATACCCACTATTTATTTTAACTAAAAAGTGGCTAAAAAATAAATTTACGTGGTTAAATTAACCTCTCCTGAATTTTTATAAATTACCTACATTGTAAAATAATTATATATATCAATAATTTAAACTTTATTTTCATCTTGGCACAACCCTTGAGTATATAACTACGTCTAAACAATACACCAACAAGGAATACCATTATGAAACATTCAATTAAAATCGCTATGGCTAGTTTATTAGTATTAGGTTCTTCGCAAGTAAACGCGACAGAAGTTGACCTAGATGTAACTGATATTTTAACAAGCAGTGTGACAAGCTATATTAAGCAAACCACCATAGAGCTTGAAAAATCTATAAAAGATACCCTTTATTTTGATACAAAACTAACACTTGAATCGTTAATTGAGCCTGCTGACTTAGTCAGTAATGAAGTAGCTGAAAGTACGAATCCAGCAGTAAAAAACGCAAAATAAGCAACTTAAAGGAATAAGACGATGAGTACCGAACTTGGATTATTTGCACTTATGTTAGCACCTGTAGTGAGTATTATAACTGCGTATGTATCTGTACAAGCATTAAAGAGCATGGGCGGGTGGCTTAATATTTAACCAGCTAAATATATTGCAATTAATTCGGTTTATTTAAAGCTGATCGACTTAGTAAAAACGCACGTAAATAAAGGCAGTGTTATTGATAGAAGTAGACTTTATGAAACGTGCGATTTTCCCATTACCCATTTTTATTTTACCTGAAGGCTACACGCGTTTGCGTATTTTTGAGCCTCGTTATTTAAATATGGTTAAAACTGCATTAAAAAATAGCACGGGCTTTGTACTATGTACGTTTGAGCACGACACACCTTTTAATATAAGCGCCCAAGGCTGTTTGGTTGACATAATTGATTTTGACCAAGACGACAATGACGTGCTGCTTATTGATGTTTTTGCGTCTAAAAGCGTTCAAATTAACGATGTTTACCAAGACGAAGAAGAACTCCGTCATGGCTTAATATCTGACTGCAAAACGCCTTATTGGTATAACGAAACAAACACTGCTGTTGCGGAGCATTTTTTGCTACATGATGCGTTGCGCAATGTGTTTTATGGCAACCCTGAATTAAACCTACTTTATAAAACAACTAACTTTAACAACCTAGCGTGGATAGCCGCACGTTGGCTTGAGCTATTACCTATTTCGATCGAGAAAAAACAACAACTTGCGTTCGAAACTAACTTTGATAACTTACTCAATTTCCTCCATACTGTGATTAATAACGAATTTGCCTAAATAATGTGATCCTACACAATTTATTGTACGTATTACTCATATCAAAACAATAATGGGATTAATTACTATGGTAAGTCAACAACAGTCAACTCGTTGTGAACCTAACACAGGTAAGTATACTGCCATGCCAGAAACGCCTAGTTCTGAACTTATGCAAGCATTAATTTCGGTTGCACAAGACCGCGATAAAAAAGCATTTGCCTATTTATTTGAATATTTTTCACCAAAAATTAAGCGCTTTGGAATAAAGCAGTTTGGTGTTGAAGCACAAGCGATGGAGCTTGTGCAAGAAACGTTAACGTCAGTTTGGCGTAAAGCGCATTTATATAATAGCGATAAAGGTGCTGCGACTACGTGGGTTTACACAGTAATGCGTAATGCCTCGTTTGATATGCTTCGCAAGATGAAAAGTAATAAAGAAGAAAACATTAGCGAAGATATATGGCCTTTAATTAACGATTCTGAAGACACAAATCACGAATACACTGATCATTTAGAAGATAAACAAATTAAACGCTACCTTGATAAATTGCCTATCGCACAACGCGAAGTTGTTCGTGGGGTTTATTTTCAAGATATGTCGCAAGAGCAATTAGCTCAACAACTTAATATTCCAGTAGGCACGGTAAAATCACGATTACGTTTAGCCTTGCAGAAATTACGTAATGAAATGGGAGATCAGCATGATTAAACATCACCCGAGTGAAACACTACTTACAGAGTATTGTTCAGCGTCGTTAAGTGCCTCTTTGGGCCTTGCAGTTTCGATACATGTAGACATGTGTCCTGTTTGCCAAGAAAAAGTAGCAAAAATAGAAGCAAGCAATGCAGATGCTTTGTTTAGTGAAGACACCGAATCTTTTGAGCAACCGATTGATAACCAATCTCAATTGCTTGAAGAGTTTGATATGAACGTGCTTGACCTAATCACTGCTGATGATTCTATAGATGAAGTGTATGAGGTAGAACCTGTTAAAGTAAGTGTTAATGAGCATAACTACCAATTGCCTCGCGCATTGTCGCGTATTTCACACAGCAAATTTACTCAAGTTGGCAAATTAGCTCGCTCACGCGTTGCATTAGACGATGGTGCGCTACGCTCAAGTTTGCTACATATAGATGCTGGCGGTGAAATTCCTGAACATACTCACACAGGTTTTGAAATAACCCTGTTACTAGACGGTGAGTTTTGTGATGAAGACGGACACTACGTACCAGGTGACTTTATTTGGCAAGATGGCAGCCACCAACACACGCCAATAACAAAAGATGGGTGTTTATGCTTTACAGTTGTGAGCAGTGCGCTACATTTTAATAAAGGGCTAAGTAAGTTACTAAATCCAATTGGTAATTTAATCTACTAAGAGATTACATGCAAAAAACTACAATAAAAATAGGTATAAGCGCCTGCTTAGCAGGCGAAAAAGTCAGATTTGATACAGGTCACAAAAGGTCAAACTTTTGTATGGACGAACTTGCAAAGCATGTTGAATATACACGCTTTTGTCCTGAGGTTGCGGTTGGCTTACCAATACCTCGACCTACAATTCGCCAAGTTCGAGTTGGTGACACTATTAAAGTCTGCCGTCCTGACGGCTCTGGCGACGTAGGTCCGCAGTTAACTGAATACGGTAAAAAGGTAGCGACTGAGCAGGCTAAAGAGTTGAGTGGTTTTGTATTTTGCGCCAAAAGTCCAAGTTGCGGCATGGAGCGTATAAAAATATACAATGAGGCTGGTACAGGTAACACCTCAGAGGGCGTTGGTTTTTTTGCCGAACAAATTATGAAGCATAATCCGCTGTTACCTTGCGAGGAAAATGGCAGATTGAACGATATGCACTTACGTGAAAACTTTGTAATGCGCGTATATGTTTTAAATAGCTGGCAGCAGCTTGTAAAAGAGCCGTTAAGTGTTCACCACCTAACTCAATTTCATGCCAAGCATAAGTATTTATTAATGGCTCACAACTATCAAGCGTATCGAGAACTTGGTAAATTGCTTGGAACTTATACAGGTGACGACATAAATGCGTTGGCTGATGAATACATTTTAGGCTTAATGACAGGGCTTAAAAAACCTGCATCACGCCGTAATAATTGCAACACATTAATGCACTTACAAGGTTACTTTAAAAAAGACTTAGCTAAGGTTGAAAAACAAGAACTGCGTGAAGCAATAGACGAGTATCGCTCTGGTTTAGTGCCGCTTTATGTACCTCTTACTTTACTTAAGCACCACCTAAAAGTTCACCCTAAAGAGTACCTAGAAAAACAGGTGTTTTTTAATCCCTATCCTCATGACTTAAAACTACGATTTGGTATTTAATGAATACATTATTTTGGTTTAGGCGCGATTTGCGCCTTTTTTCGAATGAAGCGTTAATAGAAGCGCTAAATAATGGCGCTAAACACGCCATTTTTTTTGTTTGCGAAAAGCAGTGGCAACAGCACCAAGCAGCGCCCATACAAATTGATTTGCTTAATCGACGTGTTGCTTATTTACAAGACCAACTTGCCAATTATGGTATAACGCTTCATGTAATTAATGCCCCTAGTTTCGACGACTGTGAAACTGAATTACTTTCGTTTTGTGAAACTAACAACATTGAGCACATTATTGCTAATACAGAATACGAATTAAACGAGGTTAATCGCGACAAGGCCGTTCTAGCACAGTGTGACAAACGTTCTATTACTTTTACGTTATATGAAGGGGATTTAATTGCGCCTGTTGGTAGCGTTAAAAACCAAAGTAATGAAATGTATAAAGTATTCACACCATTTAAACGCGCATGGTTAAAGCAATATCAAGACACCCACTTTAGCTTGGCACAATGGCCACTAGAACAAAACCCTATAAAAATTGAAAAAAGCCAGTACCTTGAAAGCGATGGTAGTTCGGATAAATGGCCCGTTGATGATGAAACGCTTTTAACCGTTGTTGATAATTTTATTTGCGATAAGTTAACAAGCTACGACGATCAGCGTGACATCCCCAGTGTTAAAGGTACATCGGGTTTGAGCCCATATTTAGCGCTGGGTATAGTTAGCCCAAAACAATTATTGATCAATATACAGCAACGTTACCCCGACATACTCACCACATCAAAAAGTAAAACATTTACGTGGGTTAACGAGCTAATTTGGCGTGAGTTTTACAGGCATCTTATTGCAGAGTACCCTAAGCTTTCGCGTGGTGAAAACTTTAACGAGAAATATAATCCGGTTGTATGGCGCAAAAACGAAAAAGAATTTAACGCATGGACCGAAGGGCGTACGGGTTACCCATTAGTAGATGCAGCCATGTTACAACTAAAGCAAACTGGATGGATGCATAACCGTTTACGAATGGTAGTAGCCAGCTTTTTAACCAAACACTTATTAATTGACTGGCGTGAGGGTGAGCGATTTTTTATGCAGCACCTTATTGATGGTGATTTAGCCTCAAATAATGGTGGCTGGCAATGGGCTGCAAGTACAGGCTGTGATGCGCAACCGTATTTTAGAATTTTTAACCCTGTTACCCAAAGTGAGCGATTTGATCCGACAGGTAAGTTTATACGTAAGTATTTGCCTGAGCTTGAAAATGTGCCAGATAAACACATTCATTTCCCACATACTTACTTAGCTGCAACAGGCAAAGGAAGTGAATGTTATTGGCCAGCAATTGTTGATCACAAAGCTGCACGTGAACGTGCGCTCGCTGCATTTAAGGTATGATATGGATAACCAGTTACCAGTAGATAAATTTGTTGATATTTACCAGCAACTCAATAGTTCTAACTTGGATTTATTAAGTGATATTTATGCCGACAACATTCAATTTATTGATCCAATGCACGAAATTAACGGCATAGTAAGTTTGCGAGACTATTTTGCAAATTTATATAGCAACGTTAAGCACTGTCAGTTTGATATTACAGATTCGTTTGGTATTAATAACAATGCATTTGTCTATTGGACAATGCATTATTCACATCCCAAGCTGGCCTCTGGTAAAACCATATCTGTGCAGGGGCACAGTAAATTAATTTTTGATAATGAAAAAATTATTAAGCACCGTGATTACTTCAATGTCGGCGAACTACTCTACAAACACATCCCTATATTAGGCAGTGTGGTTAATTACATTGATAAAAGGGCGGGTTAATTATGGTTACCTTAATAACAGGCGCGACGTCAGGTATTGGCGAGCAATTAGCAATTAAATATGCACAAATGGGTGACACTGTTATTGCATGTGGCCGTAATACAGAAAAATTAGCGGAGCTTTCACAACACAACAATATTGAAAGTTGTAAGTTTGACGCAACAAACTTAAAGGATATCAAAGAAGCAACGATTGGGTACCCTCACTTTGACCGCGTTATTCTAAATGCAGGCAATTGTGAATACATAGACGATGCGAAAAACTTTGACAGTGCCCTGTTTGAACGAGTAATTAATGCCAATTTACTGTCGGTAGGCTTTTGCCTAGAGGCGTTGCTTCCCAAAGTTAAAAGTGGCGGCCAGTTAGTTGTTGTTAGTTCAAGCGTTACATACTTGCCCTTGCCCCGTTCTGAGGCTTATGGCGCGTCAAAAGCAGGCTTGAGTTATTTGGCTAAAAGCCTAGCGGTTGATTTGACCGACATAGATGTAACGTTAGTTCATCCTGGATTTGTTAAAACACCTCTAACAGAAAAAAATGATTTTCCTATGCCTATGGCAGTGACCGCTGAAGAAGCGGCTGATTATATGATCAAAGGAATAAACAAGCGACGTAAAGAAGTACATTTTCCGTATCGTTTTACGCTTATATTAAAAGCATTGCGGATTTTACCTTTACCGCTTTGGCTTAAAATAGCAAAAGGATTAACCCGTTGAAAAAAATAGCAATAATTGGAACTGGTGTATCAGGTTTAACCTGTGGGCATTTGCTTCACAAACACTACGATGTCACTTTATTTGAAAAAAACGATTATATTGGCGGGCACACTGCGACAGTTGACGTAGCTGTTAAGGGCGTTAATTACGCAGTGGATACCGGCTTTATTGTTTTTAATAACAGAACCTACCCTTACTTTGAAAAGCTACTTGCTCGCATTGGCATAAAAAAGCAAGAAACCCAAATGAGTTTCAGTGTTCATAATGAGGCAACAGGCTTTGAGTACAATGGCCATACCTTCACCAGTTTGTTTGCACAAAGAAGAAATATTTTTAGGCCTAAATTTTGGCGCTTGTTATCTGACATAGTTAAATTTAACAAACTATGCAAAGCCATACACGAAAAAGGCGAATACCAACAATCTCAAACATTGGGCCAGCTTCTTAATGAGAATCAGTTTAATGACTTTTTTAAGTATCATTATATCCTACCCATGGGCGCAGCTATTTGGTCTACTAGTATTAAGGAAATGGAAAATGTAGGTGTAGAGTTTTTTGTAAAATTTTTCTTTAATCATGGCCTTTTAGATATCACAAATAGACCTCAGTGGTATGTTGTGCCTGGTGGTTCACGCCAATACATTAATCCATTAATAAAAGGGTTTGCTGATAAAATAAAGCTAAACACTGATATTAAATCGGTAATTCGTGCAAATGACGAAGTAACCATTGAACTTTCCAATGGTGAGCAGCATATATTTGATAAGGTGGTTTTTGCATGCCACTCAGATCAAGCACTTAAATTACTTGGTGATGCAACAAGCCAAGAAAAATCTGTACTTGGTGCAATCCCATACACTGAGAACTCTGTTGTGCTTCACACAGATACAAATCTACTACCTGACAGAAAAGCTGCTTGGGCTAGTTGGAACTATTTATTAAACAAAAACACCGACAAAGCAGCTGTTGTTACTTATCAAATGAATATATTGCAAGGTATTCAATCAGATACTCAGTTTTGTGTTACGTTAAACCACCTTGAAGGGATAGATAAAAGCAAAATATTGCGTGAATTCACTTATCATCATCCTGTTTTCAATAAAGACTCCATCGCTGCGCAAGGGCTTAAACAAACTATCGATGGTCAAAATAATAGTTATTTTTGTGGTGCCTATTGGTACAACGGTTTCCATGAAGATGGTGTGCGCAGTGGTGTCGATGTGGCAAGGCAGTTAGGGGTTGAGTTTGACTAGTGCTGTTTATTTAGGCGATGTTAAGCATCGCCGTTTTGCTGTTAAGACTCATCATTTTAGTAATCCACTGTATATGATGTGGGTTGACCTCAATAATCCAGAGCAATTGAATAATAAGCATAAATGGTTAGGTACGTCTGGTTCAAAAGCATTAAAATTTAACGAATCAGACTATTTTGTTAATAGTCCCCATAATAATGATGCTTCAATCATTGAACGTGCAAATCATCAGTTATTATCGCTTGGTGTAACAGAGACTTTTAGCCACGTTTACATGCTTGGACAGCTTCGTTGCTTTGGTATTTACTTTAGCCCAGTAAACTTCTTTTTTTATGGTAATAGTGACAGTGAATTTAATTACATGGTCGCTGAGGTTAGTAATACACCATGGAATGAGCGACACTACTACTTGATACCTCTAGAGAAAAAAGTGAACTTTAAAAAAGTATTTTCCGTATCACCTTTTATGAATCTTGATATGAACTATCACTGGACAATCAGGTTAACGCAAGATAAAACGTTGATTCATATTGAAAATAAGCGGGATGGAGAGTTGCTATTTGATGCTACTCTTCGATTAACCCGCAAAGAACTGACTGAAAAAGAAATGAGTCAGTTGTTAAAGCGTTTCCCAGCAATGACGTGGACAATATTTAAAGGTATTTATTACCAAGCGTTGAAGCTGTTTATAAAAAGAGTGCCTTTTTTAGGCCATTCTTAAAAGTCACAAATTACATACAAGCAGTAATAAAAATAACATAGGTGTTCTAATGGAAAAAGTGTCTAGCTTAAATTGCGAACAAAACACAGGCTGGTTTACAGGGCTTTATAAAAAATTAGTATTTAAAGCATTTTCTTCAATAGAAACAGGGCAAATCACAGTGATTGATGAAGATCTGCAGCTTGTTTTTGGAGATGCATCATCTGATTTAAAAGTAACGGTAACAATTCACGACAAAGCGATGTATAAGGCATTTGCGCTGTCTGGCAGTGTTGGTGCAGGCGAATCTTACATTTTAGGTCAATGGAGTTGTGACAATCTAACGCGACTAATTGAATTGTTTGCCATAAATGAGAAGCAGCTGGATGAATTTGAAAGAAAATTCGCATTTTTCAGTAATATTGCTAACAGGTTGACTCATTTAAAAAACAAAAATTCTCAGTCGGGATCCAAGAAAAATATAGTTGCTCATTATGATTTAGGTAACGATTTATATGAGTCGTTTTTAAGTAAGGAGATGCTTTACTCGTGTGCAGTATATCCCTCAAAAGATGCCAGTTTAGAAGATGCTCAGCAACACAAGCTAAAGCGTATTTGTGAACAAGTTGAATTGAAAGCCGGTGACTCAGTAATAGAGATTGGTACAGGGTGGGGGGCATTTGCCATTTTTGCGGCAACGCATTATGACTGCCAAGTAACGACTACAACGATATCTGATGAGCAATACGATTATGTCGCTCAAAAAGTTAAAGAGCTAGGCTTAGAAAATAAAATAACGCTCCTTAAACTCGACTATCGGTTGCTGACAGGCAAATACGACAAATTAGTGTCAATTGAAATGATTGAGGCGGTGGGCCACGAATATCTACCTAGCTTCTTTACGCAATGTGGGTCCTTGCTAAAGGACGATGGCGCAATGTTGATACAAGCAATCACCATTAGCGATCAGCGTTATAAGCACTACCTTAAAAATTCAGATTTTATCCAGCAGTATATTTTCCCAGGTGGGTGTTTACCCTCATTAAACGAAATGAGTGAGCAAATTAAGAATAACACCGATATGGTCATTCATACTGTTAGTGATATTGGAACGCATTACGCAAGAACGTTAGCTGATTGGCGTGAGCGCTTTATCAAGAGTTGGCCAGACCTAGACCGCTCAAAATTTGATGACCGCTTTTATAGGCTATGGTTATTTTATTTTGCGTACTGTGAAGGTGCATTTAGAACCCGTGCAACCAGTACCGTACATTTAATGGCGCGTAAACCTCGCTTTAGTAGCAGTGTAGATGAAATTGCACTCGCTTATTAATTTTGTTTTGTTTCAAGCAGTGTGGTTTTTATCATTACTGCTTGAAGGAAAATCAATTTTATTTAGTTCGATTATTATTGTTTTAATGTTTTATTTATCAAAACAAAAAAAACAAGACGCATTACTCTTACTGAAAGCACTCCCAATTGCATTATTGCTCGAATATATTTCTGTAGAGCTTGGCTTACTTGCGTTCAAGGTCGATCCATTTCCTTTGTGGTTGGTTTTTCTATGGGCCGCACTACTACTATCATTAAACACATCGATGCACTTTTTGAGTCGTTTAAAATTTTGGCAAGTTTTTGTTGTTTGTTTGGTTTTTGCACCTGCTAGTTATTGGGCGGGGGCACGATTTAACGTAATTGATTTAGGGTTACCCCTTTGGCAATTTTGGTTAGCCTACGGTGCGATGTGGTCAGCAGCCTTTACGCTCATTGTACTTATAAATCAAAAAATAAAGTCGATAATACCTCCTACTTGAGGCCGATTTACCTAGTTAATTTTTTATTTAAATAAGGACTTTAATGTTGAAAGCACTCATTAATACAACTTTGCTGTACCTATTATTATGTACTTCTGCTTTTGCTAATGATGAATTTAGCAAAGTGGGTGAGGGTAGAATGGAGTATTTGTTTTGGGATGTATACGACGCCACCTTATATACTCCTTCTGGCGATTATGCCTTGGGTGAACACCCTGTCAAATTTAAGCTTACCTACTTACGTGATTTTGAAGCCAAAGAAATTGTAAAAGCAACTAATGAGCAGTGGGAGTTAATTGGTAAGGAAGATTTAGTTAATAAATACGATAAGCAGCTTTTATCGCTTTGGCCAAACATAAGCAAAGGCGACTCTTTAACCTTGATTACAGACGAACAAGGCAAAAGTACTTTTTTCTTTAACGATGAAAAAGTAGGTGTAATTGATGATATTGCCTTTTCGAGTGATTTTTTAGCTATTTGGTTAGCTGAAAATACGTCTGAACCGGCTTTAAGAAAAAAACTATTAGGGAATTAAAATGACTATTAATAACGCGTTAAAAATGACTTTTGTGTGCGTACTTGCGCTCCTTTTAGTTAGCTGCTCTGCACCTAGCGTTGAGCATTACAGTAAAACAACCCCCAATTTTGACTTTAAAACGTTCTTTAGCGGTAAATTAAAAGCCTACGGCGTAGTGCAAGACTTTAAAGGTGAATTAACCCGTAAGTTAGTGGTTGACATGAACGCTACGTGGGAGGGCAACCAGGGCGTTATAGAAGAAGATTTTGTGTATGATGATGGTGAAACACAAAAACGCATCTGGAAAATAACTCTTAACGATGATAACACTCTTACAGGCACTGCTGCTGACGTTCTTGGTGTAGCAAAAGGTAAGAGTGATGGCAGTGTATTTCATTGGAATTATAACGTTGAGCTTCCGTATGACGGGAGTACTTTAGACGTTAATTTTGATGACTGGATGTATTTGGTAACACAATCACGCTTGATTAACCGCACATCTATTGTTAAGTTTGGTGTCGAGGTCGGGGAAGTGACCTTAGTTATCGAAAAAATATAGTTTTTACACGTTGATGAACACGCACCAAAATTGTACAAAAATTAAGTCTTTGTTAACACAAGATGCTGTATTTTAGCGGAAATTAATATAATTTTATGTGTTTTATAAGATTTTAACTAAAAATTGCAATTTGCTGTTGCTAACTTTTAAAAAATACATAAAGATAGGTTTTGCGAAGGCAAAATAATAACGAATAGGAATCTAACAATGAATAAAGCTCAATTAGTTGAAAAAATTGCTACTGACGCGGAAATTTCTAAAGCCGCTGCTACCCGTGCGCTAGACGCATTTACTGGTGCTGTAACTTCTGCACTTAAAGAAGGTGATTCAGTAGCATTAGTTGGTTTTGGTACTTTCTCAGTAAAAGAACGTGCAGCACGCACTGGCCGTAACCCTCAAACGGGTGCTGAGATCCAAATCGCAGCGGCAACTATCCCAAGCTTTAAAGCAGGCAAAGGTCTTAAAGACCAAGTAAACCTATAATCGGTTTTACAAATTAATTGAAAAAAGGGCTATTAAGCCCTTTTTTTATATTCTAAAAGCCGTATTGAAACGGCTCCGTATCAGTAAAGTTAGGCTTTTAAGGCTTTATCGCCTCTGCCAATTCCAACTGCACCTGAACGCACAACTTCTATGATGTCTGTTTCGTGGCGTAACGTATCTAAAAATGATTCTATTTTATCTGTGCTGCTTACAAGTTGTAAGCTATAACTCTGACGCCCCATATCTAAAATATCACCTTTAAACACATCGACCACTCGCGTTACCGCTGCACGCGTTGTTTCATCTTGTGCAAATACTTTTACGAGGAGTAGTTCGCGTTCAATGTGGCTCATTTCAGTTAAATCAATAATTTTTAGAACATCAACTAGCTTATTTACTTGCTTGGTAATTTGTTCAACAATTCGGTCATCACCCATTGTTGTTATCGTAATACGAGACAAAGATTGATCGTCAGTGGTACCCACTGTTAGGCTATCAATGTTGTATGCCCGTTGCGAAAATAACCCTACGATACGAGATAGTGCACCGGGTTCGTTTTCTAATAATATCGATAAAATACGACGCATTATGCTTTTACTCCTTTACGTAACCACATTTCGTCAATGCCACCTAATTTAATTTGCATTGGGTATACATGCTCTTTCTCGTCTACAAGTATATCTAAAAATACGAGTCGATCAGTTATGCTCATTGCTTTATCAATAGCGGGTTGAAGCTCTTCAAGCGTGTTTACCTGAATGCCAACGTGGCCATAGCTTTCAACTAATTTTATAAAGTCAGGCAACGAGTCCATATACGAGGAAGAATGACGTCCGCCATACACCATATCTTGCCATTGACGAACCATTCCTAATGAACGGTTATTGAGAGAAACCACTTTAACCGCTAAGTTGTACTGTAAGCACGTAGAAAGTTCTTGAATATTCATCTGAATAGAGCCATCGCCTGTTACACATACCGACTCTTTATCAGGAAATGCAAGCTTAACACCCATAGCGGCGGGTAAACCAAAGCCCATAGTGCCTAGGCCACCAGAGTTTATCCATTGGCGAGGGTATTTAAATGGGTAATATTGTGCTGCAAACATTTGGTGTTGCCCAACATCAGAACTTATGTAAGCTTCTCCTTCAGTTGCTTTATAAAGGGCCTCAATAACGGCTTGAGGTTTAATTTTTTCAGATGGTTGTTGTTTATATCCCAAACATTTTTGTTCACGCCAGCTAATAATTTGTCGCCACCAATCCTCTTGTGCACTGCGATCTATTTGGATTGTGCTTTTATCTATGCCATCTTGTAGTTGTTTAAGTACCGTGTCTAAACAGCCTACAACAGGGATATGTGCTTTAATGGTTTTAGAAATCGAGGTTGGATCTACATCAACATGAACAATAGTGGCGTTAGGGCAGAACTTTTTAACATTATTTGTCACCCGATCATCAAAGCGGGCACCCAATGCGAGTATAACGTCGGCGTTAGCCATCGCTTTGTTTGCTTCTAAAGTACCATGCATCCCTAGCATACCAATAAAATTAGGGTGGACTCCTGATATACCACCAAGCCCCATTAGGGTGTTAGTTATGGGCGCATTTAATGATTCTACTAATCGAGTTAATTGCTCAGATGTGTTTGAAATAATAATCCCGCCACCAGAGTATATAACTAGCTTTTTAGCTTCCAAAATAGCAGCCACTGCTTTTCTAATTTGTTTTGAGTGGCCTTTTGTATTTGGGCTATATGTTCGAAGCTCAGTTGTTGTAGGAAAGTCGTATTCAAATTTGATTGTCGGATTTAGCATATCTTTTGGTAGCTCAACTACAACAGGGCCAGGGCGGCCAGTGCTTGCAATATAAAACGCTTTTGCCAAAATAGCTGGAATTTCTTGCGCGCTTCTGCAGTTAAAACTGTGTTTTACAATTGGGCGAGAGCAGCCAACGATGTCTGTTTCTTGGAAGGCGTCGTCACCAATTAAACTAGTGGGTACTTGTCCTGATAATACAACCATTGGAATAGAGTCCATATAAGCGGTTGCAATACCCGTAATACAATTTGTTGCACCAGGGCCTGAGGTAGCAAGAACGACACCGACTTCTCCGGTAGCACGTGCATAACCGTCAGCCATGTGTGTTGCCGCTTGCTCATGCCTAACTAAGATGTGTTCAATGTCATTTTGTTGAAAAAGTGCATCGTATAAATCTAATACCGAGCCACCAGGGTAGCCAAATATATATTTTACTTTTAATTCTTTTAATGCCTGAACGACTAGTTCAGAGCCATTATACTCTTGTTTGCTCATCCTCATTCCTCTGCGCTTTTTGTGCATAAAAAAACCCCCGCTTAAAGCGAGGGTTTTTAAAAAGCAGTATTACCTTTTAATACATCCCCGCTGGGCTTATTACTAAGACCAGTACGAGAACGACTAGAAGATTAAATTGTGTTTTCATAGTTATTTACTCTACTTAGCAAAACACTGCTTTGATGTGAAATTTTGTATAGAGCTATTTTTAAGTGTTTTAGGTGTGTATGTCAACCTTGAATGTGTATTTTTGCATTTTAAATTCATTTGCTGGGTCTTTTTGGCTTTTTAATGCTTTATTTGAATGGTATTTAAAGGTTTTAAGGAGATAATATGCAATTTGTTTGTTTTCATTTACTTGCTGTTGTTTTGGGCTTAAGCAAAAATAGGTTGCTAGCATATACTTTAAGCTAGTTTATAACCTGTTTAAATGATTGTTATTAGGTATGATGTGTCTAACAATCTGTTTGAGGAACACACAGTGAACAAAATAGCGTTACTTACTTTTTTTACTATGTTTTTTAGCACTATCGCTACTGCTAAAGCACCGACTCCGCACGATTTAGGGGTGACTAACAAAGAACGTATTTTGTATTGGCTTAATAAAAAAGAGGGTTTAACTCCCGATGAGTTAGAAGCTTCTTATAATGAATTCATCAGTAATCAATCACCACTGCAACTGCCGTTAAAAAATGGGTTTCGTCAATCATCAGGCATATCATCGTATAACTCGTTACAAAATAAGGCCTTGTTTAAACAACAACCGAGTTTTTCAACAGGCTTAGTTCCTGATGAGCGAGTAAATACAGTTAAAGTGCTAACTATTTTAATTGATTTTCCTAACTTAAAACACGACAAAAACCAGTTAACTCCTCAAGATACAGGCATGTTTTATGCCGATTACTCAGCCGAACATTACCAGCAGATGTTGTTTAATTCGAGCGGATATGAAGGTCCTAATGGAGAGACTCTTTTGTCTGCGGCTGAGTATTATGCAGCTGCTTCGGGCAACAGCTTAAATTTTGAAGGGCAAGTTTACGGGTGGGTAACTGCAAATAATAATGCTAAATTTTACGGTGAACGTTTAGGCTCCACCCGAGATAAAGACGCTCCAAGCCTAGTGCAAGAAGCTGTGGAAAAAGCGGTTGCCCAATTTAATATTAATTTAGCAGACTATGATTTAACCGACCTTGATGACATAGACGGTGACGGTATTACCGATGAGCCAAATGGGATAATCGATCATGTTATGATTTTTCATTCTAGTATTGGTGAAGAGTCGGGCGGTGGTTATTTAGCCACTGATGCTATTTGGTCACATCGCTTTTATGTTTTAGACGAAAATAGTCAACCTTCTGAAGTTGTTGGTAGTGACATTAAGCTATTTGGTTACACAATAAATCCTATTGATGCAGCCATTGGTGTTGTTGTTCATGAGTTTGGACACGATTTAGGTTTAAAGGATGAATATGATTTACAGTCTAATACGGTTGGTGAACCCGTTGCTTCATGGTCTGTTATGTCATCAGGTACGTGGGCGGGTTCTCCCAGAGGGTCTGAGCCGGTCATGTTCAGCCCATATGCGCTAGAGTATCTACAAACACGCTACCAAGGTAATTGGGTAAACCAGCTCAGCCTTGATATGGATGAGATTAATACCAATGCTGTGCAAGTGATAAATAATGCAGCAAGTACATCTATATTACAAAGCCAAATAAAGGTTACATTACCACCAAAACTTGAAAAATTTAAAACCCCGGTAGAAGGTGTTTTTCAATATTATTCAAATACTGGCGATAATCTTAATACGAGTTTAGTAAATACCATTAATTTACCAAGTACAACTGAGTCGCTTATGCTGAGCTTTGTTGCCTTTTACAGTATTGAGAAAGATTACGACCTAGTCCAAATAAAGGTTAATGGTATGCCTATTGCTGGCAACTATACACAATCTATAAACCCTTACTATGGCAATATTGGCCCTTATATTACAGGCGATTCATTTTTAAATGCTGATGCGCAACTTCCTAACGGTTATTTAATACACCAATTTGATTTATCTGCTTATGCAGGGCAAACAATAGAGTTGCAAGTACAATACTTAACAGACGCTAATACGCACTATTATGGCTTTGTTATTGACGATATGCGTATTGAGCAAAGTGGTTCATTAATTTGGCAAAATAACGCAGAAACTCAAAGCACTATCACCTTAGCCGGCTTTTCAAAAGTGGGTAGTTATGTATTTGCTAGGCCATCGTATTACTACCTGCAGTTGCGTGACTATTCGGGTGTAGATAGTGGCTTACAAAAAGAAGGTTACTCGCCAGGATTATTACTATGGTATAGCGATGAATCACATACGGATAACAACACAACAGAGCATCCTGGTAGTGGTTTTGCATTGGTTGTTGACGCAGATCAGCGTGCTATCAATAAAGGAGGCACGCAATCGCCAGCAAATACAGCTATTCAGGTACGAGATGCCGCATTCAGTCTTTATGCTCAGCGAGCTGGGCTAGGAGATAATGACTTATCTGCTATTAGTTCTTTTAGCGATAAGACGGACTTCAGCTTTGCACAACAAGCAGAATCGGGTGTTACATTACCACAAGTTGGTTTTGGTTTTACGCTCACAAACCAAGAAAGCAATAATGAAAGCATTGAAATATTATTAAATTATGAGCCATTAAATGGTATTAGTTACTCGCTCTCAGATTTCACAGCTGATTTTAAAGTAGAAGGGTTAACGCTTTCACCATCTGACACGTTTATTTGGGATTTTGGTGACGGAAAAACAAGTTTTGAATTAACCCCCTCGCACGTTTTTGAAGGTTACGGACGCTATGATGTTAAATTTACAGCAAGTAACGGCAACGATGAGCAGACAGCAACAACGACAGTAACCATTGTTGCTCCCCTGAGTATCACTGCAATTGATTACGAAATAACACAAGGGCTATTAACAGCACAAGCTGACGTTGAAGGAGGGTTAGCGCCGTACAGTTACCAGTGGAATTTAGGCGATGGCAGTTCGTTAGCATCACAAAGCGTTTCACATAACTATTTATACTCGGGTGATTATTCAGTGTCGTTTACCGTGACTGATGACCAAGGGGTGTCGGTATCTCAAAACGTAAATGTAAACGTTAATGTTCCACTAGCAGTTAATACCTCTTTTTCAACGAATAACTTAACGGTTCAATTTAATGCAGATGCGATAGGTGGCTTTAAAAATTATGCTTACAGTTGGGATTTTGGTGACGGCAGCGACCTATCCCAAGTTCAAAACCCACGTCATACGTATCAAAGTGCTGGCAGTTACTCTGTGGCTTTAACCATAACAGACACAAATACGGGTGAGGTTATCAGTGCTAACTTGTCGGTAAGCGTAGCACAGCCAGAAAATAATAATGGTACAAGCTCTAGTGGAGGGGCGCTTGGGGGGTTATTAGTTTTAATGTTGTTAATTTCAATTAGGTCAAAACGTTTTTAAACGGCATAAAAAAGCCAGCATTAAACGCTGGCTTTTTTGAACGTCCTATTAAATTACAGACGGTCAATCACTGATTGTGTGAAATCAGTTGTTCCGTGGCTGCCACCTAAATCACGTGTAGTGCGGTCACCTGATTTGATTACATCAGCAACGGCGCTGCGTATACGCTCTGCTGTGTCACCCATATTTAAGTGCTCTAGCATTTGAATAGACGCTAAAATTACCGAAGTAGGATTTGCTAGGTTTTTACCTGCGATATCTGGCGCGCTACCGTGCACAGCTTCAAAAATTGCAGCATCTTCGCCAATATTTGCACCTGGTGCCATACCTAAACCGCCCACTAAGCCAGCACATAGGTCTGATAAAATGTCACCAAATAAGTTTGTAGTTACAACTACATCAAATTCTTCAGGTGTCATTACAAGCTTCATACATGTTGCATCAACAATCATTTCTGTTGATTCAATTTGTGGGTAACGCTCAGCTACTTCACGAGCAACTTTTAAAAATAAGCCAGACGTAGACTTTAAAATATTTGCTTTGTGAACAGCGGTTACTTTTTTACGGCCTTCACGCACTGCAAGTTCATAAGCAAATGTTACGATTTTTTCAGCACCTTCACGTGTTATTACTGATTTTGCTTCAGCTTCATTGCCATCTTCACTCACTACTTGGCCTGCACCTGAGTACATGCCTTGTGTGTTTTCACGAATAGTGATGATGTCAATATCATCGTAACGAGCTTTAGTGCCCACAAATGATTTTACAGGGCGAACGTTTGCGTATAACCCAAATTGCTTACGAAGTGTTACGTTGATAGACGTAAAACCTTCACCTACAGGCGTAGTTAACGGACCCTTAAGTGTAATTTTGTTTTTAGCAATGGTATCGATCGTTTCTTGTGGAAGTAACTCACCTGTTTTCTCAAGAGCGGCTAGGCCAGCATCAACAAATTCATAATCAAAATCGCATCCTGCGGCTTTTAGTATTTCAAGTGCTGAGTCGATGATGCTCGGACCGATGCCGTCGCCTTTGATCACTGTGATGGTTTGTTTGGCCATTAACGTTTCCTTTAAAGAGTTTGATGTGCACATAAAAAAATTACTCTAAAAGAGTAACTGCTTGTTAGGTCATTTATGTGAATGATTGAAAATTTTAAGGGCGCATTTATACCAATTTACCACTTATTTTGCCAGTTTATAGAATAAATAATGGGTATAACTTCTATTTATAGTGGTAATAAACGAACTAAATATTGTTATATATTTGTAAACCCGCTAATTGGGCGTAAAAAGGTCGCTCATCATCCCAGCCATTTAGTCTTAGTTGCTCACTCAGAGTTTGCTGTTGCCATGGGGTTAATTTTAGCTCAGGTTTGAAAACCCGTTGTGCAATCACTTTTAAAGCAACCCATAGCTTATGCTCATTTGTTAGCTGTTTTTTTGCTGTTTGCTCTGCCTGTAACAACGTGTTTGCCCAAGGGTTATCGCTTAGTAATTGCAAAAGCAATGCTTTTACATGCTCATTATTAATATTAGATACACCAAAAAATGCACTAAATGGAGTGCTTAACGTTTTGTTTGGCGCTTCATCGATAGCTATTTTTCGTGTTAAGCGAGTACTGCATTGGGTTAACAAAAAATGAGTATATGCGTACAAAGGTAAAGTGATGTGCTCAAATTGGTACTGCTTATTGTGTGTTACCAATAAAGCCATTATTTTTACCAAACAGTCTAGTCGATTTAATATAAACTTTTGTAGTGGGTGGGGTGTTGAATTAACCAATTGCTCAAATACGACGCGCTGAATAATAGCAGGCGCATTATTGTATCCAACCATAGACAAGCTATGGCGCAGATCTTTAGCTGCTTGATGTTCTTTATTATAAGGTTTAACGGCTTCACACACTCGCGTAACAATCTCGGGATGATGAGCCATTATTTTATTTAAACCTTTAAAACTATATTCATGGTTAACTTTAATTTGGCTTATTAACTCAATTAGTTGGTTTGATTTATTTAAACAGCCTTGCTCGTTAATAGTAATATGTTCGCTGTTCCATACACTGTATAGAAGCTTTTTATCTGCACATTTCCATTGTTTGGGGTTGTCTTTTAATGTCGCTTTTACTCTAAACCAAGCTAATTTTTGTTTATTTGCAGGGGTAACTAATATATGCCTGTTTTGTTTATCGGTCGCTAGATAAATCATATTTTGATCTTGATACACAACTCGGCTACCAGCCAAAAATGCCCCTACGTGGGCAACGTAAGATTTAATTAAATGTTGTGCAAAAATATTTGGCGTGCGTAAATATAAATCGGACAAGGCCTGATAAAAGCTTATGTGCTTTTTAGCAGGGGTATGGGTTATATTCATTGCTATTATATTAGCGAGTGCAACAAGCGTAATTCCACCATCGTAGAGCATTATCTTTGGTGTATTTACGAGAGCTTGCTTATATTTATTTAGTTTTGCGAGTATATGTGTAATCGGTGCAGCGCTATTGCCACAGCTTAACATTATTTTTGCTGCAAATTGATGACGCAGCTGCCAAATCTTTTTATCGTTAGCACTAAATTCAGATTGTTCAGCTAGCTTGTTTAGTTGCGAGCAGACACACAAATGCTCCACAAGTGCGGCGTTTATGTAAAGTTCGGTTAGTTTTTTGTCGTAATTTTGGCTAGCACATAAGCTTGCAGTAATGACACACTGGCTTATCACTAAATTAGCTGAATAGCTGTAGTGGGAATTAAATAACGTTAATTTGGATAGTAGTGCATTAGGGCAGTGTTCGTATAAGACTCTATACTGTTCGGCTAATTTACAGGCCATAGGGTATAAGGCTTGCCAATGGTCTTTATTATTATAGCCAATTAAAAAACGCTGCGTATTTTCGTGCAGTTGTTTTAAACGATTTGCAAGGGGCTCATCCATTATGCCTTCACCTAATTTCTTCCTGATATTTACTGTATGCACTTGGTCCCCATAAAATTAGCTGGCCATTTTTAAATAATAAGCCCGTGCATTCATCCATCGTTGTTATACCGTCTGACGTAATATGCTGCGTGCGATAAAAAATAATTTGTAATACTTGTTCATTATCGCGCTTGGCAAATGTTAAGTCTGGGCTACCAAGGTAATCAAGTACGGTGTTGAGTGTAGTTTGAGAATCTAGCGAAAGCTTTTCAATGTAGCGCTTATTAAATGATTCTCGATCTTGCCAAATCATTGCTTGTGGATCGTCTTTGTAAAAAGCAATCACTAAGGTTGCAATGAGCGCGTATAGCCCCAACCCTAAAATTAAATACCGTATAAACTTTTTCAACACTATTTACCTTAAATGCTACCACGGGTATTAGTATACGTTTTGTTATAAATACACGCTATTTACTTGCGACTAATTAAGCCTAAGCTGCTTTAAACTAAACCCTAAATTTATATCTGTTCTTAAACTAACCAATTGTTTAGATATAACGAACATGTCCATATTGGCTTCAAGTTTTTTGCGTAGCGCTGTGTTTAGTAATTCATCACTCAATGCTTCATTTACAGAGGTGTAATTATTAACAAGCTGCTGAGCTGATTTTATACCAACTCCTTTTACACCAGGTATGTCATTCGTTTTATCGCCTGCAAGTGCCCAAAAATCGACGAGTTTATTTTTTTCTACACCAAAGCGCTCTTCCATTGTGGGTTCATCTAAATACTGCCTTTTAAAATAATCATAAATCTGTATTTCATTGTTTAAATACGGTAAAAATCCCTTGTCAGTAGATACAATCGTATTCATTATTTTTTTATCAGCGGCTTTGCAAGCAAGCGTAGCAATAATATCATCAGCTTCATCATTTATTGGTTCAAACACAATAATACCGGTTTCCTCAATTGCTGATTTAAAATGATATAACGCACCTTTTAGTGTTTCGGGCATCGGGGCTCTTGAGTGTTTGTAATGTTCATAAAAGTGATAGCGCCAACTTTTATCTCCGTCAAACACTGCAATTGCATGCGTTGCTTGCGTTATGCGAAGCAGTTTTTTGCATGCTTGAGCTACACGCTCACTGCACGTAAGTATTAATTGCTCTTCGTTGTTGTGTTTTTGGTTTACATCAACTGCATAAATGCGCCTAATTAAATTAAGCGCATCAATTAATAATAAATGAGGTTTCAAACTATATGACTCATGCTTTTATTTTGTAACACGGAGTATACTTACTACCAGGTAATTTCATGCGGCCTTGGTCAACAAAGGCTTGTAAAAGTACATCCATATCTTGCATTAATGCAGGTTCACCATTGAGAGTATAAGGTCCATGTTGTTTAATGGCGCTTACTCCCTCATCTTTAACATTACCGGCAACAATACCTGAAAATGCACGTCGTAAGTTTGCTGCAAGCTGTTGTTTTGGTTGATCCAAGTGTAAATCTAGGTTTGCCATGTTTTCATGTGTAGGTGCAAAGGGCTGCTGAAAATCGTTATCAATTTTAAGCGTCCAATTAAAATAGTATGCATCGCCTTCACTTTTTCTATACTCGCGAACATTAGCCATTTTAGATTTTAGTTTTTGTCCAACTAAACTGGGATCGTCAATAATAACTTCAAATTTGTCTAGCGCTTCTTTTCCGAGCGTCATTTCAATAAATTCGCACAGTTTTTCAAAGTAATCTTTGCTTTGTTTTGGTCCGGTTAAAATAACGGGTAAGCACTGCTTTTCGTTATCTGGATGCAATAAAATGCCTAATAAATACAGTAGTTCTTCGGCAGTGCCCGCACCGCCTGGAAATATAATAATTGCATGGGCTGTACGTATAAATGCTTCTAACCGTTTTTCTATATCTGGCAATATAACGAGTTCGTTTACTATTGGGTTAGGGGGTTCTGCTGCAATAATGCTGGGCTCTGTTAGCCCTAAATAACGATTGTTTTTAATACGTTGTTTTGCATGGCCTATAGTAGCGCCTTTCATTGGACCTTTCATTGCTCCAGGTCCGCAACCAGTGCAAATATTTAATCCACGCAGGCCCAATTCATAACCTACTTGTTTGGTATACTTATACTCAATTTCGTTTATTGAATGCCCGCCCCAACAAACCACCATATTAGGCTCGCTATTTACACGAAGCGCATGCGCATTTCTAAGCATGTCAAACACCATATGAGTAATGGCTTTTTGTTCTTGCAGATCTTTTTCGTACTTTTGACAAATAAATAAAATATCGCGGATAACTGAAAATATGTGTTCGTGTATACCGGTGATTATTTCACCATCTACAAAGGCAGTTTGAGGTGGGTTTTCAAGCTCAATTTTTATGCCGCGCTCTCGGCTGAGTAAGCGAATGTCAAAGTCTTTATACTTGTCGTATATTTGCGAACTTTCGTCGGTATGGCTGCCTACATTAAGTACCGCTAATACACAATTTCTAAATAACTTATAACGCTCGCTAGTTGAGGATTGTTCTAATAAATCAACCTCTAACTGAGATAGTAAATCTAATACACCAGTTGGGTTTAACTGTATTAACATGGGCGTACTCCTTGCTATTTATGTAAATTACTACTGAGCCATACATTATTTATACCCGTATGGCATTATTTACTTATACAAAGGCGGTCTCTACCAGTATTTTTGGCTTCATACAAAGCATCGTCAGCTCTATCAAAAGCTTTAATTGGGGTATCCCCTTTTTTTAACTGCGTAGCGCCTACGGAGATAGTTATTTCAATTTGCTTATCTTTAAATTTAAACGGAATATTTTTAATAACTTTTCTGAGTTTTTCAAGCGGTGCAACCGCATTATCAACTGTGGTTTCACTCATCAATAGGACAAATTCTTCACCGCCATATCGCGCTATAAAATCAGATTTGCGTATCGTCTTTTGTAATGCTTTTGCAATCACTTGCAACGTAATATCGCCAGCTGTATGGCCAAACCTGTCGTTTATTGATTTAAAATGATCAACATCTATAACAACCAGCGTAACATTTGATTGCTGAACATTAAATAAATGCATTTCGTGGTTATAGCGTTCGTCAAAAGCGGCTCTATTAGGTAATTTTGTTAAGCCGTCTAGTAGGCTTTTAAAGCGTTGATCGTTTAAGCGCTTTTTGTATTTTGTTAGTTTTGTTTCAAGCGTACCAATACGGCCATTAATCTCATTAAAACTCGATACAAGTATTTCCCTGTCTTGGCGTTCTAGTTTTTCTTTTGCCATAAAGTCTTGAGTTAACGACTTTAGTTCATTATCAACAAGCTCTTTTAAAGATGAAATAGAAGTAGCGGATTGTGTTTTTTCGTTTAAGTTTTCTATTTTACTTTTAATATTTTTATTGAGGGTCTCAAACTCAGCCCCCATTGACGTTGAATGCTTACTTGTAGCGACTATTGATTTATGCAGTTCTTCAATTGTTTGGTTAAGCGACGATAAAAAGCTTTGAGCTGACTCTCGTTCTTTATTTATATTTTTTACGACAACAGTAATTATGTTTATGGCCGTATCGAGCAATGAGCCTAAATTATCGCTTTCAGATATAATGCTTTTAATACGCTTAATTTCTACTGTTGCTTCATCTTCAAGAACTAAGTCGTTAGCAAGTTCAAGTAGTTTTTGTGCTAATGCAGGCGTCGCTTCACAAGTAATCTTGCTATCTGCACGTAGTTTTGTGTTTAGCGCCTGGTGATAAAAGCTAATTAATTTTTCCAGTATCGGAATAAAGTCATGAGTGGAATGAACGTTATTCATTTCGTGATCGAGTAAATTTCTCAACGAGCGGCGTGTGCCTTCTGGCAAGCCTTTGGTTTTTTGGAGTTGTTTGCCCGCTGATAAAACACTTTCTTGTAGGTCACGTTGTTGCGAAAGTTGAATGGACTCTTGTTTTTTTAACAGCTCTATTGTTTCGTCTATTAAAGGGGATAAATCATCAAAACCAACGCCTTTGTTGAGTGCGCTTCTAAAGTTAGCAAGTCTGTTGTCAAGTTCCGTATCAAGACCCTTACACGCTAAGGATAATTTAGATGAAAAAATAGAGAGGGTGTCTACTTGATGTTTTCGCGCGTCTTCCAGTGCCATGCGCGCACCAATTGCTTGTTTTAGTTTTCTCTCTGTAGCAGTAGATTTTTCTGACACCTAGGCAAGCCACCATGATTTGTAATTTTATTACTCTAAGTCTACAACAAATTTATATTAAGTGTAGTTATCTCGGTAAAAACTCTATATTTTTATCAGCCTAGTGCGTACAAACTGGTATAAATGAGTGTTTATCGCTTTTAATTCACATTTAAATGTTCGCTTGATAACCTTGGAGGCAATCAAGGTCTTTAATAGAGTTCATATGAAAAAGTTATTAGTTTTATCAATTTGTGCTGCGTTATCTGCATCTGCTTTTGCTGATGTTAATTATTCATTGAGTATAGATGAACCCCAACATCATTTGGGTGATGTTCGCGTTCAATTTCCTAAGTCAGCACAAGCTCATCTTGATATTAAATTACCTTCTTGGCGCTCCGGTCGTTATGAAATTCTTAATCTTGCCAATGGAGTACGTTATTTTAACCCAACGGATAAAGAGGGTAACCCTTTAAAGTGGGAAAAAATTGATCACAGTACATGGCGTGTCCATATTGATACACCCACAGAAGTAAGTGTAGGGTATCAGGTTTACGCCAATGAACTAGGTAAGCGTGCTCGCCACATTGATGATAGTCACGCTTTTATAGACGCTTCTGGTTTTTTCATGTTTAGCGAATCATTTCGTCAAGAGCCTGTAACGATTAATTTAGAGGTTCCTAAACAGTGGCGTTCAGTATCTGGAATGGGTAATTTAGATTCTACTCATTCATTCAAAGCAGCTAATTATGATGTGCTAGTGGACTCGCCTATCGAAACAGGTATTAACCAGCTTCACTCATTTAACGTTGAAGGGCGTGAGTACGAATTAGTAATTTGGGGGGAAGGTAATTACGACGTTGAATTAATGCTCCGTGATCTTAAAAAGCTAGTAACAACGGGCAATGTAATTTGGGATAGTTACCCCTATGAGCGCTATGTGTTTATGGTGCATGCAACCTCTGGCGCTGGTGGTGCAACCGAGCATTTAAATTCGACCATAATTCAAAGGCCGCGCGATCGATTTGGCTCTCGTGAAGATTATTTAGGCTTTATTAGTACGGCTGCGCACGAATTTATTCATACTTGGAATGTAAAAGCATATCGTCCAGAGGGATTGGTACCTTACGATTATACTAATATGAATTATTCAAAATTACTTTGGATTGCAGAAGGCTCGACAAGTTACTTTGAGGACCATTTATTAGTGCGTTCAGGAATTGAGACAACGGATGAGTTTTTTAAAGGGCTTACAAAAACCATAAATAGACACTTACAAACACCAGGCAGAGAAGTTCAAAGTGCCAGTGAAACAAGTTTTGATAAATGGATTAACCAAGGTGGAGATCACGGACGTAATTACAGTACTAATATATATTCAGAAGGCTCATTGTTGTCAATGGTGCTTGATATTAACCTACTAGAAAAAACAGCAGGTAAAGTCAGTTACCGTGATGTGCATAAAGCACTTTATAACAACCATAAGTTACCATTAGGTTTTAATGAAAAAGACGTACTAAGCATTTTAAAAAACCTGACGGGTCTCGATTATTCAAACTGGTGGAAAGAGTATGTTGATTCACCTGCAAAAATTGATTTTGACGAATTACTCAATAAAGTAGGTTTAGTTTTTGAGCGACCCAAAGACGCTAAGGCTGTTGCCAGCATAGATGCAGTAGCTAAAAATACCGGGCAGCTTTTAACATTAACACATGTTCAACGTGGTGGTAGTGCTTGGAAAGCGGGTTTAACGACTAACGATAAAATCGTAGCTATAAACAAGCATCACGTAAGAAAAGATCTGAAGTCGACCCTTGAAAATTTTAGTCCTTCAGATAAGGTAACCATTGACTTTATTCGTCGTGATTCACTACAAAGCCTTACCTTAGTGTTAACTGAAAAGTTTGATAAGCCCAAAAAGGTAACAGCAAATCCTCAAGCAACTACAGATCAAAAAGCACGCTTTAAAGCATGGATGGGTGTTGAGCACCCAAATGATGTTAAATAAGATTTAACAACACTAATAAAGGAGCTAAGGCTCCTTTTTTATTATTTTAACAGTGAATAATACACTTAAGCTTACTTTTGAATATATGTGTATGGAAATTCAACAATTAACTTCTATTATAAAATGAGGAAATTTTATAGGAGATAGCCACAATATGAGTTCCAGCACAGTTGTTAATCAATTATCTAAACAGTTTGTTACTAACGATTCATTGCACCAACTATTTGAAAGTGTAAATTCAATTTCAGTGCAAGGTTATGATGAACAAAGACGAGTTGTGTATTGGAACAAGGGAAGTGAATTGCTTTATGGCTTTAAATCAGAAGAAGCATTTGGAAAGAAGTTAGAAGAACTTATCATACCCGCTCCGATGAAAGACATGGTAGTTGAGGCTCATACAAAGTGGATTAAGGAAGGCGTAGCAATACCCGCTGCAGAAATACTACTTAAGCATAAAAATGGAACTGATATATACGTTTATTCAAGCCACGTAATGTTTGAAAATGAATTTAAAGTCAAGCAAATGTATTGTATAGACATTGATTTGTCGGATGTAAAAAAGGCCCAAGCCATTGCTACTTTTAAAGAGCAAATGCTGAAAACAATCTTTGAAGCTATCCCTGATTTACTTTTTTTAATGGATCATGATGGAATCATCATTGATTACCATACTAATAACAAAAATACCCTTTATGTATCCCCTGAAAAGTTTATTGGTAATAATATGTTTGATATTTTACCAAAGGGTGTTGCTAAAAAATTCGAAATACATATCGCTAAAGCAATTGAACAAGAAGAGATGGTGACATTTAAATATGAGCTTACAGTACGCCAAGGCTTAGCCTACTTTGAGGCAAGAATAAATAAAGTCTCTAAGTATGACCAAATAATGATAATTATTCGAGATATTACCGAACAACACCAATCAGAACAATTAATTCGTAAACAAGCTTATTTTGATAGCCTTACACAATTACCAAACCGTTTACTAGCCCTCGATCGATTATCACAGGTAACAATAGAAGCCGATCGCAATAATGAAAAAGCCGCGGTATTTTTTTTAGATTTAGACGACTTTAAAAAAATAAATGATTCACTTGGCCATGAGGCTGGCGATAAGGTTTTGATTGAAACAGCCAACCGCCTGCAAAACGCTTTGAGAAAAGCAGATACAATTGGTCGACTAGGAGGAGACGAATTTATAATTCTGTCTAAAGGGGTTTCTACTCAGCAAAATGCAGTGGGTATTGCTGAGAAGATCCTGCAAAATTTTAGAAACCCCTTCATAATTGAAGGCCGCGAGTTAATGTTAACAATTAGTATTGGTGTGGCAATATTTCCAGATAACGGCAAAACAGCTTCTGATTTACTCAGAAATGCAGATACAGCGATGTATCAGGCAAAAGCACTGGGGCGCAACACATATTCGTTTTTTACCAGTCAAATGAATACCGTTATTCAACGACGCTTAGCAATAGAAGAGCAAATGCGAGGTGCTCTGCAGCGCAATGAATTCATTCTTTATTACCAACCGCAATTTGATGTTAAAAACAATGAAATTACAGGTGCAGAGGCATTACTGCGGTGGCTAAACCCTGTACTCGGTAGCGTGGCACCAGATGAGTTTATTCCTATTGCAGAAAAAACAGGCGTAATTATTTCTATTGGTGAGTTTGTTATTAAAGAATCACTTCACTTACTCAAACGATGGAAAAACGTAGAAAAGTTAAATAAAAATTTTACTATCGCTGTAAATTTATCTCCAAGTCAATTTAAAGATTTAAGTCTGTTTAACTTTATTAAAACATCGTTATTAAATGCGAATATTGAGCCTAAAAACCTTGAGCTTGAAATTACAGAAGGAGTGTTGATGACTGGAGAGTCCACCATTACTGATACCTTAACCAACATCACAAATTTAGGGGTTATTCTATCCATGGATGATTTTGGGACGGGTTATTCATCACTTAGCTACTTAAGGCAATACCCGTTTAATGTATTAAAAATAGATCGTGGTTTTATTGGGGGGATTACTGAAAACAATGAAGACTACAGCTTAGTAGAGGCAACAATCGCCATGTCGCATGGTTTAGGCTTGAGAGTGGTTGCTGAAGGAGTTGAAACTCAAGAACAACTCACAATATTAAAAGAACTTGGTTGTGATTTTGCCCAAGGGTATTACTTTAGTAAACCAATACCTGAGCAAGACCTCATTGATTTTTCGATACGTTTTTATAGTTAACTTACAGTAAACATTGTAAAGGGTGCGATGTAACTACTGTGTTTAAATAACATTTTATATACGGTTTTCGAATTCAAACATAAATCGATTGAAGACTTCGTTTAATTAATTACTTCCACATATTGCGGCATGAGCGCGTATTTTTAAGGTTTTGATTGTGCTATCGCTCTTAAATTGGTTGAGTTATATCTGCACTTCGGATTCAGCGTCTGCTATGTTTTGAGGTGACAATTTAATAGACAATAAGAAGTAACAAGTTTAGTTCATGCTCTAGTATTAGCTGCTAGGCACTCTAAAACCAAATTAACTAGTTTAATCTTAATTTATAGCTTTAACGGTTATATTATTCTTTTCTTATGAATTTATATTTTTACGTGCATTTAATTTCCCTTAAGTGGTATGTTTTAATAATTTACCAAAGGAATTAATTATGAAATTAGAGTCTTTAGCACTACACCATGGTTACGAGTCTGAAGAAACCACGAAATCAGCAGCAGTGCCTATTTATAATACCTCATCGTACACGTTTGATAACACGCAGCATGGTGCTGATTTATTTGATTTAAAAGTACCTGGAAATATCTATACCCGCATAATGAACCCGACCAATGCTGTACTTGAACACCGTATTGCTGCAATGGAAGGGGGCATTGGTGCGCTGGCTGTTGCCTCGGGTATGGCGGCGATTACCTATGCGATTCAATGTTTATGTGAAGTGGGCACTAATATTGTCAGCACCAGCCAAGTGTATGGCGGTACTTATAATTTATTTGCCCACAGCTTGCCACGCCAAGGTATAGAAGCGCGAATGATTAAAGCCGATGATTTTGACGGTTTTGAAAATGCTATTGATGACAATACGCGTGCGGTATTTTGTGAGTCGATTGGTAACCCTGCAGGGAATATAGTTGATATCGCTCGCCTAGCAAAAATTGCCCACAGTAAAGGAGTGCCTTTAATTGTAGATAACACCGTGGCTACGCCGTATCTGTGTCGTCCATTTGAGTTAGGTGCCGATATTGTGGTGCACTCACTCACTAAATATATTAACGGCCATGGTACCGCGATTGGCGGTATGATTGTTGATTCGGGCAAGTTTGATTGGAAAGCCAATGCCACCCGTTTTACGATGATGAATGAGCCTGATCCGTCGTACCATAATGTAGTGTATACCGATGCGTTTGCTGAGGCGGCATTTATTGGGCGTTGCCGCGTTGTCCCTCTTAGAAACACCGGTGCGGCGCTTGCGCCTAAAAACGCCTCTGATATTTTAATTGGCCTTGAAACGTTGGGGCTAAGAATGGATCGTCACTGCGAAAACGCGCAAAAAATTGCTGAATACCTAGAGAGTCACCCTAAGGTGCTTTGGGTTAATTATGCGGGATTAAAATCAAGCCCGTATAACGAAATGAGCCAAAAAATTACCAATGGTAAGGCTTCGGGTATTTTAAGTTTTGGTATTGCTGGTGGCCTTGAAGCCGGTACGCGGTTTATTGATGCCCTAAACATGATTTTACGTTTGGTGAATATTGGCGATGCGAAATCGCTGGCGTGTCACCCAGCATCTACTACGCACCGCCAATTAAATGATGAAGAGCTTGCTAATGCTGGCGTTAGCCGCGATTTAATTCGGTTATCGGTGGGTATTGAAAACATTGATGATATTATTGCCGATGTAAGCCAAGCACTCGATAAAGCCTAAATCGTACGGTAAGTACCTCAAGCTTTTTTGAGGTATTTATTTTTGTAATTAAAAAGGAGTGCCGATACATGAAATTTTTAATCTTTCTCGGTTCGGTTAGAAAAAGTACTCCACCTAAGCCTGCGCGTTTAGGGGAAAGGGTAGCAAAAGCATGTGAGTGTTGTTTGCTTGAGCATTACTCTAAGCATGAAATAGAGCTTATTGATCCGCTCGATTACGATTTAGACCCTGTGTTTAAACCGCACTTTGCCTATTCGCAGGCTGAGGTACCTAAACGGCTTGATGATTTAGCGACAAAAGTTAAAGCCAGCGATGGCTTTGTGATGGTAAGCCCTGAATATAATCATTCTATGAGTCCGGCACTCGCTAATTTGTTAAACCATTTTGGAAGTTCTCTATTTGGCTATAAACCCAGTGCTATTGTTACCTATTCTGCAGGGCAGTGGGGCGGCGTACGTGCTGCTGTTGGCATGCGCAGTTTTTTAAGTGAACTGGGCTGTTTACCCGTATCAGCAATGATCCATGTACCAAAAGCGCAAGACGTGTTTATTGAAAGTGGTGAAGTAAACAATAGGGAAGAGCAAACATCGTGGGATAGCTATTTTTCGCGCACCTTTAATCAATTAATGTGGTGGGCTGAGGGCGCCAGCAAACAACGTGAAGCGTTAGATCCTAAGCAATTAAGCAAGGATTTTAAACGAGACCCATCACAACGTAATGCGCCTTAACAGTTGATAAATTTAAGCTAGTCTTTGTTTGCGTCTTCGCGGGGGGAGGTCAATATTGCTTGCTTTTGTTCGTCAGTTAAAATAATCCAGTCGAATATTTCATCGCTAGTGCGCCCGCACCCAGTGCAGTAGCCATTCATTCTATAACATTCACCGATACAGTCTGTTTTTAAATGAGTGGATTGTTTAATGGGTGTTTGGCGCATAAATTCTCTCGTCATTATTTAGTGGCGACGGGCTTTCCTACTTCTAAAGAGGTCGACCAAGTTTTAATTTTTGATAACGTTTTGCTGGTATAAACAGAAATAACCGGCGACTTATCATCAAGTACAAAGGTGGTACGCAGCGACGTTTCTGACTCTTTTTGTGTTTCTAACCAGTTGTTTTTTTTAGTTAAACATTGGCGAGTAAGTTCAACTGCTTGTTGATGCATAGCTACCGCTTGTTGTTGATCTTTGTAGCTTTCTTGGCATTGATAGGTCACAGTTTTATTGTTAAAGCTAGTCACTTGGCAGTTATCGCCAAATACGTTGTACTTTGCAGTCCATACATCTAAATATGAGTTTTGTACTTTAGTGTCTTTTAACGCATCAAAGCGATTATCGAATTCGGTTATTAAGCCATCCATTTTTTCACAGGGCGTTAAGCTGTCTAATTTGGCTTTTTGTTCACTGGTTAAACTGCTACAGCCAGATAAAATAAGGCCCGTGAGTATAAGCGATATATAAGTTTTCATAGTGCGCTATCCTTTTGTAATTGCTACCAAGGATACCTAAGGTAGAGAATAAATGCTATTGAGAGTCTGAATTAAAAAAGAAAAATTATGGCTTTTTATAACGATGTGCGCCAAATAATTGCGCACACAGTAATCGTTATATTTACTTATGACGACCTTGTAGGCAAGCAGCTACAGCAGTGAGCTCTAACTCTTGTCGTTGTAATAGTACAACAAGGTGATACAACAAATCGGCCGATTCGTTGGTAAGTTCATTGTTGTCGTGTTTCATTGCCGCAAGTGCCACTTCTACACCTTCTTCACCTACTTTTTGAAAGCTACGGCTTAAGTCTTCTGCGAACAGTGACGCAGTGTAGCTTTTAGCGCTTCGCTGTTCATAAAGCCTTGCATTAAAATTACGCCAGAGCGGGCATCTTGAACAATGGCAGGGATCATCTCGCTTTTAGCGAAAGCAACTTGAGTTTGGTTTTCTAAGGTTACTTGCATAGTCTTGATGCCACTTGGTTATCGATTAAAAATTGTTTTAGTTCACCGATGTTTATCACGTTTTTGTGAAAAACACTGGCTGCGAGCGCACCATCTACTTGGCTTTGTTGTAATACATCAACAAAATCTTGCATGCTGCCTGCACCGCCTGAGGCGATTAAAGGAATATCACACAGCTGGGGTATTTTGCTGAGTTGCTCGTTGTCGTAACCGTTGCGAACACCATCTTGGTTCATACAATTTAAAACGATTTCGCCTGCACCTAAGTCTTGTACGCGTTTAACCCATTCTTCGGTTTTATAACGGGTGCGGCTTGACGCATTAGGATCGCCAGTAAGCTGATAAACAAGATATTCACCGGTTGTTTCGTCAAAAAAGCTGTCAATGCCAACAACTACACACTGCTTGCCAAACTCATCATGTAATTCTTTTATTAGCTCTGGACGCGCAATTGCAGGGCTATTAATACTGATTTTGTCAGCGCCATGTTCAAGCACACGAGCTGCATCGGCTACCGATTTAATGCCACCGGCTACACAAAATGGAATATCGATATGGCGGGCAATGTTTTCAACCCAATTAACATCGAGTAACCGTTTTTCAACACTTGCACTGATCTCTTAAAACACAAGTTCATCAGCACCGGCTTCGCTGTAGGCGTTAGCTAGGGTAAGTACATCGCCAACCACTTCGTAGCCTTTAAATTTAACCCCTTTAACGACTTAGCCGTCTTTTACATCTCAACAAGGAATTATGCGTTTTGATAACATGAGAATGCCTAGTTTTTAAAATTTTGATTTGAAATAAAGCTGTTTTTACATTTATCGTTTGTATGACTAAATAGAAGACGCATAGACTGCACTTGATATGTTATTTATTTGATAAATTTGAATAGTTAATTTAATGAATGAATCTTAATGCATTACTATGCAATGAATTCTTAGCCTCACCATATAATAGAACTCCGGCTATGTTAATACTTAAAGCTAGAACTTAAAGTGATAATTAATGCCTTAAAAAAATATCCGCTTCAATGCTTATTTAAATTTATAAAATACTAAAATTAAAATGTTTATTTTGAAAAAGAATAACCGTATCTGAGGGCGTTTTTAGCAGCTATAAGGTTTGAAAGGTATGTTGTATATGCAGTATTTTTTAAAAGTTAATTGTGATAATTATATGAATTATTTTGCTCAAAGCTTATAAAAAGGCCATGACTTACTACTAAGCATGGCCATATCTTTGTTGGCGTTTAATTAGTTGCCTGTTCGTCTTGTTTAACATTCATAAAAATGGCGTATAGAACAGGTATTACGGTTAATGTAAGCAAGGTAGCAAACAGTAACCCGAATACTAAAACCACAGACATTGATTGGAAAAATGCATCAAAATACAGTGGAATAACCCCTAACACCGTGGTTAGAGTGCCCATCATTACCGGTCTTACCCGACTATTTGCCGAGTCGATAATGGCATTATATGCAGGTTTACCTTGGCGAATTTCCATGTCCATTTGATCTACTAATACAATGGCATTTTTAATTAACAAACCAGAGAGCGACAGTAATCCTAATATACCCATAAACTCTAGTGGTATTTGTGTGGTTACCAGCCCAAACACAACACCAATTAAGGCTAATGGCACAACCAGCCAAATAATAATTGGTTGTTTTAAAGCATTAAATAACACAATAACAATCAGCACCATGGCTAAAAAGCCCATTGGAATAGTTGAGGCCAACATTTCGTTAGACTCTTTCGATTGTCCGTATTCGCCATCCCATTCAAGTCGATACCCTTGAGGAAGGTCAATGGCTTCTATTTTAGGCCTTACCCGATTAAATAACTCTGAGGCTAGTTCACCCGGCAGAGGATCCGCTTGAGCTTTTATAGTCCATTCGCGGTCTTCACGTTTTAAAATGCCATCGCGCCAGACAGTTTTAAACCCATTGGTTACTTGCGCTAGGGGCAGTGTTTCACCAGTGATATTGCTTTGTACCTGAATGTTGCCAATATCGTTTATGTCGACACGTTCCGATTGTGGTGCTCTAACAATAATAGGAATGAGCTCTTCACCTTCACGATACTGTCCAACCACTTGACCAGAAAAGTTCTGCTGTAAGGCTTCAGCAACCGCTTTACGCGTTACACCAGCGCGCTGCGCATTAATGGCAGAGTACTGTGGTTCAATAACACTAATGCGTTGTCGCCATGTATCTTTAATAGACAAGGCGCCACCATCATCAATTAATACTCCTTTTGCTTGTGCAGCTAGCTCTCTTAATACATCTGGGTCGGGGCCTTTAAATGTGGCTTCTATTTTAGAGCCACCACCTGGGCCCATTACAAAACGCCATACTTTGCCCTGAGCATCAACAAAGTTATCGTCAATGTAGTTTTGTACGATTGGTAAGAGTTTATCTAGCTTTTTATAGTCATCGACTTTGGCTAAAATTTGCCCGTAAGAGCTGTTTGGTGACTCGCTACCATAAATAAGCATGTAGCGAAGCCCGCCACCACCAATAAGGGTTTGGATACCTTCAACACCATTTTGTTGCTTTACAAATTCCTCTAACTTGAGCATGTCTTTTTTGGTTTTTTCAATATCGGTACCTTGCGGTAGCCAAAAATCAACCACCATTTGTGGTGTGGTAGAAGCTGGAAAAAATCCTGATTTTACAAATTGAAATCCCCACATAGACACACTAAAGGTGGCAACTACAACGGTAATACTGAGCCAGCGATGATGCAGTGCTGACACCACTACCGATTGATAAAGTGCCATAAGTTTATTTGGCTTCGCTGAGCCTGAGGTATCGTTATCTTGCTCTTTAAACAAGCAATAACAAAATAAGGGGGTTAGGGTAATGGCAAATAGCCAGCTGTATAATAAAGAGATTAAAATTACCCAGAATAAATGACCGGTAAATTCGGCGGTATCACCTGGAGCAAGGCCAATAGGCGCAAAGGCAACAATCCCTACTAAGGTACCACCTAGTAATGGCCATTTAGTTTGCTTTACAACTTCGCTAGCAATTTCTAACTTTTTACGTCCTTTTTGTGTACCGACTAAAATTCCTTCGGTTACTACAATGGCGTTATCAACCATCATGCCTAACGCGATAATAAGCGCACCAAGCGAAATACGATGCATGGGTATGCCGCTAAAATCCATGGTAGCAAGGGTCGCAAAAATGGTTAGCAGTAGTACGGCGCCAATAATAATTCCTGAGCGCAAACCCATAAATAGCAGCAGGGTAACCATTACGATCACCAGTGCGACTAAAACATTCACTACAAAGTTGTCGACTGAATCTTGTACTACTTTACCTTGGTGGTAAAACTCATGCACTGTGATACCCAGCGGTCTGAGGTTTTCAGTTTGTTTCACTCTGTCATCAACGCGGTCAAATACTTTAACCACATTAGCACCCAATACACTGGCGACCCCAAGTGAAATTACAGGTTTAGAGTTATAACGGACTAACTTGGTTGCTGGGCTTTGAAAGCCACGGTATACATTGGCAATATCTTTAAGATAAATTGTTTTACCTTCACCGCTAGCACTGACCAATAGATTTTTAATGGTATCAACGGAGTTTATTTCCCCAGTAGGGTCAATAAAAATACGTTGATCGCCAATTTGAGTGTTACCAGCGCTCAATACAGCGTTTTGCTCATCTAAAATGCCGTAAATATTATTAATAGACACGCCTAAAGAGGCTAACTCTTCACGGGCTATTTCTACAAATATGCCTTCTTGCTGCACGCCTGTCATAGCAACTTTGGCTACGCCCTCTACTTGTAAAATGTCACTTTGCAAATCTTTAGCGTAGGCATGTAACTCGTCGGGTGAGTATCCTTCGGCGGTAATTAAATAACTTAAGCCATACACATCACCAAAATCATCATAAACTTGTGGCGTGCCAGTACCAGGCGGTAATGTTGGACGTGTGTCATTTATTTTGTTTCTGAGCTTAGTCCAAATAACTTGCAACTCAGATTTAGTCGGAGAAAACTCTGATTTAATCTCTACTTTAATTTCAGATAAACCCGTAGATGAAGTAGATGATATAGTATCAACTTCTTGCAGTTCTTGAATAGCACGCTCTAGCGGCTCAGTGACCTCTTTTGCAACTTCTAGTGGGCTTGCACCTGAATACGAAACAAACACCTGCGCGGTACGAATTATAAATTCGGGGTCTTCAAAGCGAGGCATGTTTTTATAGGATGAAAAACCAAATCCTAGAGTTAAAATAATGAGTATGGTGCTAATTAACTTATTATTGATTGTCCATTTTGCTAAATCCATTATCGCGCTCCTATGCTTTAGTCCAAGGACGTACTTTCATACCCTCAGTCACATAGTTTGCACCTGCACCAATAATTACATCCCCGGCTTTTAAACCGTCAGTGACAATGAGTTGCTCGCCAATGCCATTTTCAATTTTAACGGGAGCTTTAGAAGCTTGCATTGTTTTAGCGTCAACCGTCCAAACAAAGTGCTCTCCGTTTTGTTCAAAAATAGCAAAGGTTGGCACTAGTAAGCGAGTTGTATTTGAGCTGCTTTCACGGGTTATTTTTAGACTAGCATTCATACCAGGCAATATATTGAGGTTATTTGGTACAGCAAAGGCAAATCGTACTTCATAGGTTTGGCTCGCTGAGTCGGCTTCTAAATTGGCTCGTCTAAATGTTGCAGGAATGGGAGCAGTTGATACATCTTGTAAAATTACTGAGGCTACATTGTTCTGCTTAGAATCTACTGTGGCCACAATAGACGCGGGAATATTTACCACCGCTTCCATTTCACCTTTACCAAATAAAGTAACAACATGTTGCCCAGCACTTATGTTTTCAAGCTGCTTTACCGGTACTTCTGCAACAATAGCATCGTAAGGCGCTATAATTTTACTGTCAGATAATGCTTTTTGCGCTGAGTCATATTGCGATTCGGCTACTTCTTTTTTAGATTTTAGTTGCTCTATATCACGTTGTGAAATAACCCCATCTTTAACGAGCTTCAAACCACGTTGGTAATCATTATCGGCTGTTTCAAACTGAATTTTGCTCGACTTGACCTCATTAATAAAGTTTCGTTGTTCTAATACAGCAATTACATCGCCTTTGTTTACGTTTTGTGCAGCAATAACGTTAAGCGCTTCTAACTTTCCGCTAACTTGAAAAGCAAGCTTTGAGCTATTTATAGTGTCGATAGTGGCGGGGTAGGTGAACGTTTTTGATTGCGACTCATCACCTATGGTTATTAGTTTAACCGCACGCGGTTCGTTTTGTTTTTCTGTAGTGACTTCGCTTTCTGAGCAACCGGCTAATAAAAGTAGAAACGTGATACTAATCAAATTAAATTGAGTAAAACAACGTGTTTTGATCATATGGCTTACCTTAAATAAAAAGTGCGTTGTTAATTTTTGGCATTTTTTAATCAGTAAAAATTATAAAATAGCCAATTGCGTTTATTTTCGAATTTACCTGAAATGTAAGTTATTAAACTATAACTACTTTAAAAGAAGCAGTAAGGTAGTAGGCAATAAATAACATTGTAATTTCTATAGTTTATTATTGCTGTACCGTTTTGTTTTAATTTGTATGATTTTGTAGAAAGCACCAAAAGTGCAACTTAATATTTGCTTTATGGTGGGCTAAGTATAATTAATAATCAGCATTTTAAAAGCAGACGCCTAAAATATTAGCTATGTAGTATTAAAACCACAAACTGTACTTTTTACAAATTAAATTGAAATATTAATTGCTTAGGAGCGGTCTTGTAAGAATGATGTTGGTATTGCTTGATAAAAACACTTCAACTCAAAGCATCACTCAGCAATGGTTAGCCATTATTTTCACGGGTAATTTTAACTGTGAAAAATTCCAACATAGTCATCAAAAAATAATCATACGAGGTCAAATCCTACCATGAGTAAAAAAATCATCTTAATAGCAATTATTAGCTTATTTGCCCTGACTATTTTGTATTTTACTGGCGCATTTAATCGTGACGCAGTGACTGCACAGCGTTTTGTTAATTTACAGCAAGGTGATAAAACCCATAAGGGATTTCGCCGAGCACACGCAAAAGGTATTTGTTTAGCAGGCTCTTTTGAGTCAACGGGTGAGCTTGCTAAGTATTCGCAAGCGAAGGTATTTGATTTAGGAGCCACTCCTTTTGTAGGTCGCTTTTCTATTGCGGGTAATAATCCAACTGCACCTGATTTAAAAGCTCCTGTGCGTAGTTTAGCGTTTTCTATAACTACTGATGATAACCAAGAATGGCGGGTGGCAATGAATACGCCTCCGGTTATGGCCGTAGCTACGCCAGAAGCGTTTTTTAAACAACTACAAGCACTTTCACCCGATCCGGTGACTAAAAAGCGCAGCCCAGAAAAAATTAAAGCGTTTTTTGCAGCACACCCTGAAAGTGCTGCTTTTATTAACTGGAAAGCAAGCTACACGCCAACCAGTAGCTTTGCCACTGAGCAATACCACAGTATCAATGCGTTTTATTTGGTGGATGAGAATGATGAAAAGCATGCCATGCGCTGGCTTGCTAAACCACAATTAAGTGATGAAAATATCCAACCACTTAATAATAATTCACCAGATGCGTTGCAACTACAACTTAAAGACCAAGTAGCTCAGTCTCCGGTTAAGTTCGATATGCTGTTTAGCTTTGCAACCGAAGAAGATAATGAAAACAACCCAACTGTTTTATGGCCACAATCGCGCAAAACCATTAACGCCGGTACGTTAGTAATATCACGCTTGCAGGCACAAGAGGGTGGGGTATGTGAAAACATGAACTTTGATCCGCTGGTATTACCAACAGGTATTGAGCCAAGTGCCGATCCTATTTTACGTGCCCGTGGCGCTGCGTATGCAGAGTCATTTCGTCGTCGTGCTAAAGAAGTACTTTTAAATAATTAATCACAGGAACGAGTCAATGAACACAATTACTAAATACTCAGCGTCGAGTATGCTTATTCACTGGGCGATGGCATTAATTATACTTTCTATGTTATTTCTTGGTTTATCGATGGTACAAAGTTTAGCCGTATGGCAAGTAGAAGCTATACAACTACATAAATCGTTTGGCGTGTTAGCACTGATATTAGTGGCGATAAGATTAATTAATAAAGTACTGCATAAAAGCCCTGTATTACCCCAAAGTGTTCCTAAAGCACAAGCTTTAGCGGCAAATTTAACCCAAGTGGGCTTATATGCGTATATGATTTTAATGCCAATTTCAGGCTGGTTAATGCAAAGTGCTGATGAACGTTCTGTGAGCTTTTTTGGTATATTTACTTTGCCTAATTTAGTTAGTAAAAATATTGAGACCTATGCATTTTTTCGTGAAGCACATGGCTTAATTGCTTATGCATTTTTACTGTTTATTTTTATGCATGTAAGCGCTGCACTTCATCATGGTTTAATAAAGCAAGATGGCGTATTGGGTTCTATGTTACCGGGTAAGCATAAATAATTTAGTCAAAGTTAATTAGGGGCTGTTGACCTTTTTAGATTAAATTTGCAGCAGTCTGTTTGGTATTTAGGCAAGGAAGAGCCTAAGTAGTGTGAATGTTCCACATATATAGGCGATAACGCAGCATCAATGCCAAACAGGCGCTGCCCGAAGGGTTCTGCCTAGAGGCGATTTACTCTTTGTTGCCTACATGGATGTAGGTAAGGGGCGTGAGCAGGACGCGGAAGCTTTGCTCGGTTTTTACTTATTCTTACATGGATGTAAGCCAGTAGAATAACGCAGGAGCAGTTATCGAGCCCACTAGGTTGCAAACCTCGCGCCGCGATTAAACCGCCCCTAGTTTGAACAAATATTAATCCGCAAAGGTCAGCAGACCCTAGTTAAAGGGTACCTAAGGGAGAGAATAAATGCTATTGAGAGGCTGAATTAAAAAGAAAAATTATGGCTTTTTATAACGATCTGCGCCACATAATGGCGCACACAGTAATCGTTGTATTTACTTATGACGACCTTGTAGGCAAGCAACTACATCAGTGAGTTCTAACCCTTGGCGTTGTAGTAGTACAACGAGGTGATACAACAAATCGGCCGATTCGTTGGTAAGTTCATTGTTGTCATGTTTCATTGCTGCAAGTGCCACTTCTACACCTTCTTCACCTACTTTTTGACAGCTGCGGCTTAAGTCTTTAGCAAACAATGAAGCGGTGTAGCTTTTTGATGGGTCATCATTTTTACGCTCAACAATGACATCTTCTAATTGTGCTAAAAAGCTTAAGCTTGGTTTAGCATCATCGCCAAAGCAGCTTTGTGTGCCTAAGTGGCACGTTGGGCCCTCTGGATTAGCCAGTACTAAAATTGAGTCGTAGTCACAATCGGTATGCACCGATACTACGTTTAAGTAGTTTTCTGATGACTCACCTTTGGTCCATAAACGTGACTTTGAACGCGAGTAAAAGGTTACTTTGTTACTTTCAAGCGTCGCCTTTAGTGCTTCGCTGTTCATAAAGCCTTGCATTAAAATAACACCAGAGCGAGCATCTTGAACAATCGCAGGGATCATTTCGCTTTTAGCAAAATCTACTTGAGTTTGGTTTTGTTGTGTTACTTGCATAGTCTTGCTGCCACTTGGTTATCGGTTAAAAATTGTTTTAATTCGCCAATGTTAATCACATTTTTGTGAAAAACGCTTGCTGCTAATGCGCCATCGACTTCGCTTTGTTTAAATACATCAACAAAATCTTGCATACTGCCTGCACCGCCAGATGCGATTAAAGGAATATTACATAATGCGCGCATTTTACTTAGCTGCTCATTGTCGTAACCGTTACGTACGCCATCTTGGTTCATACAGTTTAAAACAATTTCGCCTGCGCCTAAGTCTTGTACGCGTTTAACCCATTCCTCGGTTTTGTAACGTGTACGGCTTGATGCATTAGGATCGCCGGTTAATTGATACACTAAATACTCGCCGGTCACTTCATCGTAAAAGCTATCAATACCTACAACAACACATTGCTTACCAAATTCATCGTGTAGCTCTTTTATAAGCTCAGGGCGGGCAATAGCAGGGCTGTTAATACTTATTTTGTCAGCGCCACGCTCTAGTACACGTGCTGCATCGGCTACCGATTTAATACCGCCAGCCACACAAAATGGAATATCGATGTGGCGGGCAATGCTCTCTACCCAATTTACATCAAGTAGGCGTTTTTCAACACTTGCGCTGATTTCGTAAAAAACCAGTTCATCGGCGCCGGCATCGCTGTATGCTTTTGCCATTGTTAAAATATCGCCCACTATTTCGTGGCCTTTAAATTTAACGCCTTTTACTACTTGGCCGTCTTTTACATCTAAACACGGGATTATGCGTTTTGATAACATGCCAACGCCTCCTCAACACTAAATGCGCCATCAAGTAGTGACTTACCTAAAATAACGCCACCTACGCCAAGCTCTTTAAGTTTTTTAATGTCATCAAGTGAACTTACGCCACCCGAAGCTTGCACCTTAATGCTGCTGTTATGGCGAGTTAAATCTTCGTAAAGCTCAAACGATGGGCCAGTCATGGTGCCATCTTTACTGATGTCCGTGCATAAAAAGTCAATAACGCCCAAGCTTACATAAAAATCTACAAGCTCAAGTAAACCAAACTCAGATTCACTTAACCAACCATGGGTTGCAGGAGCCCAGCCCGTGGCTGTTTTATTTACATCAAGGGCAATAACAAAGTGCTCTGCGCCAAATTGTTCAATCCAGGCTTTTACTTGCTCGCGTTTTTCTACTGCCATTGAACCAATAACAACTTGGTTTGCACCGGCTTTTAGCCAATCACTTACATCTTGCTCTGAGCGAATACCGCCGCCCACTTGGTACGGTACGTTAAGTGCTTTGGTTGCAGCTTGAATATGTTTCCACTGTTTTTTACTTGGATCGCGTGCACCTTCTAAATCAACAAGGTGTAACTTGCCTGCGCCACTGTCGGCGTATTCTTTTAAACGCGCGCCAAGTTCGAAAGGGTAAAACTGTGCTGTGTCGTATTTACCTTGGTACAAGCGCACAATTTGATTTTGTAATACGTCTAATGCTGGAATAATCACAAATAATCTCTTTTTTGTTAGTTAATGGGCAGCTTACAACTGCCAATCAACAAAATTTTGTAATAAACGTGCGCCAACTTTTGCGCTGCGCTCTGGGTGAAATTGCATGCCTGCGTAATTGTCTTTAGCAACAATGGCTGAAAAGGTTTGACCATATTCGCCGCTCACTAGTGTGGCGTCGTTTACGGTGTGCCCAAAGCTGTGAACAAAATACACTTGCTCATCAAGCGTTAGCCCTTTAGTTAATGCATGCTCTTTGTTAACGCTTAAGTTATTCCAACCCATATGCGGCGACGTTAAATTGCCTACATCAAGCGCTTTTACTTGCCCTGGTATTTTACCTAGGCACTGTACGTTACCTTCTTCGGTGCTTTCGCACAGTAACTGCATACCTAAACAAATACCCATAAGCGGGCGCTGGTATTCATTTATAGCTTGTTGCCAGCCGTTATCTGCTAGGCGTTTCATAGCAACCGACGCGTGACCTACACCTGGCAATATAGCGCGCTCAAAACCCGCTAATTGCTCTGGTGATGTAATTACTGTTGGCGTTTGGCCTAAGCGTTCAAACGCAAAGCGTACTGAATTTATATTGGCACAACCGGTATTAATTATGGCAATCATAAACATCCCTTAGAGCTGGCTGTTTGTTGGGTCGTGTCTTGTGCCACTGCCATACGAAGAGCACGTGAAAACGCTTTAAATAAGCCTTCTACTTGGTGATGACAGTTACCGTCGCTCACCGATAAAATAAGGCTAATAGCAGCATTATCGCTTAAGCTTTTGAAAAAGTGCTCAACCATTTGTACGTCTAAATCGCCTGCTTTTTCGCGGCTAAAATTAGCGTTTAATACAAATGAAGCGCGGCCCGATAAATCAATTTGTGCCTCTGCTTTACATTCATCCATTGGCAGTGCAAAACCGTAGCGCGCTATTTGCGATTTAGTGCCAAGCGCTTGTTTAAGCGCAACACCTAGGGCAATACCAATGTCTTCAACAAGGTGGTGCTCGTCTATGTGTAAATCGCCTTTGGCTTTAATGTTTAAACCAATGTTGGCGTGGGTGCGAATTTGATCAAGCATGTGATCAAAAAAGCCAAGGCCGGTGTCTATGCTGCCATTTTTAGTTTGATCTAGGTTTATGGCTACATCAATTTGTGTTTCTTTGGTGTTACGCGTAACACGGCCTTCGCGGTTGGCTGTGGTTAGCTTGGTAACAATAGCAGGCCAGCTGCCATCGTACAAAATACCTTCACAACATAAATTTTGTGCAAGGCCAATATCTGTTTGGCGATCGCCAATCACATATGAACGTGCTAAATCAACTTTGCCAGAGCGCATCAGCTCAGTTAATAAACCTGTTTTAGGTTTACGACAATCACAGTTTTGCTCGTCAAAGTGTGGACAAATTAATACCTCGTCAAAGCTAATACCTTGGCTTTGCATTATGTCCATCATTTTATCTTGTGCTATATCAAAGTCAGCAGTCGGGAAGCTGTCTGTGCCTAAGCCATCTTGATTCGATACCATCACTAAACGATAGCCGGCGGCTTGTAATTGTAACAACGCCGGGATAACACCTGGTAAAAAGGCGAGCTTTTCTAGGCTGTCTACCTGTTTGTCGGTAACTGGCTCTTCGATTATGGTGCCGTCGCGGTCAATAAATAAATAGGGGTTACTCATGATACTTCGTTTCCTGCTAATGGTGCGGTGGTAGCTGGCGTTTGTAAGCCATCTAACCAGATTTTAACTTGTTCGAGCTCTTGTTCACTACCAATTGAAATTCGTAGCCAATCGTCTTCACCGTATAGGGTAAACGCGCGCATTACTAAACCTTGCTCAAGTGCTACTTTAAAGTAGTTTTTATTGGCTAATTTTAAGGTAACAAAGTTACCTTCACCAGTGAGAATTTTTAATGCAGCAGGGGAGGCGTTTAACCACTGTACAAGTTTAGCTTTTAAGCTATTTAATATAGTCACTTGGCGGCGCATTGATGTAATTGCATCAGGTGCAATTGCTTGCGCTGCAATACTTGCCACCACACCCGATACCGGATACGGCGCAATCACTTTACGAATTGGCGCAAGTACACTTTGTTGTGCAAGTGTAAAACCAGTTCTAAGGCCTGCAAGTGCAAACGCTTTAGATAATGTGCGCAGTACCACTACATTACTAAATTCGTTTATAAGTGCTGTGGCGCTTTGCTCTGGGCAAAATTCAATATAGGCTTCATCAACAATGACGAGTGCTTTTCCCGCAAGCGCTGTTGCAATTGCTTTTACTTTATTAAGCGGGGTTATGCTACCGGTTGGGTTATTTGGATTACAAATAAACACCAATTTTGAGCTGCCCACAGCCTCAACTATTTCATTAACACTGCCATCAAGTAATAGCGCTTGCGTTAGGCTATTAATGGCAACGTTATGAGTATCAGCCGTAACTTTGTACATACCATATGTTGGTAAAAATAACGCAATGCTGTCTTTTGCTGGTTCACAATAAGTGCGTACTAAAAGCTCAATGCCTTCATCGGCGCCGCGCGTCATTAATACGTTTTCGCTTTCAAGCTCTGCATACGCAGCATAGCGGTCAATAACCAATTGCGGCTGTGGATCTGGGTAGCGATTTAAATCTTCAATACTCAGCTCAATATTTTTCGCGTACGGGCTTTCATTGGCATTTAACCACGTTGACCCTGTTAGCTTTTCACTTTTAGCAGAGCTATAGGCAGCAAGACCTGCAATATTTTGTGGTAATAAGCTAGTCGCTTGTGCGCTCTCATTGCTCATTTTTAATTGCCTCTAAACGAATTGAAACCGCATTTGCGTGTGCATCAAGGCCTTCTGCATCTGCTAGTGGCAAAATAGCTTTAGACAGCTGTGTTAAGCCACTTTTACTAATAGTTTGCACTGTGTAAGTGCGGAAAAAATCAAGCAAGTTTAAACTTGAATACGTTGCACTGTAACCATAGGTAGGTAACACATGGTTAGTGCCCGATGCATAATCGCCCGCTGACTCTGGCGTGTAGTCGCCAACAAATACCGAGCCTGCATTTTTTACTTTATCTAGATAAGGTGTTGAATCTGCTAATTGCAAAATTAAGTGCTCAGGGCCATATTGCGCTGATACGTCAAATGCTTGCTCAACAGAGTCTACTAAAATAAGTGATGAATTAGCCAGTGCTTGCTCGGCTGTATCTTTGCGGCTTAATTTAGCAAGCTGGCGTGTAAGTGCCTGCTGCGTTTGCACTATGATACTTTCGCTGTTACACAATAAAATAACTTGCGAGTCTGCGCCGTGCTCTGCCTGCGAGAGTAGATCGGCGGCTATAAACTCTGGGTTTGCACGTTCATCTGCAATAACTAATACTTCAGAAGGGCCTGCTGGCATATCGATTGCCATTCCAGGAATTGTTTGCGCAACAAGCTGTTTGGCCATCGTTACAAAGCTATTACCTGGGCCAAAAATTTTGTTCACTTTAGGCACTGATTCAGTGCCGTAGGCCATTGCAGCTATAGCACCTGCGCCACCACTTTCAATTAAAGTTGTAATGCCACATAACTTAGCAGCATATAATATCGCAGGGTTAATACGTTCATTACCTTGAACAGGGGTTGCAAGTACGACGGTTTTAGCACCACTTAATTGCGCAAGTACACCTTGCATAATAACCGATGATGGCAGTGGAGCACTGCCACCAGGTACATAAATACCCACAGCTTCGATGGCCTGATATTTCAGTTCACATTCAACGCCAGGTTGGGTTGATAACTTAATATCTTTAGGCAATTGCGCTTTGTGAAAACGTTTTACGTTTGAATAAGCGGTGTCAATTGCGTATTTAAGCTCTGCGCTTAGTGCCTGCTCTGATGCGTTTATTTCATCAAGCGGTACACGTAAACGAGGGTTCGCTCTATTATCAAACTTTTTAGCCATATCGAGTAAGGCTTTATCGCCTTGCTCTTTAACATCGCTCATTATTGTTTGGCATATTGCTTCAACCTTTGCGCTGGCAGAAACCGCAGGGCGCATTAGCGCCGCTGCTTGTACTTGTGAAGATTCCTCATTCCAACGAAGCATGGTACTTACTCCATCATTTTTTCAATTGGCATTACTAAAATAGAGTTAGCGCCTAGGGCTTTAAGCTGCTCCATTGTTTCCCAAAATAATGTTTCGCTGCTTACCATGTGAAGCGCTACATACTCTTCATTACCAGCAAGTGCAAGTAGAGTAGGTTGGCCTGAGCCTGGTAAAATTTCGCAAATTTCATCAAGTTTAGTTTTTGGCGCGTGTAGCATAATGTATTTGCTTTCTTTTGCTTGTTTAACACCACGAAGGCGCGGCATAAGCTTATTGATTAGCGCTAATTTGTCTTCATCTTGAAGATCTTTATTTTGAATTAAACAGGCGTTTGATTCTAAAATTGTATCACCTTGAATTAAGCCGTTCGCTTCAAGCGTTGCACCGGTAGAAACTAAATCACAAATTGCATCAGAAAGACCGGCACGTGGGGCTACTTCTACTGAGCCTGTAAGCATTACAGTGCTTGCATTAATGCCTTCGCGCTTTAACCACTGCGTTAAAATTTCTGGGTAGGTTGTTGCAATACGTTTGCCTTCAAACCAGCTTTTATCACGTGGGCCAAGCTCTTGTGGCCATGCAAGTGCAAGGCGGCAGTAACCAAAGTCTAGTTTTGCTAGTTTGCTAACTTCGCTTGGTACACCTTGGCGTTCACGTTCTGCTTGTACTTCTACTAGTACGTTTTCGCCAACGATACCTAAATCACAAACACCGTCCATTACTAAGCCCGGAATATCGTCATCGCGCACACGAAGTACGTCAATTGGCATATTGGTTGAGTGTGCAATTAAGCGTTGTTCACGTAGGTTTAATTTAACACCTAGTTGCTTTAGTAAATCTTGACAATCTTTAGACAGGCGACCGCCTTTTTGGATGGCGATACGTAGACGATTTGTGTTACTCATTATTCATTTTCCTTTAATTTAAAAACTAAAAACCCCGAGGGGAACCTCAGGGCGAAAATGAATCAATGTGTTTTGAATCGCCAGAGGTTCCTTTTAGGAATAACCTCTCAGCGAAAGACCTGACAGGTTATTCCGGTGAATGGTGGTGATGATGTACTGCTGTCAGGTTTAAGCGCATTTTTATATCCTATTTTGCTTAGCGCTGTTTAGTGAGCGTTAAGCTTTAATCTGTTTCAATAATTTTCAAAGCTATAAAAACATATTAGCTATGCTTATAGCAAGTTTTTTTTAGCTTAATTAAAGCATAAGTTATAACTGCCGATACTATGGATATAACGACATAAGTTTGTATTATATCAACTGTTTGATTTTTGCTCACAACTAAGCGCTTGCCTTTAAGGATGTATTTATGGATATGATGATACCTTACTTGGGTAGAATTACCCGATTGTCACTTGAGTCAAAAGGTGCATTTTATATCGCGGGTGTGCAAAGCAGTACTGCTAGCGAAAAAATAGAACTTGAAAACAAAAAAAAACGTGAATTACAAAAGAAGAAAAAACTCAGTGTCATAGAAGATCAAACCAAGCCGCAAGTCAAAAAAAACAGTGTGACCCAAGACGATGATGGGATAGAACACCTAGATACATGGGCTTAAATTATCATTTAAACTAAGTAACTCAATCATTATTACGCCACTTTGCAGGGGTTAACCCTGTACTTTTTTTAAATAATCGAGAGAAAAAACTACTGTTTTCATATCCTATTTCCTCTGATATTCCGTTCACTGTTTTATCTGTTGCTAATAACTGCTTTTTGGCTTTATCTATCCGTACTTCTTGCACATATTTATTGATTGATATTCCTGTTGCTTGTGTAAATCGTCTTTTTAAATTGCGTTCACTAAAATTAAATTGTTTTGCCAGCTCATTTATGGTGATTAAACCACTTGAATGGTTATGAATCCAATCTTGTATCTCATTAATTTTTTCGTCTTTATGATTATTAAATTGAGGCAGAATAAGATTTAACTTACCAGAGTCAGAAATAAGCAAATGAGTAGCGCATTGTTTAGAAAAGCGATCGCCTTTGTCTTTAGCGACAATACCTAAAAGCACGCTAATACCCGCCTCAAAAGAGCCTGTTGTATAGATATTCCCCATTTTCAAATACGATTTATGACTAATAAATTCACAATCAGGAAATAATCCACTCAGTGGTTTAACTAAACTCCAGTGAGTAGCTATCACCGTTTTGTTTAATTTACCTGTTGCTGCTAAAAAATATGAACCAGTACTTAAACTAAGAATAGACGTATTATTATGTATTTTAGGTTTTAGCCACTCAATAATTAGGTCAGTGCCCAATGGCATATTTTTTAATTTAGAGCCTTCTATGGGCGGAATAATCACCAAATCATATGACTTGTCAGAAAGCGAATTATCGGCAACAACCAGTGAATTACTCAAACTTGTTATAGGTGTACCGTCGGTCGTTATTATTTCTATGTTATAACTTTGAGGCAATGAGTAATGCGAGTCGAGTAGAGAAACAATAGTAAAAAAATCTTTTGCTAAAAATACGCTAACGGCCCAGCAGCCTTCGTAGGCAATAATTGCTATATTTTTCAAAATTTCATTTGGCCTAATCGGACTGTTATAAATACCTGTGCAGACATATTATTTTAATTTTTGTACAAGTAACATTAAAACATACTTTAAAGACTAACTTATCTTTAAAGTTGTTGTTTTAAAGTGTTTTTTACTATTAAAAGATATAGTTTAAATATAAGCAATTACGATAAATATATTCATTAAGGTGGCAGGTTTGCAGCAGTACTTACAAAATGATATTTTTTTTAATCGCAAGCATAATGAAATAAGTAGCTGGTTAAAAATGGTAAAAGGCAGCGGGGAACGCGCTAAGGCCGTTTCAATTTATTACCTTGTAAGAGACGGAATTAAATATGATCCCTTTACACTTTTAGATGGGGCAAAGTCACTCAGTAGCGATTATTGCTTAGACAACAAAGCAGCATACTGTATTCCCAAAGCATCATTACAAATAGCATTAAGCCGGGCTTGTAACATTCCTTCGCGATTGGGCTTAGCTGATGTGCGTAATCATTTAAGTACCCCTAAATTAGATGAGTTACTAAAAAATGAGGTATTTACAATGCATGCCTATGTAGAGCAGTTTATTGAAGGGAAATGGGTTAAATCAACCCCAGCCTTTAACAAGGAACTATGCGACTTAGTTAATATAAAACCGCTAGAATTTGACGGGTTAAATCACTCTTTATTTCATCAATTTACCGCTGATGGTAAAAAGCATATGGAATATTTAAAAGATCATGGTCATTATGCTGCAATGCCAACAGCGTTTATTAACCAAAACTGTGAGTTTTATTACCCACATTTAAATCTTAATTTCAACAATATTTAATAATACATAAACGAAAAGGGCTCAAACATACGCTAATTTGTTTGGGTAAAGCATAACCTGATTTTGAATAGGAAAGATTAACAGACAATGTTATTCAATTATGTTCAAAACCTATAGTAGTTTTATACCTTGCATAGGCTTGTATTTGCTTGCCCTTGGTTAAAGCCTTACGTAAAATCACACTATTATTATTTTGAAAAGTGATTGCTGTTATCAAACAACTGTTTAGTGCAACCGGCCCTTTGGCGTTATCTTTTGATGGCTATACTCCGCGCCAACCACAAATTGATATGGCTGTCGCAGTTGCTCAAGCATTAAAAAACAGTTCACAACTCGTTGTTGAGGCGGGCACAGGAACAGGTAAAACATTCGCTTATTTAGCGCCAGCCCTAAAATCTAAAGGTAGAACAATTATTTCTACCGGCTCTAAAGCACTACAAGAGCAGTTGTATCATCGTGATTTACCTCAATTGGTTAAAGCACTCAGCGCGACAAAAAAAACGGCATTGCTAAAAGGGCGTGCTAACTACTTATGCACATACCGTTTAAATCAACATGTTGCGCATGTACCAACAGACGATCCCGATGTAATGCATCAACTGGCTATGGTTGCAAAATTTGCAAGCGAAACACAATCAGGCGATTTAGCTGATTGTATTGGTATAGAAGACGACGCCAAAGTTTTACCTTATGTGAATTCAACTGCCGATAATTGTTTAGGCAAAGAATGCCCAGACTTTCAAGAATGTTACATACGTAAAGCGCGTTTAACTGCGGCAGAGGCGGATGTAGTTGTTATTAATCACCATTTATTTTTTGCAGACATGGCAGTTAAAGAAAGTGGCTTTGCCGAATTGATGCCCACAGCCGACGCCTATATTTTTGATGAGGCCCACCAACTAAGTGAAATTGCCAGCGACTACTTTGGTGAAAGTGTGAGTACTAAAAAGCTGGTGGACTTAATTACTGATTTACGCGCTATATATCGAGCTGAAATTCCTGATATGTTACAACTAGGTAAAAGCTTAAATAAATTAGAAACCAGTGTTGCTGACTTACGTTTACAGTTTGGTGTAGATGGTAGTCGAGGAGATTGGCGAGAAAAGCTTAGTGATAAGCAAATATGTGCAGCACTGCATCGCGTTATCAGCGATTTAGACTTTGTTTATCAAGTGCTAAAACTGTGCTTAGACAGAAGCGATAAAATAGAACATCCATTCGAACGGGCTTTAGCATTTAAAGGGCAGTTAGAACGGGTTTTTGATACCGCACAAACTGGTTTTAGTTATTGGTATGAGACAACACGACGCTTTTTAACTATAAATATCACACCACTCAATGTGTCTGTAAAATTTGCGCAAATGATGCAAGATACCGGTGCTGCGTTTGTGTTTACCTCAGCGACGCTGTCGGTCGACAATAAGCTTACCCACTTTAATGCCAGCTTAGGCTTAAAGCCAGAGCAAAGCATGATGGTCGACAGCCCGTTCGACTACCCAAATCAAGCATTATTGTGTTTACCCAGATACTTACCAGAATCACATGCTGATAATATGCCCCATGCTATTGTTAAATTAACCCTTGAGCTCATAAAGTCAGCACAAGGGCGCTGTTTTGTGCTTTTTACAAGTTACCGTATGATGCATTTAGTCGCTGAGGGGCTTACAACACAAATTGACTACCCCGTTTACATGCAAGGGCAAATGTCTAAGCGTATTATTTTAGAAAAATTTACCCGCCATGGTAATGCCGTTTTATTAGGTACGGCATCATTTTGGGAAGGGGTGGATGTGAGAGGCAGTACGCTTAGCTGTGTTATTATTGATAAATTGCCTTTTGCAGCACCTGACGACCCCTTACTACAAGCTAAAATGCAGGATTGCCAAACGCAGGGCAAAGACCCATTTGCACACATTCAATTACCGCAAGCAGTTATTGCATTAAAGCAAGGTGTAGGGCGTTTAATACGCGATAGCAAAGACAAAGGCGTACTTGTTATATGTGATAACCGATTAGTGACTCGACAATATGGCCAAGTGTTCTTAAAAAGCTTGCCTGCAATGCGTCGTACGCGAAGCTTAGAAGTCGCTAATACATTTTTACAACAAATTAATTAGAGTAATAAAATGATCAAAAGTAATATTCTTGCCCTTGATGCTTCAACAGAAGCACTATCACTTGTTTTACATTATAAGGGAGAGACATTTCATCATTTTGAAGAGTGCCCACAGCAGCACAGTCAAAAAATTCTACCTTTGATTGATGAGTTATTGACCAAAGCAAACTGTAAATTAAAAGAACTGGATGTTATTGGTTTTGGGCAAGGCCCGGGCAGCTTTACTGGCGTAAGAATAAGTGTGGCCATAGCTCAAGGGTTAGCGTATTCAACTAATTTACCTCTTGTAGGGGTTTCTACACTGGCAGTTATGGCACAGCAAGCCTATGAGCAAAACAACAACACACTTGTTTTTCCTAGCATAGATGCGCGCATGGGTGAAATTTACTTTGCACAATACAAATTACATAATGGTTTAATGGAATTAGTTAATAACGAGTGTGTTATTAAGCCTGAGCTTTTAACTAGTGAATATATAACAACCAATGAAGCATCAGTTGCAGTAGGCACTGGCTTTAAAACTTACCCTGATGCATTGTCAAACTTTGAAAACATTACGATTAATACAGATATAACATTACCAGATGCACGCTTTATGCTTGCCTTTGTTGATGCAGCATTTATTGCAGGCCAGGGCGTTCAAGCAAGTGATGCCCAACCAAAGTATGTTCGAGATACTGTAACGTGGAAAAAGTTACCGGGGCGCGAGTAATACCGTGTTAGGTTAATTTGCAAATTGGCTATTTTTAAATCATAATTTTAGATATGTTCAAGGGTGGAGAAGCGTGATGACGCTGGCTATAGGCTCAGGTTTTTTTACAGGTGATATTCCAGGCAGAATAATCCCTGCGAAGGGAGTGACTGCAAAACCACAAGGTTTGGTTGAACAGGATTCTGTTCAAAAAACAAACACCGATTACGTAAAAAGCAGTAAAGAGGGCGTTGAGCTCGCTAACCAATTGTTTAAAAGTACCGCCAAGAGTAACGACTACAGCCAAACAATTTACGACCAACCGACTGCAAAAAATAGTAAAGCAATTTCTACTTATACTGAATTTGCAAACTTAGAACGCAGAGCAGAAGTCCAAAACTTAATTGGGGTAGATATTTACGCTTGAACGTAGTTAATCTCCAATAATATAAAACCCGAACTATGTTCGGGTTTTTTGTTTTACTAACTGTTTAGTGTTTAATGAAATTGATTAACTTATCTGCAATGTCGGTGTTGTTTTGAGAACCAATAAATTGCTCACTCCCTTTGCCATAAGCAAAAACTTGAACATCTACTGCGGTATGTCCACCTGTTGTCCATCCTGTGAAGCTTGTATCACTTATAATACTTTTAACTGCTAAGTTAAGTGCTTTGTCGCCCATAGATTTAGCTTGTTCAAGCTTTATTTTATTTTCAGGGGTAAATTCGATATTTGTATATTTATTCCACACCGATTTTAGATCATCAGAGTCAAGTAACTGTTGAGTAATTTTACCGGCTGTTGCTTTTACACTATGAACAACATCAGCTTCCCACTTGTATTGGCCATGTGCACCTAATGTTAACCCCCCCGTGGAGTGATCAGCAGTTATAACAAGTAGAGTGTCTTTATTTTTATCAACATATGCTTTTGCTTTTTCAATAGCAGATGCAAAATCATCCATTTCAGCCATAGCACAGGCAATATCGTTTGCGTGTCCACACCAATCAATTTGACTGCCTTCAATCATCACAAAAAAGCCATTTTTGTTTTGATTGTCTAATAAGTTGAGTGCCTTGGAGGTAAGTTGCGTTAACCTTGTTGGGTTTTCGTCTAACGCAAAAGGTAAGCCTTTAGCGGCATATAAACCAATGGCAGGAATTTGCGTAATTTGATCAAGGTTTTGAATGCTATCGCCATATTGGTAACCAGCAGCTTTAAATTCGTCTACCAAATTTCTGTCATCACGTATAAAGTATTGAGTCCCGCCGCCTAGCATTAAATCAACAGGTAACTTACCTGCAATTTTATTATCTATGTAGTCATCAGCAATATCATCGTAATTATTACGTGATTCATTATGAGCTGCAAAGCTTGCTGGTGTTGCATGGTTTATTTGTGATGTAGCTACTAAAGCTGTGGTCATGCTACGTTCTTTGGCAATTTCTAGCATTGTTTTAAGCGGCTTTTTATCGGTATCGACTGCAATGGCGCCATTATAGCTTTTATGTCCGCTGCTCAACGCTGTTGCACTTGCGGCGCTATCGGTTACAACTGTGTGATCGTCAGGATAAGTGCGTGCCATTCCTGTGAGCATGGTATCAAAAATGGTTTGCTCAACAGTTTTTGTTGTTGGGTCATCTTTAAAATAACGATAAGCCGTCGTGTAGGCGGGCCCCATGCCATCGCCAATCATATAAATTACATTTTTAGGTGCGGTTTCGGCCATTGCACCAGACGCTGTACACATTAGTGCCAGCATACTTATCTGTTTTTTCATGTTTTTGCGTACCTTATGAATGTACTTTATTAATAGATAAATTATTGTATACCTTAACTATGATAAATAAATTAATAGATTGGGACAAATCACGGATTAGTGCGATTAAACATTGTTTTAATGCGTTATAGTCTAACGTATGGATACAACAACGCCTATATTGAACTCTCAATGAGTAAAGTTTATTAGCACTGAGTTAATAGGGCACTTTATAAAATTAACATTATGAATAAAAAGGTTTTTATTCATTTTTGTTGTTTGCACTTGTGCTTTTGACTACTAAAATAATAAACATTTAGGTAAACTATTTAGTGGTCTGACAACTTGTATGTTATATATTTATAAAATAAGAAGGAGCCTTTGTGCAGCCATTTAATATTCAAACACGTAATTTAAATATTCATGGCTTAAAAATAGGTTCCGGAGAAGAGGTGGTTGTAGCGCTTCACGGTTGGTTAGACAACTGCAATAGTTTTACTCCTATGCTTAATGGGCACACTCCTGAACAAACATGGTACTGTATTGATTTTTCAGGACATGGATTAACATCGTGGCGAAGTGATGATGCACATTATTATTTTGTTGATTATATTGACGATGTTTATCAATTTATTGAAGCTATTGGTGTAAATAAAGTTCACCTTGTTGGGCATTCTATGGGGGCTATGGTCGCTGGCCTTTTTGCAAGTTGTTTTAGTGATAGGGTAAGAACAGTAAGTTTTATTGAAGGTATTGGCTGTGTGACAACACCTAGCGAGCAAGTCACTGAGCAACTGAAAAATGCAGTTCTCAATCGTACTAGAACGCATAATAAAAAAGCGCGAGTTTACCAAAGTAAAGCGCATATTTATGAGGCACGTGCTAAAACAACTGATTTAAATAATGAACTAATTTCGCTTTTAATGCAGCGAAACATAAAAGCACTTCCCAGCGGTTTTACATTAACAACCGATCCTAAGCTCAAAAATCATTCAGGTTTTAGGTTTGACGAAGTGCAATGTATTGGTGCAATAAAAGAATTAATTGCACCATGCCAATTAATTTTAGGTAACCAAGGTTACCCATTTGTAAAACAAAATTTAGAAAAGTATATTAATTATTACAATCACTTGAGTGTAATTAATGTAGAAGGCGGACACCATTGCCATATGCAAAGTAGCAAAGAATGTTATGAACACATTCAAGCATTTATGGTGCAAAGTGGTGCACGTTAATTGTATATTGACGTTAAATGTGGGATTATTCTCGCATTAGAGTATTTGCTCAATTGTTAAAGTGCCTTACTTAGATTAAGGTTAATAAAAATATAATTATAAACAGGGGCTAAGAGTGGAAAAAATCTGGCTTAAGCGCTACCCAGAGGGTATGCCTGAAACAATCGATCCTGAGCATTACAACTCGTTACTCGAAGTGTTCGAAAAAAGTTTTTCTGATTACAAAGATTTACCTGCATTTACAAACATGGGTAAAACTTTGTCATATGACGAAATTGATACAGCAACTAAAAAAGTCGCCTCGTATATCCAAAATGATTTGGGTCTCAAAAAGGGCGAAAAAGTTGCCGTAATGATGCCTAACTTGTTACAAACACCTATTTCTATTTTAGGTATTTTACGCGCCGGTTGTGTGGTTGTTAATGTTAATCCTCTTTACACTGTTCGCGAATTAGAACATCAATTAAAAGACTCAGACACAAGCGCCATATTTATCCTTGCAAATTTTGCAGATACGCTTGAAAAGTCACTTGCTAAAACAGACGTAAAACACATTGTTGTTACTCAAGTTGGTGACATGGTGGGTGGTCTTAAAAAGCACATTGTTAACTTTGTTGTTAAGCACGTTAAGAAAATGGTGCCTAAATACAACTTACCAAACACCATTAAATTTTCAGATTTGTTGAATGCTGACGAAAATGCGTACACACGCCCTGAATTGAATTTGTCTGACTTAGCTTTTTTACAATACACAGGTGGTACTACCGGTGTATCTAAAGGCGCTATGCTGAGTCATGGTAATATGGTGGGCAACCTTGAGCAGGTTTCTGGCTGTTTAGATAAAGTGTTAAATCGTGGTACTGAAGTTGTTGTAACGGCACTGCCGCTTTACCATATTTTTGCACTTACAGCTAACTGCTTAACGTTTATGAAATATGGTGGTTTGAACTTATTGATCACTAACCCGCGTGACATGCCGGGTTTCGTTAAAGAGTTAAGCCAAACTAAATTTACAGCAATCACTGGTGTAAACACATTATTTAATGGTTTATTAAATACCCCAGGTTTTGATGAGCTTGACTTTAGTCACCTCAAAATGTCACTCGGCGGTGGTATGGCAGTACAACGTCCTGTTGCCGAAAAGTGGCAAAAAGTGACGGGTTCAAAACTAATGGAAGGCTACGGCCTTACAGAGTGTGCACCGCTTGTAACAATTAGTCCGTACGACTTACAGTCTTACAATGGCTCAATTGGCTTACCTGCGCCTAATACTGATATTAAGCTAATTCTTGATAATGGAGAAGAGGCAGCTAAAGGTGAGCCTGGTGAGTTATGTGTTAAAGGTCCTCAGGTTATGCTTGGTTACTACAAACGCCCAGATGCAACTGCTGAATGTTTAAAAGACGGTTGGTTTGCTACAGGCGATATTGCAACATATGATGATGAAGGTTTCTTTTACATTGTAGACCGCAAAAAAGACATGATTATAGTATCTGGCTTTAACGTTTTCCCAAATGAGATCGAAGAAGTTGTTGCAATGCACGACGGAGTGCTTGAAGTAGCAGCGGTTGGCATTCCTCATGATGTAAGTGGTGAACAAGTTAAAGTTTTTGTTGTTAAAAAAGACCCTTCTTTAACTGAAAAAGATATAATAAGTCACTGTCGTGATAATTTAACTAATTACAAGGTTCCAAAACTCGTTGAGTTTAGGGATGAGTTACCTAAAACTAACGTAGGTAAAATACTCAGACGAGCCTTGAAAGATTAGAAAACTATAAAAAAGCCGGCATTAGCCGGCTTTTTTATTGTAGGAGACTAAGTGCAATACCAATTAATTCAAACACAAGTTCAGCTCAATACTTTTGTTGAGCAGATCCAAAGTAAGCCTATTTTAGCTATTGATACTGAGTTTATGCGTCGTCGTACTTTGTATCCAGAAGTTGCACTCATTCAGGTTTTTGACGGTGAGCACCTAGCACTTATTGATCCCTTAGCTGAATTATCGTTATTTGATTTTTGGCAGGTATTAAAAGATCCAGCAGTTTTAAAAGTATTGCATTCACCTTCTGAAGATATTGAAGTATTTCAAAAATATGCTGGGTTTGTTCCTGCTCCTTTATTTGATACTCAATTTGCTTTGCAATTATTGGGTGAAGGTAATTGTATGGGCTTTGCCCTTATGGTTAAAACACTACTTGGTATTGAAATAGATAAAAGCGAATCACGTACTAATTGGCTACAGCGCCCGTTAACCACTAAGCAGCTAGATTACGCCGCCGCTGATACATTTCATTTATTACCGTGTTTTGAATTGATTATAGGTCGTATTAAAAAAGCCGGCTTTTTTGAAATTGTTTTGGATGAGAGCGAATTAATTGCTAATAAACGCGCGTTTCAAACACCCGATGAATTGCTCTATAAAGATATAAAAAATGCGTGGCAATTAAAGCCACACGAACTAGCAGTGTTAAAAGAGTTAGCCGTTTGGCGCCGTAATAAAGCAATTCGCAAAAATTTAGCTCTTAACTTTGTGTTGAAAGAACATAACATGACTGAAATTGCTAAGCGTGGGCCTTCTAGTTTAAATGCATTACGTCAAATACCGGGCGTGGAGTCGATTGAAGTTAATCGCTCAGGCGTTGAGATTTTAAAGTGTATAGAAAAAGCGAAGGCAATTGCTGTTGATGAGCATCCGCAAGCATTAAAACGGTTAATTGATTTTGCTAATTACAAACAAACAGCAAAAGATATTAAGCAAAAAATAACCAAAGTTGCTAAAGCTAACGCTATTCCTGAAGATGTTATGGCATCTAAAAAGCAAGTAAATCAGCTAATTAGCTGGAACTGGAAGCTAACAGAAGAGCAAAAAAAGACGCATATAAAGCCAGACTTACTGAGTTCTTGGCGTTATAACTTTATTAAAGACGCGCTAAAAGAGTGGGATACCTAAAAGGTTAACCTCTCAGTTGTTATTATTTATAAAGAGGGCGCTTAGTGCGCCCATTCTTCATTTATTTTTTCTCTTCGTCAGGTAAAGTAACGTTTAGCTCTAATACAGCTAAATCGTCTTCATTTTGATCAAATTGTACCTGCACTGCATCACTATTAACGTTTACATATTTTCGAATTACATCCAAAATATCTTGTTTTAATTGTGGTAGGTATTCAGGTGTTCCACGCTGCGAACGTTCGTGTGCGACAATTATTTGCAATCGCTCTTTTGCAAGAGACGCACTGTTTTTCTTTTCTGAGCGGAAATAGTCAAGTAACGACACATTAGCCTCCAAAAATCCGTTTAAAAATGCCTTTCTTCTCTACATCTAAGAAGCGAAAATCGACGGTTTCACCAAGTAAGCGGTTTATGGCATCAGCATAAGCTTGGCCAGCATCTGATTCACCATCTAATATGACCGGTTGGCCTGAATTTGATGCACTTAATACTGCTTGTGACTCAGGAATAACACCGAGCAAATCGATTGCTAATATGTCTTGTACGTCTTCTACAGAAAGCATTTCACCTTTAGCTACACGCTCAGGATTGTAGCGTGTTAATAGCAGGTGCTCTTTGATGTTTTCTAGGCCTTCTTCAGCGCGTTTAGATTTGCTATGCAAAATACCTAATATACGGTCAGAATCTCGTACAGATGAGACTTCTGGATTGGTGGTTACAATCGCTTCATCAGCAAAGTACATTGCCATCATTGCGCCTGCTTCAATACCTGCTGGCGAGTCACATACAATATAATCAAAATCTTCTTTAAGCTCGTTTAAAACGCGTTCTACACCATCGCGAGTTAGTGCGTCTTTATCACGAGTTTGCGATGCTGGAAGCAAAAATAACTTTTCAACACGCTTATCTTTAATAAGTGCTTGGTTTAAGTTTGCTTCACCATTTATAACGTTAACAAAGTCATAAACAACACGGCGCTCACACCCCATAATTAAATCAAGGTTACGTAAACCGATGTCAAAATCGATAATAACCGTTTTGTAGCCTTTTAATGCTAAGCCTGTGCCTATTGCGGCGCTTGATGTTGTTTTACCAACACCACCTTTACCCGAGGTAACGACAATTACTTTTGCCATGAGATTTATCCTTTAACCAAAGCTGAAATTTCTAATGATTCATTTTTTTGTTGTATTTGCACAGCACTGCCCCAAAACTCACCTTGTAGAGAGTCACTGATCCAGTAGTTGCCATTTATGGAAACAAGTTCCGCTTCTAGCTTTTGGCAAAATATATGTGCGTTTTCTAATCCTTTTGCGCCCGCTATAGCGCGACCGCGAAGGGTCCCGTAAATATGTACGTTGCCATCTGCTATTACTTCTGCACCATGACTAACAGCGCCTAGTACAATAAGGTCGCGGTCTTTTGCATACACCTGTTGACCCGAGCGCACCGTGCCGTTAATTATTTGTGCAGGAAGTATAATGTTTTTTTCAACAATTGATGTGTTTGGTTGTTTTTCAACGGGCTCTGCTTTTACGTCTTGCGAGTAATTTAAAACTGAGAAGCCAGCTTTTTTTGCACTTGTATGTTGCTCTTCAGAGCCATTACATACACCCACTGCGTTAAAGCTCATTCGCTCTATAAGTGACTTTAAATGAACAAAGTCCAAAGAACTGCTTTTTACTTCTTCTAAATTAACAACAATAGGTGCTCCCTCAAAAAAACGGGGGGCTTGGGCTATTTTTACGTAGAGTTGCTCTGCTAAAAGGTTAATATCAGCACTATAAAGATGTAAAACTGATAACGTAAAAAGATTCCCTTTTAACTCAAAAATTTGGTCCGACATACACGCTCAATTGAATTGTATGATAAGAAATTGTAATTAGATAAACACAGGCTGAATAAGGCGTTTATCGAAATTTCTAATCTAAATTTTCTAACTTATTATTACTCTCATGGTATAGTGTGCGGCATTGTTGTGCAAGAAATTATAGGGTCATAATGTTAACTGCGGTGTATAAAAGTAAGAAAAAAGCGGATACCTTCTTATTTGTTGAAAAAAGAGATGATTTTAGCAAAGTTCCAGAACCTTTAATGGCTATGTTTGGCAAACCCCACTATGTGATGATTATTAATTTGGCTAAACGTGAACACCTAGGTGGTGCTGATTTAGAGACTGTTAAGGGTGCATTAACCGATCAAGGTTACTATCTACAGCTTCCACCACCGGAAGATAATTTGCTTACTGAATTAAGAAAACAAAATGGAGCCGATCGTGATTAAAAAACTGGCAGTTGTATTATGTGGTTTATGTTTAAGTTCGTCAGTGGTTGCAAAAACACAAGCCGAATTTAAAGATTACTTAACAAACTTAAAAAAAGAAGCAATCGCAAAAGGCTACGAAACAACGTTAATTGATAGTGCGTTTGCAACCGCAACCTACAAAGAAAAAGTAGTATCGGCTGACAAAAACCAGCCTGAAGTTAAAGAAACACTTGAAACCTATTTACCAAAACGTGTACCACAATGGAAAATTGACCGTGCTCGTAAACTGTATGCTGAAAATAAAGACATTCTTGAGCAAGTAGCTAAAGAATTTGGCGTACAAGCGCGTTTTATAGTGGCTTTGTGGGGGCTTGAAAGTAACTTTGGCACCATTCAAGGGGGGCACAATGTTATTTCATCATTAGTGACGCTTGCTTTTGATGGCCGCCGTGAAACTCTTTATAAACGCCAATTATGGGCAGCTTTAGACATTTTAAAATCGGGCCATATTACCTTAGATAAATTTAAAGGCTCTTGGGCTGGTGCTATGGGGCAAACTCAATTTATGCCTACGTCTTTTAATGCTTACGCCGTTGACTATAACAACGATGGTCGCAAAGATATTTGGACGACTAAAGAAGATGCGTTTGCTTCTATTGCTAATTATTTAAAGCAAGAGGGCTGGAACGATTCATTAACTTGGGGCCGTCAAGTCAAACTCCCAGATGGATTCGATAACAAATATATCTTAGTACGTGGTACCAAAACGCGTAAGCAATGGCTTGAATATTGGGATGATTCTGAGCGTTCACTTGCTGATTGGCAGGCACTAGGGTTGAGAAAAGTCGACGGCAGTGCTTTACCTAATGTAAACGTACGTGCTGCGTTAGTGATGCCTGATGATATAAACGGCCGTATGTTTTTAGCCTACGATAACTATAAAGTGTTAATGCATTGGAACCGTTCGTATTATTTTGCAACGAGTGTCGGTTATTTATCTGATCGAATTGGCTATCCAAAAATATAATATTTAATTAATAATAAAGCCGCACAGGGCGGCTTTATTCTTTTTTAAAAATCTTATCTTTTAGGTCGATTACCTTGCCAATGCCAGAACCGAGTTTCATTAGTTTATTGAGTTGCTCAGGGGTTAAACGTTGTAACTCAGAAGACCATTTAGTCACTGTTTCAAGTAAGTTGTGAATTTCCCCCATTTGTTTTTGTGCATAGATTTCTTCTTCATTACTTGCTTCGTCTAATAAGTTGTCGCGCAATAGGCTAAGTGTTGGATCAATTTCACGTTTTTTACGCTCTTCAAATACACGATTTGCCATATCCCAAATATCGCCTGCGGGTGCATAATACTCTTTACGGTCACCAGGAATGTGCTGAACTTTAATTAATTGCCAAGACTGAAGCTCTTTAATGCCCATACTCACATTGCCTCGTGAAATACTCAGTGAATCGGCAATTTCATTCGCGGTCATTGGGTTTTTAGTGATAATAAGTAATCCACACATTTGACCAATAGTACGGTTAAAACCCCAGCGGCTTCCCATTTCGCCGCAATGCATTACAAAGGTAAAGTTTTTCTCAGATAAAGTCATATCATTAACTTTCAGTAATTTCAGAAACTAAATGCTAGCATGTTGGTTAGTGATAGCAAGGAATTAGACTCATTAAAATACAGCTTAAGGTAAAACCTTAAACTTAACCAATGTCCAATGCCCTTGGCTAATCTATCCGTTATGATTAAAAAGCGCTCACAAATGCAAGCGCTCATACATGAGTAAACTACAGTGTATAGCTAAAGCTTAGCTTAGCGTTACGTTCTTCACCCGGCATACCACCTAAAAACATCGCTTTAGAATAATATTGCTTATTGAATATATTGTTTAAGTTAAGTTGCATATGCCATTTGTTTGTTGTGTATGAAACAGCCGCATCATGAACCGTGTAACTTGGTACATAGCCATCAGGAATACCAAAACTTGATGAGTTGGTACTCCTATCATCAACATAAGTTACACCTGCACTTATATTTAGCGTTTCAGGCAAACTAAAAACAGTTGCGTAATAAGTTACCCACGTACTGGCAGTTACATAAGGAACCCCTTTTTTACGTGTAGCGTGATTGTTTATATTAGGGTTTAGTTGGTTTCTTGCATCTTGATAAACACCATTTATATTTACTTTCCATTGCTCATTTAAATGCGCATTTAAATCAAGCTCAACCCCTTTTGTTTTTTCTTCCCCATCATAAAAACTTTTAACTACATCTGGTGCCGAAACACCCGCTTCATAAAGTGGATTGCTGTATTCTAGGTTGGTTCGCGCACTTTCAAAAACAACGAAAGAGGCAAGTAGTTGGTCGTCAAACGCTTTATATCTAAATCCTAAGTCATTGCTCATTGATTCTGAGTCTTCTCTATCCGCTTCGTTACCAGCAATGGACCCTAATACACTATATGCAGTGCGGCCTTTAGCGTGATTAACAAATATAGAAAAGTTTTCAGTGGGTTGATATGTTGCGCCTAAATTATACGTTAAACCACTGTCTGAAGTGTCAGCCTCTGGTGTTGGTTCTGCTCGACTTGCGCTATAACGCTCATCTACACCAAAATGTTCATAACTTTGTTTAATGCGGTTATAAGCAACACCTACGCGTGTTGTTAATTGCTCATTAATATAGGCAACATGTTGGAGGCCTAAACCCCAGGCCTTTACTTTTTTATTGTAGTCACTGGTTTTAAGAGGATCGTAATCGTAAAAATTACCTGTTGGCCAATTGGGATCTCGTATATCAAATATATAGGGTAGGGAACCTTGATATGTTACTTCGTTGTTTGTATCTGTAATAACGTAATCTTTATCCCATATAGAATATTGTTTAAAACGAATATCGCGATCTTCATAATTAGCATTAACCAAAAGTTCGTTATCAATATCACCCAACATAAAATCGTAGCGCAAATCTAAAAAGTACTGCCATGACTTTTCATCAGCCTCAACTTGGCGGTATTCTTGGCGACGAGCAGCAAAAGGGTAAAGCACATCGTCAACGACTAACGGTGAACGTGGATCTTGATTAATAACACCACGACGATTCCAATAAACATAGTTATAAGCCCCCGTTTGACGTGCGAAACTTGATGTGTAATTACGGTATTGTAACTGTTGATTTAAAAATAAGTCGTCAGTAATAAAGTAATTATGCGTAAGCTTAAAGCGCAACTCTTCACCTTCGTTATCATCAGCCATTGGCGAAATAATTCCGTTAGTTCCAAATTGATAAGGTGTTAATCCGTCGTTATCTGACAATGAGTTTGCCAGTTCATTGCGCTGAGATTCACTAAGCTGTAAACCACTACCCGTAGGATCGTTAACTAAATCAGATCCTGTTACTTGTGAGGCTGTTAAACCATTAGCAGAGTCTGCATTATAAATTCGAATAGGGTGACCAATAGAGTCCACCGCTATTGAGTCTTTAATGTATGCAGCAGAAACCATAACGTCTTGTTGATCACTCAAAATGTATTTAAGTGATGTATATATTTCGTCTCGGTCTTCTTTTAAATCACGAAAACCATCACTTGATGCTGTTTTAGCCATTACACGATAGGCTAAGTTGTCGGTAAGCTTGTTTGTGCTATCAACGGCAAGTGAATAGCTATCCCACTGACCAAGCTCAGCTGATACTTTATGTTTTTCTTCAAACTCTGGCTTTTTTTCAATTAGGTTAATTACACCACCTGCACTACCAATGCCATATAAACCTGTAGCAGGGCCCTTGAGTACTTCAACTGATTCAACATTAGTAAGTGAACGGGTAGGGTTAAATGTATTACCTAATCCTGCACCGCCATACATCCCATCGTAGGTATAATTAGCATCTAGACCTCGAATAACTAAGTTATCGCCAATCCCGTAGTTATTACCTGCTTGGGTTAATCCACTTACATTACGTACAAGCTCTTGCAGGCTATCTACGCCTTGTGACTCTATAAGTTCGCGGTCGATAATAACAACCGGTGCCGGAGTTTCCATCAAGGACATATCTGACTTAGTTGCAAGCCCTGAGCTCATAACAACTTGGTTTTGTTTTTGATAAACACTTATATGTTCGATATCTTGATCTGCAGTGGTTTGTGCTAAAACGGCTTGCGCATTTAAACAAGCGAGGGTGAGTAATGAGTAATTGAAATTTTTCATTATGATAATCATTCGCATTTAATAAAGTGCGGCAATAGTAATGATTATTATTTGCAAAATAAACTAAAAGTTCAATTAATATTAGATTTAAACAACTGCTTGCATGTTTTTTAGACAAGCGAGTAGATTTAGAGGATGTAAATCAACCAAATATAAAAGAGGTGGGAGTTACGTGGCGATCATAATAAATAGATTGAAACATGCCTTGGCTAAAACAACCTCTCAATGAAGGGTAATCAGATCAAAATGACAATAGAGCTAAGCTAAAGTAATGCTATTTAAGTGTAACTTTTAACATATTGTTTAGCTAAGGCCTTTAATTTTTTAACGTTAAATGTAAAGGCTAACACTATAAAGTCAGCCCTTATTTAGAATGAAATTTTTATTTTTCAGCTTTATAAACAATACCCGCTTTCATAACGAAAGGAATTTGCTCTAATGTAGAAATGTTTTTTAATGGGTTTCCCTCTACTGCAATAATATCCGCGGCAAATCCGGTTTTTATTTGCCCGAGCGTATTTTGCATTTTTAAAAGCTTGGCACTGTTTATAGTTGCTGATTGAATGGCTTGCAGTTCAGTCATGCCAAATTCAACCATACGTGAAAATTGCTTTGCATTATCACCATGTGGGTAGATGGCCGCATCGGTCCCAAAGACCATATTTACACCGGCTTTAACTGCTCTGCTAAAGCTATCTCTTTGTTTTTTTGAAACTTGACGTTCTTTATTTAAGTTTTCTTCGTCTACACCATTTTGTTCGCCAAAGCTTAATGTATATTCTGTGTTGTATATGTCCATTGAAAGCCAAGTCCCATGCTTTTTAGCCAAGGCAATGGCTTCATCGTCTAAAAAGCTTGCGTGTTCTACGCTGTCAACGCCTGCAATAATGGCTGTTTTAATCCCACTTGTACCATGTGCATGAGCAGCAACAGGAAGGTCGCGCATATGTGCTTCTTCAACAATGGCCTTCATTTCTTCAAGTGAGTATTGTTGTACACCTACTTTTGTGCCCTTTGAAAATACACCGCCTGTTGCGCAAAACTTTATAGCATTGGCTCCATACTTTATATTTTCACGCACTTTTGTCCTAACGGCCCAAGGCCCATCGGCTACGCCGGTTGAGGTATATTTTAACTCAGGCGGTAAGCGGTTATTGTCACAATGCCCGCCTGTTATACCAAGAGATGGACCAGCAGCCCAAATTCTCGGGCCTATAATATCACCTGCATTAATACCGTCACGCACCGCAATAACACTATAACCATCTGCGCCTACATTTCTCACAGTCGTAAAACCGGCTTCGAGCGTTTTTTTAGCAAAATAGGCCGATTTAACGGCCATGCGTGGGATTGACTGACCTAACCGCTCACTACGTGAAACAGTAGGATCACTTGTTAAATGCACATGCATATCCATTAAGCCAGGCACTAATGTTAACTGCGGTAGATTTATATGTTCATCACTTTTGCCAACTTGCGGCTTTTTGTTGCGTTCTATCGAGGTGATCACGCCATTATCAACAGTAATAAGAGGGGATTGAATAAGTGTGCCATTTTCTACATCTAACATGGCCTTTGCAGAAATGTAGGTGACTGCTTGGGTGGGTAAACTACTCAAACATAATATTGCGACTGAGGCTGATAACAGGTGCTTTTTCATTTTTTAATTCTTTTATATGACATTAAAGTTGTTTTGACTTTACCAAGCTTAAGTAAAAGTGCAATAAAATAACGACTAAGTTACTACTTTATTTAGCTTAATTTAAAGCTCATAATCGGCTTGTATTTTTTAAAAGGATTAACATGAAATTATTAAAATTAGCACTTGTGGCTACATCAGTGATGGGGGCTTTAACGGGGTGTAGCAATACTGCGCCTCAACAAAGTAATAGTAAACCGGTTTCTTCATCTATAAATGCTGTGGTGTCAGAGCTATCTGCTGAGCAACAACTCGATGTGCTAGTTAACCAATATTATGAAGAGTCACTCACGTTTGCACCAATTCGTGCTACATACAGCGGAAAAAATGAATTTAATGATGTATTCACGCCTGAGATTTCAGTTTTAAACCGTGATAAAAAAGCGGCTTTTTATAAAAAGTATCAACAACGCCTTGGCTACATAGATTCCGAGCAGTTAACAGGGCAAGCGCTATTAAGTTATGAAATTTTAAAACGTGACCTTGCACTTAACCTAGAGGGGATGCAATTTCCAAGCTACTTTCTGCCTATTAATCAAATGTCGGGTGCACATAATGTGTTTGCTGGATTTGGCTCTGGACAAAGTGCACAACCTTTTAAAACAATAAAAGATTACGATAATTTTTTAAAACGTAGCGATGGCTATATTAAATGGCTTAAAAGTGTTGAGCTTTCTATGGCTGAAGGTATAAAACAAAAAATTGTTTTACCTATGCCTCTTGCAAAAAAGTTAGCCCCACAATTTGGCGCGCATGTTGTAAATAAGGCTGAAAACTCACTGTTTTGGGGGCCTATCAACAATTTACCAGACTCGTTTACAGCCGAGCAAAAACAAGAAATTACAGCGCAATACCGCGATTTAATCATGAAGCAATTAGTGCCGGCTTATCAAAGTATGCACACATTTTTAATTAACGATTATATTCCTAGTAGTCGTGTGTCAGTAGGCTACAGTGATTTTACTGATGGTAAAGCTTGGTACGAATATCAAATAAAGAAAAACACAACGCTTAACTTATCTGCTGACGAAATTCATAATATTGGTTTAAGCGAAGTATCGCGTATTTTAAGCGAAATGAAAAAGGTAAAACACACCGTTGGCTTTAACGGCGATTTGCCCGCATTTTTTACTCACTTGCGTGATTCAGATGAGTTCTACTTTAATACCGCTGATGAGCTTATTGAAGCGTACGAAAATGTGAAGAAAAAAATTGATGCAAAAGTACCGCAGTTATTTGATGTGGCCCCTAAAGCGCCTTACATTGTTAAACCAGTAGAGGCTTATCGTGCTCAGTCTGCGGCGGGTGCTTCTTATGCAGCCCCTGCACCAGATGGTTCACGTCCGGGTATTTTTTATATCAATACTTTTAATTTAAAAGCACAACCTAAGTTTTTACTCGAAACACTCTCGATTCATGAAGCGGCGCCGGGTCATCATTTTCAAATTGCTCTTCAACAAGAAATAGACGGTTTACCTGATTTTCGTAAATTTGGTGGGTATACGGTTTTTGCTGAAGGGTGGGCACTGTATGCAGAAAGTTTAGGAAAAGAGCTTGGATTATTTACCGATCCTTATATGTGGTATGGGCGTTTGGCTGACGAGCAATTACGGGCAATGCGTTTAGTGCTCGATACTGGTTTTCATGCAAAAGGGTGGACGCGCGAGCAAGGTATACAATACATGCTTGCTAATTCATCAATGGCTGAAAGCGATGTAGTGGCAGAGGTTGAACGTTATATTGCTTGGCCAGGGCAAGCTCTCTCGTACAAATTAGGGGAGTTTAAAATTAAAGAACTTCGCGATTATTGTAAAAAAGAGCTAGGAAACCGGTTTGACATTAAGGCGTTCCACACGCAAATATTAATAGATGGTGCATTACCCATGCCTATTTTAGAGAAAAAAATTAAACGTTGGGTGCAGTCGCAGCAATAAACTACGCGCAAAGCGAGTATCGTTTTAAGGTATTGGCTTTGCGCCATTTAATGCATTACGGTAGAATGCGCGCTCTAAAAGGGGCGTGAGTACACTATGTTTGATCAACAGTTAGCAAATACACAATTTTGGCTTAAAAAAAGCCTGAGCGAAATGAGCCAAAGTGAATGGGAAGCTATTTGTGATGGCTGTGGTAAGTGTTGTTTAAATACATTTATAGATAGTGAAGACGAAGATGATTTTGCCCCAACCGATCAGCTACGTGAAGGTGAGCAGCTTATTTTCACTAATATTGTGTGCCAGTATCTTGATAACAATACCTGTGGATGTAGTGAATACGAAAACCGACAAACTTTGGTACCCTCTTGTGTAAAACTTACTAAAGAAAACCTTAAAGATATATTTTTTATGCCGCAAAGCTGCAGTTACCGACGGTTACACGAAGGACGAGGCCTTGCATCGTGGCATCCGCTAGTGAACAACGGCGATAAAAGTCACATGCACGAACTCGGTATTTCAGTGAAAGACAAAACAGTGAAAGACTGTGATGTAAAATTAGATGACTTTGATTTATATATTGCAGAATGGCCAACAAAGGATTGCGATTAATGAGTAAGTTACAAGCAAGTATTGGCTTAATAAACCCAAAAAGCCCCACAAACGTTGGCGGCGTTTTGCGAGCTGCAGGGTGTTACGATGCAAATCAGGTTTACTTTACGGGTAATCGTTATCTTAACGCACAAAAGTTTCATACCGATACTAAAAATGTGGTTGAGCGTATTCCATTAACACCTACGGATTGTTTGGAACAATGTAAACCGCAAGGAGCTACTGTCGTTGTTATTGAGCTCATTGAGGGGGCGACTCCTTTACCCGAGTTTGAGCACCCAGAAAATGCATTTTATGTATTTGGCCCTGAAGATGGCTCAGTTTCAAAAGACGTACTAAAGTGGTGCGACGAAGTCGTGTATATACCGACCATTGGCTGTATGAACCTTGCAGCAACCTGTAATGTCGTGCTTTATGATAGGCTTGCTAAATTAGGTGGCGTTAAAAGTAGCGATGACACCATAATAAGCTCGCGCGATACCAACAACAAAATGAAATGGGTAAAACCAGCTTAATACCTTCCTTTAAACGCCAATAAACCTTATTAATTGGCGTTTAAAGTTTGTATACACTCCCTTTTTAACGCTTACTTAGAGTTCTTTTAATTAAATTTTATTTCACTGCTAGTATGTGAACTACACTTAACTAAATAAATTTATGATAATTTTAATATGCATATTGTTATTATTTTATTAGCGTTAGTTAGTTGTTTTAGTACTGCAAGTACATCAGTGAGTTATCTTAACAAAAGCACACTTACCACTGTTGAGGGTCAGCGTTATAAGTCAGGAGTATTATATAAATCACCTAACAATAAGCGTACTTTGCATATTGCTACTTTGAACTGGCCGCCTTACATAAGCGATAGCCTTTGCAATAAAGGTTGGGTTTATCATTTTGCTGTTGCTTTACTAAATAGCCGAGGTTATGACGTTTATATCGAGTTTTTACCTTGGGCGAGAGCTGTACGAAATGTCGAAATAGGGAAAGCCGATATTTTAATGCCTGAATATTTTATAGAAGACACAGCCCCTTCTGACTTTGTTGAAAACAAAACCAGACGAGAGTTATTAGGTATTTCAAATACATTTAAAGGTGGGAATATTGCTTTTTTAAAACGTAAAAACTCACCGGGTATTTTTACAGGCAACTTAAATTCGTTAAAAGGTGCAAAAATTGGCGTTGTTAGAGGGTATCAAAATACCCCTGAGTTTGATGCAATGATGGATAACAATGAATTTAGTGTTATAGGTGCTGTAGATGACCTACAACTAGTACAGCTACTCGCTGCAGAACGTGTGGATCTTATTATTGGCGATCCAGTTGTATTGGCGCATTCAGTCAAATACTCAACATTGAATGACAATGCTAAATCAAAGTTGCTTAATTTTCTAGAGCAAGATGGCAAGCCACTACGTTATAACCCATTGTATTTTGCCATTAGTAAGCAAACACCCAACTGGCTTGAAGTACTTGAAGACATAAACCAGGCTCTAAATCACTTTAATAATAGCGGAGAAACTAAGCGATTAATCGATTTAATTTCAGCTGAGTGTCCGAGCACAAGTTTGAATTGAATTGGAACGTTCTTAGTTTGGTGTGGTAAAAAAACTTATTAACAATGTAGAATCAGTTTAACTTGTTAATGGAGTGAAAATAAAAATGAGCACACTGAACACTAATCAACCCTATGGCGTGAATGAACAGCAAAAAAATAATTATCTGTTTCCTTTGACTGCCATGACTACCTTATTCTTTTTATGGGGATTTATAACCGTTTTAAACGACGTGCTTATTCCTAGATTAAAAGGTGTATTTGATCTTACATATTTTGAAGCAATGCTGGTGCAGTTTTGCTTTTTTGGTGCCTATTTCATTGTATCTATTCCTGCTGGTATTTTAGTTAAACAACTAGGCTATAAAAAAGGAATATTAACGGGGCTCGTTGTTGCCTCTATTGGTTGTATGCTTTTTTACCCTGCCGTAGTGGTACATGAGTATTGGTTGTTTTTAGGTGCATTGTTTGTACTTGCTGCAGGTATAACGGTGTTACAGGTGTCTGCTAACCCATACGTTGCGGCTCTTGGTCCTGACAAAACAGCCTCTTCACGATTAAATTTAGCACAAGCACTTAATGCACTGGGCACTACTGTAGGGCCTTATGTAGGAGGGATTCTATTTTTCGGAACGGCAGGCACATTAGCAGCATCTGCTGCATCTGCAGAATCAGTAAAAGTACCTTACTTAATGCTAGCAGCGGCACTTTTACTTATTGCTATTGTGTTTGCATTTATTAAATTACCAGAAATAGAAGCCCACAAAGAAGACAGTCACTCAGCACCAGAAACTCGCTCATTAATGCAAGCACCGCATTTAACTATGGGGGTTATTGCTATTTTTTGTTATGTAGGTGGCGAAGTTGCCATTGGTAGTTTTTTAGTTAACTATTTTGGTGAAGCACACATCGCCGGGCTTGAAGAGCATGCAGCCGCTGCACTGATTAGTTATTACTGGGGTGGCGCTATGGTAGGGCGTTTTATTGGCTCTGCTTTATTACAGAAAATTGCGCCCTCTAAGGCTATTGCTTTTAATGCGATAAGTGTTATTGCTCTGTTATTAATCACTATCTTTACACAAGGTGACGTGGCTTTATATTCAGTACTGGCAATTGGTCTATTTAATTCAATTATGTTTCCGACTATTTTTTCTGTCGCAATTGAAAAATTAGGCGCGCTAACAAGTAAAGGCTCTGGTTGGTTATGTTTGGCTATCGTAGGTGGAGCTTTGGTTCCATTATTACAAGGATATATTGCTGATACTGTGAACATTCAAGATAGCTTTTTTGTTCCTATGCTATGTTATGTATTCATCGCTTGGTATGGTTTAAATGTGGTTCGTTTAGCTAAAAAGTGGTAAAGAGCAGGCTGTATAATAATGACTGAATACGTATTCAGTCATTATTAATCCTCCTTTTAACTGGAACATTCCAAAATGAGTTCTTATCTAAAAATAATTTCGTAAAATTAATTACTTAAAATTTACAATCAAGTTTACCTAACCCTTTTTTATTGTTTTTAAGTGGTATTTTCGTAAAAAGCGAAAATTGCTAAGACAATCCTCCCAATATTTGCTAAAACTAAACTGCTAAAAATTAAAAAATAAAGGGCATTTATGTTTGGGGCACTTAAGTTCACAACAAAAGTTACAATAGCAGCGTCAGTAGTACTTGTTTTGGTGTTAGGCTTATTTACTGTAAATAACTACACCACTTTAAAAAACCAAACACAAACGCAACTTGCTTTGGTGCTTCAACAAAACTCAGAGTCAGTGTCGCAAAACATTGCAAGCTGGCTAAATGCCAAACTATCAATCGTCAATGCGTTTGCCCAAACGCACAAACCATCTGATTCAAACACATTGACGCTTTCTCAATTAAATACGGCTGAATTAGCAGGTGACTTTAAAAATACTTATATAGGCCAATCAAACGGTAATTTTATTTTAAACGACCAAACAGTAGTTTTACCTCCTGATTTTGATGCGACGTCGCGCCCCTGGTATAAATTGGTTGAAAATAAAACCAATACCGCTTTTACAACTCCTTATATAGACGTAACGACCAATGAGCTAACTATATCTGCCGTTGTGCCTATAAACCACAATGCTCGCTTTGTTGGGGTTGCAGGCGCTGATATAGACATGCAAACGGTCACAGACATTATTAACGACATTGACTTTTTAGGGTTAGGCTACGGCTTTTTGCTCGATGACAACGGTCAAATATTAAGCCACCAGCAAAGCAGCTTTAATTTAAAAAATATTTCAGCGCTTTTTGGCACTAAGCCACCTCTGAGTAGCGAGTTTATTGAATATAAAATTGCAGGCGAAACTAAATTAGTTTCGTTTAATAAAATCCGTGGAATCGAAAATGTAAATTGGTATTTAGGGGTTGTTATAGATCAACAAAAAGCATTTGAGAGTGTATCCAGTTTTGGTAAAACAGCATTTATATATTTAATTGTAGGTACGATAGTCATTGTAATTTTAATGCAATTTTTGCTTCGTTACTTAATGCGCCCAATGAATCGGTTAAATGATGCTATTAAAGATATTTCTCAGGGAGAGGGCGATTTAACACGTCGTTTAGAAATAGAAAATGACGATGAGTTTGGTGAGTTAAGTCATTCATTTAATGTGTTTATCGAAAAAATTCAATCTTCAATAGAGCAAGTTAAAGATACAACTGTCCTTCTTGATGGTGTTATAGCAAGCCTTCTAACGCAAACTCATTCATCACTTGCAATGTATGACGATCAAAGTATGCGAACAGATAGCGTTGCCGCGGCAATTAATCAATTCACTGGAATGACAACAGACATATTCAATAGTGCGTCTGATGCATCAACACTCGCAAAAGATGCAAATCAACACTCGACACAAAATCAAGAAATATTAAGTAACAACGTTGCAGGGATTCACGAACTGTCTGCCAATATAGAGCAAGCTCAACAAACTATTAATAGCTTAAATGCACATACAGAAAGCATTGGTAATGTTCTTGAAGTAATTAAAGGCGTGAGTGAACAAACCAACTTACTTGCATTGAATGCGGCTATTGAAGCAGCTCGCGCAGGTGAAGCAGGACGTGGTTTTGCAGTAGTGGCAGATGAAGTTCGACAATTAGCTCATCGCACCAAAGAGTCGACTCAAGAAATAGAAGAAACAGTTTTAGAGCTGCAAAAAGGGTCAACTTTGGCGGTTGAGTTAATGAAAACAAGCTTGCAAGGCAGCGAAAAAAGCGTGTCAGAAGCGGATGCTGTTGGTGAATTAATGCAGCAAGTAATAGAAGATATAAAACAAATAAGCGCTGCCAATCATGTTGTTGCAGGCGCTACAGAAGAGCAAAATCAAGTTGTTAAATCACTTGATGCGGATATACAAACCATCAGCGAGTTGTCTATTCAAAGTAAAACCAACCTAAATAATACGCTAAACGAATGCACAAAACTGAGGCAACAGTTCGGTGATTTAGAACAAATGGTTAAAAAGTTCAAAGTATAAATATGGAAAAGGAAACCTTAAGTAAGTCGAGCTGGCGCAATTTAATTAACATAGATAGCGTTTACAATTCTGACAAACAGCGTCAAGCATTTTCGTTATTTGCAATGATAGCCTTCGCAATTGTTGTGTTAGGTTTTTTACTTTTAGCTAATTATGATGTGTATTCACCTATTCTCAGTGTCGCTTTGCTCGTTGCCAATATGACGATTATTGCCTGTACAGTTTACTTTTTTAAAACAGGTAAACTAGAGGTTGTATCTTTAACGACCATGTCGATCATATTTATTATGTGTATTGCGCTGATATATACGGGAGGGAAAGAAAACACGGCGCTTTACTGGCTTATGTTTTACCCAGTTGTTACTTTTGCAACGTTAGGGGCAAGATTGGGCTTTTGGCTAAGTTTTAGTCTGATCCTTTGCTGTATAGCGCTTTTATATGGTCCTAATTTTGGACAAGTAGATTACGGCATTGTAGAAAAATCACGCTTTATGGCTTCGTTTAGTTTGGTATTTACGTTTTCGTTTATTGGTGAATTTTTTAGGCAAAAAAGTCACGCGTCTATTGCTGAAATCACATTGGCACAAAAAAAGGATGCGTATACCGATCAGTTAACAGGGGCTGCTAACAGACGCTTTGTTACATCTCATTTTTTTAAACTGGTTAGCGATAATCCCGATAATTATTTACCGTTCTCAATTTTACTTTTGGACTTAGACCATTTTAAATCTATTAATGATAACTATGGCCATGACAGTGGTGATACGGTATTAATTGAATTTACTAAAATGTTAGAGTCACAATTTAGCCGTGATTCAATAAAAGCGCGTTATGGTGGGGAAGAGTTTGTGGTGATATTACCTAAAGAAACAATCGAAACCGCTGAAAAAGTTGCTAATAGTTTTAGAGAAAGTGTTGTCAATACAACGCTTTTGAATGTTGACAGCAAAAACGTAGCACTTACCTGCAGCATAGGTGTAGCACAAGTTAATAAGCTAGCAGACTACAATGATGCGCTAAAACAAGCCGATCGATGCCTTTATAAAGCAAAGGAAACGGGTCGAAATAAAGTTGTCTCAGCTTTTACTTAGGAGTTGTTATGTTTCAAAGTAAGTTAATTTATATACACGATCCAATGTGTAGCTGGTGTTGGGGCTATGCGCCTACGTGGCTAAAATTAAAAGAACAGCTTGAGCACAGGATTATTGTTGAATATAAAGTGGGCGGCTTAGCTGCCGATAGTCAGCAACCTATGCCAAAAGCAATGAAAGAAATGCTTGTAGAAACGTGGCATAAAATACAAAAGCAGTTAGGTATACAATTTAATTATGACTTTTGGCGTAATTGCGAACCCCGTCGTTCTACTTATCCGGCTTGTAGAGCAGCTCTTATCGCCCGTAAAACCAATAAAGAAGCGCAAATGATTGAAGCAATCCAGCATGCTTACTATTTAAATGCGCAAAATCCATCAGATGAAATCACGCTAGTAGAACTAGCTGAAGGAATCGGTTTTGAAAAGACTGCGTTTGCAGATGAGTTAGCGTCATTATCATTAAATAATGAATTGAGTGACGAGCTTAATTTTATAAAAACGTTGCCTATTAACGGTTTTCCTTCTTTAGTGTTAATTCATAACAACAGCTACTACCCCATTGCGGTTGATTACACAGATTGGCAAAGTACCTATGACAAAATTACTAGCATTATTGATTAATCGCTTTTCAACAGCCTGCTAGTTTATTTATTTTTAATTTACAAAACCTCTTTAATGCCAAATTATGACAGCTGTCATAAAAGCGACTTTTTTGCGCAACATCCTTGTCATCTTTTATCTATAAACTTCCTTTCATTGAATTATTCAAACCAATAAATCTCTGTTTATTGGTTTGAAATACAACCTAGCAAATCCGCTAATTAACGAGTAAAGGTGTATGCGATGAAAGGCGTTAAACCATTAATCTTAGCTGGTATTGTGGCCGCAAGTGCAGCAGTACACGCTAACGATTTAGACAAGGTTATTGATAAAAGCAGTGAAATAAATATATCAGCTGCGCAATCACAAACAAAAATAGACAAGATTGCAGATTCAATGCAAGGTCGTTTACAGCAATTTAAAACACTCAATAAAGAAATTGATGGTTTAGCTGTTTATAACGCGCAGTTAAATAAACAGCTTAATAATCAAATTGAAGAAATGGAATCGCTTAACCTATCAATGGATCAGGTTTCTATTATTGAGCGCCAAATTACCCCGCTTATGATGCGAATGATCACCGGTCTTGAGCAATTTGTATCGTTAGACATTCCTTTTTTACAAGACGAACGCGCAAAGCGTTTAGCATCACTTAAAGCCATGATGGACCGTGCAGACATCACGTCGAGTGAAAAATTTCGTCGTGTACTTGAAGCTTACCAAGTAGAGGTCGATTACGGGCGCACTATTGAAGCTTACACTTCATTGCTAGATGTAAACGGTAAAGAGCGTGAAGTTGATTTTTTACGCATTGGCCGATTAGAGCTGATTTACCTAACACGTGATGGTAAACACGCTGGTAGCTACAACACAGAGACTAAAACGTTTGAAACATTACCAGATTCAACAATTAGTCAAATCAACAAAGGTTTACGTATTGCGCGCAAGCAACTTGCCCCAGATATGCTAACTCTGCCAGTACACGCAGCAGAATAAGAGGTTAAAAATGAAATTGTTTACTCAAATGACAAAAATGGCATTGTTTGTTACAAGCCTCGGTTTTGCAGGCGTTAGCACTGCGGCAGAAACAATGGATCTTGATTCATTATTAAAAACATTAGAAAACGGCAAGACCGTTCAAAGTGCGCAAAATAAACAACGAGAGCAGGAGTTTACTTCTCGCCAAAACCAGCAAGTTCAAATGTTAAATGATACAACTGCAAAGCGTAACCAAATGCTTTTTGAATCAGAGCGCCTTGAAACACAATTTGAAGAAAACGAAGTTAAACTCGCTAACTTAACCGATACCTTATCTAAGCGAATGGGATCACTTAAAGAGTTATTTGGGGTATTACAGCAAGTCGCTGGGGACTCTAGCAATAAGTTTGCTACTTCGGTTGTATCAGCAGAATTACCGGGCCGTAGTGACTTTATGGACGAGTTAGCTCAAAAAATGGGTTCAACGTCTAAGCTTGCATCAATAGAAGATATTGAAAAGGTGTGGTACGAGCTACAACGTGAAATGACTGAACAAGGTAAAGTCAGTCGCTTTAATACTTCAGTTATTGTTGAGGGTGGAAATAAAGCAGAGCAAGAAGTTGTTCGTGTTGGTGCCTTTAACTTAATTTCACAGGGTCAATACTTAGAATATAACCCAGGAACAAACACGCTGAGCGCGCTTACTCGCCAACCAGTGTCTCGTTATACCGCTACAGCTGCTGACTTACAAGATGCTAAAAGTGGTGTTGTACCGTTTGCATTAGACCCAACAGGTGGCTCTATTTTAGGTTTGCTTGTTCAAGCACCTGATACATCAGAGCAAGTTCATCAAGGTGGTGCGGTTGGTTATGTCATTTTAGGTGTTGGTTTACTTGCTTTATTAATTGCAATTGAGCGCTTTATTTCATTGTTACTTGTTGGTGGAAAAATTCGTCGCCAATTAAAAGATTCAGTAGCGCGTGACGACAATCCGCTAGGTCGTGTAATGAAAGTAAAAGACGACTACCCACATGTTGCTTACGACACGTTAGAGCTTAAATTAAGTGAGGCAATTTTACGTGAAATGCCAAAAATCACACGTAACTTAACGCTTATAAAAATCATCTCTGTTGTTGCCCCATTACTTGGCTTGCTAGGTACGGTGACCGGTATGATCAATACGTTCCAAGCAATCACATTATTTGGTACTGGCGACCCTAAACTAATGGCTGGTGGTATTTCTCAGGCACTAGTTACGACCGTACTTGGCTTAGTTGTGGCAATCCCAACAGTGTTTATATACACATTACTAAACACGCGTTCAAAAGGCTTACTGCTTATTTTACAAGAGCAAAGCGCAGGTATTATTGCTGAGCGAAGCGAGAAGGGAGAATAAACCATGGTGCTATTGATTGACTCAATCAATGCTATCCGTGATTTTCTCGACACCGGTGGCCAAGTCCTCTTGGTCATTGGGGTGTTAATCTTCGCGATGTGGTTATTGATACTCGAGCGATTTATATACTTTTTCAACGGGTTTCGCGGATACAAAAATAGCATTAAAGGAACATGGTCAACGCGTAACGAACGCAATAGTTGGAATGCTGAGCAAATACGCCAAGCTATGATTTCGCGAGCAAGTATGCGTTTAAATGCAAACCTTCCGCTTATCAATGTCATGGTGGCTTTGTGTCCACTACTTGGGTTGCTTGGCACAGTAACGGGCATGATTGAAGTGTTTGATGTAATGGCTATAACAGGCACCGGGAGTGCGCGTTCAATGGCGTCAGGTGTATCTAAAGCCACAATCCCGACGATGGCGGGTATGGTAGGGGCGTTATCTGGTGTATTTGCCTCAACGTACTTACAACGTAAAGCCAAACGTGAAGTAGAACTACTTGAAGATAGCATGTTGCTAGATCACTAAATAAGTTTTATGAGCGGCTAAACATACCCGCTCATATCAGGAGAATAAAAATGAGAGCGCCTTTAGGTAATTTAATGCAAGAAGATGAAGCTGAAGAAATAAACATGACACCTATGTTAGATGTTGTATTTATTATGCTTATTTTCTTCATTGTAACGGCATCGTTTGTAAAAGAAGCGGGTATTGATGTTAACCGCCCAGAAGCCGCAACTGCGGTTAAAAAAGAAAGAGCCAATATCTTAGTTGCTATTTCAGATAAGGGTGAAATTTGGATTAACAAACGCCAAATAGATGTTCGCGCAGTGCAGGCGAATATTGAACGCTTAAAAGCTGAAAACCCACAAGGTAGCGTTGTAATTCAAGCCGATAAAAAAGCAACCACCGATACGTTAATTAAAGTAATGGATGCCGCACGCGCTGCAGGTGTGTTTGATGTGTCAATTGCGGCTCAAGAAGCTTAAGGGTAAGTAATGCGTTATTTAGTAGCATTAATAGTAGCCGGTGTAGTCACGTTTATGCTGTTTTTGGGCATGCAAGCGCTTATAACCGGCGGTGAAGGGGCTATGAGCGAGCCTGCAAAAGGTAATGTACTTGATTTTGTTCGCTTGAAAAAAGAAGAAAGCGTTCAAAAGAAAGAGCGCAAACCACAAAAGCCACCTACGCCAAAAGAGCCACCACCACCAATGGAGTCGCCACAAATGCAAAGTAGCGATGCGACTGCCAACGCCAATAATTTTGATTTTGGCGCAAATGTTGATGCCGATGTTAATTTGGCGGGTGGCTTAGCATTGGAAACAAGTGATGGCGAATACTTACCTATTGTAAAAGTTGCTCCGGTTTATCCGCGTCGTGCTTTATCACGTGGCATTGAAGGGTATGTAATTGTTGAATTTACTGTTACAAAGCAAGGCACAGTTCGCGACCCTCAAGTATTAAAAGCTGAGCCTGAGTCGTTATTTGACCGAGCTGCAATGGATGCAGCACTTAAATTTAAATACAAACCTCGTGTTGTCAATGGTGAAGCTGTTGAAGTGGCGGGTGTTCAGAACAAAATATCTTTTCAAATTGGCGGATAACAGCCAATTTTTAAAGTCTGTGAGGCGATTATGAAATTACTAACTACAGCTCATTTTTTAAAAGTAACACTACTTTGTACCACTGCGATAGGTATGAGTATTGTTACACCGAGTGCTCTAACGTTGTTACCTGGCGTATCTATTACAAGTGCGCAAGCGGCGCAGCAGCAAAAAACAAAACGCGTACCTGCACTACGTGAAAAAGTGTACAGCCAATTAGCGCGTGCACAAAAACTGGCAGACGACGGAGATGTTAAAGCTGGACTTGAAGCGCTAGATAGCATTAATGAACGTTCTTCAAGTATGAACTCGTACGAAATAGCTATGATGCATAATTTTTATGGGTTTATTTACTACAATCAGAACGACTTACCAAAAGCGATTGCTTCTTTCGAAAAAGTAGTAGCAGAAGAGGGTATCCCTGAAACATTACGTTTAAGTACAACTTTTAGCTTGGCGCAATTGGCTATGGCAAACAGTGATTACGACAAGGTCATTACGTTTTTAGATAGTTGGGATGAAATTAATACTCAGCCAATCCAGGAAGGGTATTACTTACTTCGCGCCCAAACGTATTATCAATTAAAAGACTATAAGCAAGGGCTTAGCTATATTACGAAAGTTATCTCATTAAGTGATGACGAAGGCAAAACGCCAAAAGAAAACTGGCTTGTATTACAGCGCGCTATGTTTTATTCACTAAATCAAACTAACAAAGTGGTTGAAGTGCTTGAACGCATGGTTAAGCTTTATGATAAACCAGAATACTGGGTACAGCTTTCGGGTATGTATGGTGAAACAGGGCAAGAGAAAAAACAATTAGCCATCATCGAGGCAGCATACCAACAAGGCTTTTTAACTTCTAGAGCTGATTTACGTCAACTTGCACAAGTTTATTTATACAATGGGCTTGCATATAAAGCGGCACAAGTAATGAGTAAAGCAATTGATAAAGGCATTGCCGAGAAATCAGCTAAAAACTATGCGTTTGTAGCCGAGGCGATGATCCAAGCAAAAGAAGATGAAAAGTCGATAGAGTATTTTGTCAAAGCCGCCGATTTATCAGATCATGGGCAATACGATCAGCGTTTAGCTGAGGTGTATGTTAATACAGAGCACTATGAAGATGCTGCCGATTCAGCACGTAAAGCGCTTGATAAAGGGGGACTTGATTTTGAGTCAAATGCATTTGTTGCACTGGGTATGGCGCAGTACAATTTGCAAAATTTCGATGCGTCTATTTTAGCGTTTGAACAAGCTGAAAAACACAAAAAATCACAGCGTTTGGCAAAGCAGTGGATTAAGTATGTTAAACGTGAAAAAGTACATGCTGAAACGTTAAGAACCGCACTACTTTAAATTTTAAACCTACAAGTCACCACTTCGTTGGTGCTTGTAATATCAATTTCATAATCGCACTACGCAAGCCGACTCAATAATTATTGAGTCGGCTTTTTTATTGCCTTACTGGTTAAGTTATTGAATTTTAACAATATGGTTTTGTCATGTTATGTTTATTAAAGTGTAACTCCAGTGTCATATAGCTCCCGTAAGGTAAGCCCTGCTGATAACTCAAGTGACCTTAACGCATTACTCAGTGCTTTAAGGTGACTTGAGTTTTTATAAAGCGCTAACAAAATAATTAAATACTTTAACGGAGTGAACAATGAAATTATCTGACTTATTCAAAGTTAGTTTGATTGCAACTGCAGTATCTTTAGCGGGTTGTGGTGGTGACTTAGTAGTATCTGAAGGCGACACAACAATTAATGAAGGCGATACAATAACAAATGTTGTTGGTGGCGGCACAGACACAGGCGGTGAAACGTCATCTCGTGATGATTCACAAAACGGCACAACTGGTTTTCCAGCGAGTATTGATAATGCACTTGTTCAAGGTTTAGCTACTGATGTTTCTAGCGAATTTCCGGCAATTACAGACAAGCCAGTATACCGCTTAACTGCAGATACAACGTTTACGATTGATGCAACTCTTACAAACGACGCACATTGGATTTTAAATGGTCGTACAGCGATAGGTAATGACCGTGCAGATAACGCAAAGCTATACATTCAGCAAGGTACAACAATTATTGGTGAGTCAGGGGATGACTTTTTAGTTGTTCGTCGTGGTTCACAACTTGAGTCGGTTGGTACAGTAAGCCAGCCAATTACAATGACCTCAATTCAAGATGTAACGGGTGGTGAAACAGCCATTGGCCAATGGGGTGGTTTAGTATTATTAGGTAACGCACCCGCCAATTCATGTGGCGACCAAGAAGGTGAAGCAACTGCGGATGAACTTGCTAACTGTGGTGTCTCTGCAGAAGGCGATGCAGGTCAGTTTGGTGGCGATGTTGCAGACGATGATTCGGGTACATTAAAGTATTTAATCGTTAAGCAAGCGGGTAAAACATTAGGTAACGGTGATGAGCTAAACGGTATTTCGTTTGCTGGTGTGGGTTCAGCTACAACGGTTGATTACATTCAAGTTCACGAAAACCTTGATGACGGTATCGAGTTTTTCGGTGGTACAGTTAATGTAAGTAATGTTGTATTAACCAGTATTGGTGATGATTCACTTGATTGGTCGTTCGGTTGGACAGGCTCTGCAACAAACGTATACATTCAGCAAGCTGCAAACGTGGGTGATAACGCAATTGAAGCTGACAACTCTGAGTTTGATTCAAACGCTACACCATTAACTATGCCCACAGTATCTAATGTAACAATTGTAGGTGCAGAAGGTAATAATGGTATTCGCTTGCGTGCAGGAACTGCAGGCGCATTAAGCAATGTATTCGTAACTGGTCCCGCTACTTACGAAAATTGTTTACGTGTAGGCTCTGACTCTGTACCTCGCGCAGAAGACGGCACACTGACTATTACTAATTCAATTGTTGCATGTCAAACAACGGCTAACAACTTTGGCAGCGAAGCGATTAATGGCGGCGATGTTAAATCGTGGTTTGAGGCGCAAGATGGCAATCAAACACTGACTCCAGCAGACTTAATGCTTGACGATAATGGTTACACACCACTTCCAGGTTCACCGCTTATTGCCAATGGACAAATTGGTGCATTTAATGGCACAACCAATTGGATGGAAGGATGGACTGTAGGTATTAATGGTGGCTTTCCAACAGATATTTCAAATGCGTTGGATCAAGGTTTAGCGACTAATGTATCAAGTGAATTTCCACAAATTACCGATAAGCCTGTTTACCGCTTAACTGAAGATACTACATTTACAGCCGATGTAACGCTTACAAACGATGCTCATTGGATTTTAAATGGTCGAACTGCGGTAGGTAACGATCGTGCAGATCAAACAACGCTTTACGTTCAAGCGGGTACTACGCTAATTGGTGAAACCGGTGATGACTTTTTAGTTGTGCGTCGTGGTTCGCAAATTAACGCAAATGGTAATGCAACAGCGCCTATTACTATGACATCTATTCAAGATGTAACGGGTGGCGAAACAAATATTGGCCAATGGGGTGGTTTAGTGTTACTTGGTAATGCTCCTGCTAACTCTTGTGGCGACCAACAAGGTGAGACAACACCAGAAGAGCTCGCTAACTGTGGTGTATCGGCAGAAGGTGATGCCGGTCAGTTTGGTGGTGATATCAGCGATGATAACTCAGGTGTTCTTCGTTACATTGTTGTAAAACATGCTGGTAAAACACTGGGTAATGGCGATGAACTAAACGGTATTTCGTTTGCAGGCGTGGGTTCACAAACTAAAGTTGAATATATTCAAGTTCATCAAAATCTAGATGACGGTGTTGAGTTTTTTGGTGGTAGCGTCAATGTACGTAACATTGTCCTAACTGATATTGGTGATGATGCATTTGACTGGTCGTTTGGTTGGACAGGTCGTGCACAAAACATCTACATTCAACAAAGTGCTGTTGAGGGCGATAACGCCATTGAAGCCGATAACTCTGAGTTTGATTCAAATGCAACGCCATTGACTAAGCCACTTATTTCTAACGTCACTATTGTAGGTGCAGATGGTACTAACGGTGTTCGTTTACGTGCAGGTACAGCGGGTGTGCTTCGCAATGTTGTTATTACAGGCCCAGATGGGTATTCAAACTGTTTACGTGTAGGTTCTGACTCGGTAGCTAATGCAGAGTCGGGTGAGCTTTCTATTGAGAACTCAGTAGTAGCCTGTAATGAAGACAATAACTTCGGTAGCGAAGCGATTGCTGGTGGCAACGTTCAATCGTGGTTTGAAGGCCAAACTGGCAACCAAACACTCACCGCTGCAACCCTGAGCTTAGCAACAGATGGATTTACACCTAAGTCTAGTTCACCTTTACTAGGCGCAGGCGTTGATACCTCTGACCTTGATTCGTTCTTCACTAAAACCGATTACATTGGTGCGTTTGATGGCGATAACAACTGGATGGAAGGGTGGACCGTTGCTATTAAGCCTAGCTTTCCAACTGATATCCAAAACGCATTAGAACAAGGCCTTGCAACAGATGTCTCTGCAAGTTTCCCTGCTATTACCGATAAGCCTGTTTATCAGTTAAATTCTGATGTGGTATTCACCGCTGATGTAACACTAACAAATGATGCGCATTGGATATTAAAGGGACGTACAGCTGTGGGTAATGACCGCGCAGATAACACAACATTGTATGTTCAGTTTGGTACAACATTAATTGGTGAATCGGGTGATGATTTCTTAGTTGTTCGTCGTGGTTCTAAAATTGAGGCGGTAGGCACAGCAACGCAGCCAATTACCATGACGTCTATTCAAGATGTGACGGGTGGCGAAACAACAATTGGTCAATGGGGTGGCTTAGTATTATTAGGTAATGCACCGGCCAACTCTTGTGGCGACCAAGAAGGTGAAGCAACCGCGGATGAACTGGCAAACTGTGGTGTATCTGCGGAAGGTGATGCTGGCCAATTTGGTGGTAATGACCCAGAAGATAACTCAGGTACGTTAAAGTATGTTGCTGTAAAACAAGCGGGCAAAACGCTAGGTAACGGTGATGAGCTTAACGGTATATCACTTGCTGGTGTAGGTAGCCAAACAGAGCTAGATTACATCCACGTTCATGAAAACCTAGACGACGGCGTAGAGTTTTTCGGTGGTACTGCAAACATCAGTCACTTAGTGCTTACAAATATTGGTGACGATTCTCTAGATTGGTCATTTGGTTGGACGGGTAAAGCGCAATACGTACTTATTAAGCAATCAGGCTCTGAGGGCGATAACGCGATTGAAGCTGATAACTCTGAATTTGATTCAGATGCATCACCACTTACTATGCCTACTATTTCTAATGTAACCATTATTGGTGACGCAGGCGTAAACGGTATTCGCTTACGTGCAGGTACTGCCGGCATACTTAAAAACGTAGTGGTAATCGGTGGTGCAGATTACGCAAACTGTTTGCGTGTAGGTTCAGACTCAGCACCACGTGCCGAAGACGGTTCACTTACTATCACTCACTCAGTGGTTGCGTGTGAAACAGCAAACAACTTTGGTACTCAAGTAATTGGTGATGGCAATGTTGAGTCTTGGTTCTTAGGTCAAGCTGGTAACTCAGTACAAGCTGCTGCAAGTCTTGCACTAGCGAGTAACGGTTACATGCCTTCAAGTGAGTCATTGTTACTGGGTGCTGGTTTTGATTCGTCTAGCTTAGATAGTTACTTTGATAAAGTAGATTACATTGGTGCAATGGATGCACAAACAGACTGGACAGCGGGTTGGGTAAAAGTAGGTCTTTAACCTTAAACGCTTTAGGCCGGGCGAAAGCCCGGCTAATGTCTTGTTTTGTTTCGGAGTATAAAAATGAATTCTTATAAACCCTCTAAACTTGCCTTATCAACATTAAATTGCGCCGTTTTGGCTGCACTATTTGGTTGGTCGGTAAATGCAGCCGCTGCTGCAGAAGCCGACATTCAAGAGCAAGAAATAGAAGAAGTGGTTGCAGTAGGGCAACGACTCAAAGGGAGCGCAGGTGCAGTACTGCAAGAACGCCAAAATCAGGCGTTTGTTGCTGATATTATGGGTGCCGACCAAATTTCACGCACCGGCGATGGTGATGCAGCATCGGCTCTTCGCCGTGTTACAGGCTTAACCTTAGTTGATGGTAAATTTATATATGTGCGTGGTTTAGGTGAGCGTTACTCAAGTACACAATTAAATAGTATGTATGTACCAAGTCCCGATCCTACCCGCTCTGTTGTACCACTCGATTTATTTCCATCTGAAATAATCGAAAGCTTAAGTGTACAAAAATCTTTTTCACCCGACATGCCAGCGCACTTTGGTGGTGGTAATGTTAATATTCGTACTAAATCAATTCCTTCTGACTTTTTATTTAAAGTACAAGTAGGTACTGCGTACAATACATCAAATAGTGACACGGGTTACTTTTACGAAGGCGGTGATGATGACTGGATGGGGCGCGATGATGGTACGCGAGCTTTATCAGGTGTTTTTACTGATGCACTTACCAGCGACGTAGGCCTTGAGGGTAATATTAACTCTACGCTAGATGAGCGTAAAAACCTGATTCAATCGCTTGATTGGAATGTGGGTATTAGCAAGGAAGATGTTGACCCAGCTATGAGCTTTTCTGTTGCCGTGGGTGATAGATTTGAAAGCGAAATAGGTACGTTTGGTGTGCTTGGTGCTGTGTCCTATGACAACGAGTGGGAAGTAGTTCAAGAACAAAGTGGTTCGAGCTTAGGTAGTTTGGGATGTGAGAACAAATGTTTTGCACAATACTACGATGGTACCTCTACAGAACAAAATGTTCGTTGGAGCGGTACATTAAATTTAGGGTACGAACTTAATTCAAACCATAAGTTTGAGTTAACCAATATAGCTTTGCATGATATGAGCGATCGTGTTCGTAACCGTAGCTACTACGACGCCAACGAAACCGAAGAAGGTGAGACTGAACTTCGTCGTGTTGATATCAGCTATGAAGAGCGTGAAATGTTTTCTTCTCAGCTAAAAGGTACGCATAATTTTCCAGATTTAAATAACTTATTTTTTGATTGGTATGGTGGTTTAAGTCGCGCAAATCGAAACGCACCTGGCGGCTTAGATGTCGTTTTTCAACAAAACTTTAATAACGGCGTATTTGAGTCTGAGCAACTTCAAGATGTGGCTGCAACCAATATTACGCGTGAATACCAAGTACTTCACGATGACGTAGAAACGTTTGGTTGGAATATGGGGTTACCTTTTTATGGCGATGGTTACGAGCTTGAACTTAAAATTGGTGGAGATTTTTCAGAAAAAACGCGAGATGCAAGCAATGTTAAATTTGGCATAACGCACCGCGGTATAAGCGATGAGTTTACGTTTGGTAATAACATTAGCGATATTTTTGCCGATGCAAACACATCAAACGACGCCTTTTATACAAGTAGCACAGGCGCTGGTATTTTTGATGATGGTACAACTGACGGCGACAAATACAGTGCAGCGCATAAGTTAGATGCTTATTACTTTATGGCTGACTACTTTTTTGAAAATACATGGCGTATTACTGGCGGTGTTCGCTGGGAAGATTTCAAACAAGTATCGGTAGGGTATCAGGCGCATAGCAACTTATTTGAAAACACCCTTGAAGAAATTCAAGACGTTGCGATAAACGAAAATAATTTTTTTCCATCGCTTGCTGTTACGTACATCATGGATGAGGAAATGCAGTTTCGTTTAAATGTTAGTGAAACTACAATTCGTCCTGATTTGCGTGATGTAAGTACCTCGTTCTTTGTTGATCCGCTAACTGAATTTTTGGTTCGTGGTTCGCCTAGCTTACAAAGCTCTGAATTGACGAATGTTGATTTTAGGTTTGAATGGTATATGCCAACGGGTAACAACCTATCGATTGCCTTATTCTATAAAGATATAGAAAACCCAATTGAAATGGTTGAGCTTGCAGGTGTTGGTGGTGCGTCACCGCAGTTACTTACGGCGAATGCGCAATCGGGCAAGCTATCTGGTATTGAGGTCGACTTTTTAACAGACTTTGGTTTTATTAATAAAGATTGGTCGTCTGCATTTTTGTCGGGCAACGTAACGCTATCTGATTCGAGCGTCAATTTAGGTATCAATGACTCAGATAATGTCGATTCGTTATTTGAAGCTCAGCTTAAAGAAGCGCTAGAGGCTGATACTGTATCAAACATTGTTACTAATAATAAACGCCGTTTGGTAGGCCACTCTGAATGGGTTGCTAACTTACAAATGGGTTACGACTCAGATGATGGTTTTCATTCAACATCAGTTATTTATAACGTTTTTGGCCCACGAATTATCGTACCCGGTACGCGTGGAAATGAAGATGCTGAAGAAAAGTCGTTCCATTCTCTTGATTTAGTTTATTCTTACTTTCCTAACTTTAACTCTAAAGTTAATTTTAAAGTGAAGAATATCTTAGGCCAAGAAAAGCAAATAGAGCAAGAAGGGTTAACACTTTGGGGTCAAGAAACGGGCACCGAATTTAGCTTAAGCTACAGTTACGAATTTTAACTTTTAGCTTTATTGATTCAAACATAGTTTATTTATGTTCTTATTAGCCCTGTATTTTATACAGGGCTTTTTTATACCTTATTTATGCATGAAAAATATTTAAGTTCTATTTTATTCACTAGTTTTAGCCGTCTAGCAGTGTTAGTTTGTTAACTTGAAAATTAGATCTCACGCAATGAATTTAATTTTTAATGTATTAAGGCATTTTTTATGAACAAAACAGTGGGAAAAACAATGAAAAAAGTAGGTTTAGTCGGTTGGCGTGGCATGGTTGGCTCTGTGTTATTAGAGCGTATGAAAAAGCAAAATGATTTTGCCAACATAGACACCACTTTTTTTACCACCTCACAAGCCGGTCAACTCGGTCCTGATTTAGCCGGTGACGCAAAACCGCTACTTGATGCAAGTGATGTATCTGAACTTGCAAAAATGGACATTATAGTTACCTGTCAAGGGGGCGATTATACCAAAGCGGTTTACCCAAAACTTCGTGAGTCGGGCTGGAATGGTTACTGGATAGATGCAGCTTCTGCACTTCGTATGAGCGACGATAGTATTATTGTACTCGACCCTGTAAATAAAGATGTAATTACTCAAGGTTTAGCGCAAGGCGTTAAAACCTTTGTTGGCGGTAACTGTACGGTATCGTTAATGCTACTTGCTTTAGGTGGGTTGTTTGAGCAAGACCTTATTGAATGGGTCAGCCCAATGACTTACCAAGCAGCCTCGGGTGCGGGTGCACGCAATATGAAAGAACTAATTGCACAAATGGGTGCTATTCATTCAAGTGTTGCCGAGCAATTAGATAACCCAAGTTCAGCTATTTTAGAAATTGATAAAATAGTTAGTGAAAAAATGGCTTCAAGTGACTTACCACAAGATCAATTTGGCGTGCCATTAGCCGGTAGCTTGATCCCATGGATTGATGTGCCAATGCCAAGTGGTCAGTCTAAAGAAGAGTGGAAGGCACAAGTAGAAGCTAACAAAATTTTAGGTTCTACTCATCAGCCTGTCCCTATTGATGGTTTATGTGTTCGCATTGGTGCTATGCGTTGTCATAGCCAAGCAATGACCATTAAATTACGCGAAGACATTAGCGTTGAAAAAATAGAAGAAATATTAGCTTCGCACAACGAGTGGGTTAAAGTTATTCCTAACGAGCGTGACATTACATCCACCGATTTAACACCGGTTAAAGTAACGGGCACATTAAGCATCCCTGTTGGGCGTATTCGTAAGCTTACAATGGGGCCTAAATATATTAGTGCCTTCACCGTGGGCGATCAGCTTCTATGGGGCGCAGCAGAACCCCTTCGTCGTATGCTTCGTATCATTGTAGACGCTGAGTAATTTCAGTTTTTTAATTTATTTATTTTATAGGGTTAGTATAGCGCTAACCCTTTTTAGTTTTTATTCCTTCCTTTCACACTTTTTTGTGACCTTTAAATAACCGTCTGTGTGGCATAGCCATTGCAAAGTTAAAATAGTATTTTGCGTGCACCTAGTAATTTAAGTACTTAACAGCTTAGTTGTGCTTATTTTTGTGTGGTTTTTACACATCGTCATGCGAATAATTACACAAATAAGGATGGTTATATGGCGTTAATTTCAAAGGTTACTCAAGCTAAATGGTTTACTACTTTTGTTTTAATCATTGTGCTTTTATTACTATTGCGCATTGCTGCGCCCCATGCTATTCAATATTATGTTAACCAACAAATTAAACACACGCAGGGAATTACAGGCCACGTAGGTGACGTAGATTTATATTTATACCGCGGTGCGTATGCAATTGACGGCATAAAAATTTATGCAAAAGAGGATAATTTAACCCCTAAACCGCTACTTAGTGTTGCAACCCTCAATTTTTCACTTTCTTGGTCTGCGCTTTTAAAAGGGAATTTAGTAACTAACATGCAATTTATCCATCCTGAAATTGTTGTTTACGACAAAGCCCCTAATAAAATGGAGCAAAACAAACAAGTTAAAAACGAAACAGCGTGGATTGGTCTTGCTAATAATTTAGTCCCTTTTTCAATTGATACATTAATTATTGATAACGGTAAGGTTTCATTAGTTAATGCCACCCGCGAGGGTGATAAACCTACTTATATTTCAAATATTAATGCTGATATTAAAAACATTACCAATGCCCAAAACCTAACTAAAACGTTAGTAACTTCTTTAAACGTTGAGGGGGATTTAATGGGCGAAGCTGCACTTTCTTTAACGGGTAAATTAGATCCATTTAGTGAAAAAGCAAACTTTGACTTTAATGTAGAGGTCCAGCGCTTTTCTGTTAAACACCTAGAAACAGTTTTTAAAGTGTATACCCCGTTTGATATTGAAGCGGGCGGAATAGATGGAGCAATGGAGCTTGCTGCAAAAGACAATGTTCTAAACGGCTATGCAAAGGCCGGTGTTTATAACTTGAGTGTTTTTTCGTGGCGTGAAGATATAGAAGAAGACGATGACGGATTGTTCACTGCTATTTTTGAAGGCAGTATTGATGCTGTCAGTGCTTTACTAGAGAACTCTGACTCAGAGTTAGTTGCGGCACGTATACCGATCGACGGAACATTAAACAATACCGACATATCAACGTTTCAGGCAGTGGTATCAGTATTAAAAAATGCGTTTTTAGACGCGTTTAAAATGGAAGTGGACGACGTGATATCGTTTGAAACAATAGAAAACACATCAGATGAATAACAGGTTAATTTAGTTTTAAGCCCCACAAACATATTTTGTGGGGCTTACACTATTATTTTTTACTTAGTAATGTTTTTAACTCTGCTATTTGTGCTTGTAATTCGTTAACTTGTCCTTGTGTTGCAGGAAGCGAGTCGTTATCAGCTTGCTCTTCTCGTGCATTTCGGTGTTCTTCACCCATTACCTCTAAAATAGCGCCAACCATCATGTTTAAAAATACAAAGGCGGTTAAAAATATAAAGGTCAGGTAGTAAATCCAGCTTAGCTCGTACACCGCCATTGTTTCGTACATTATGTCGGTCCAATCTTCAAAGGTCGCTATTCTAAATAGTGTTAGCATTGAAATAGACACATCTTGCCAAAGCACAGGGTTAATGTCGGCAAACATCATGCTGCCCATCGCTGCGTAGATGTAAAAAATTACAAACATAAGCAGTGCAATGTAGCCCATTTGTGGGATTGCTTTAAGTAACGAGTTTACTAGTAATCGAAGCTCAGGGATCATCGACACTAACCTGAGTACTCTAAATATACGTAGTAAACGCGCTATTAGCATTGTAGAGCCCGCAGCGGGGTATAAACTACCCAATACAATAATGGTGTCGAATATATTCCAGCCCTTCGAAAAGAAGTCTTTTATGCCTTTGCTTGCAACAAAGCGAATAATCAGCTCAATTAAAAAGAATGCGGTTATGCCAATATCCATCCAGTTAAGTGCAAGCTCAACCGTAGGATGAAGACTATAGGTATGAGCGCCTACGGTTAGGGCAGAAACAATAATGACAGCTATAACAAATGATTGAAATATCTTGCTTTTGTCTATACGCTGAAACAAAGCTTGTAACTGCGACATCATAATAAGTGGTCCTGTAAATACGAAGATTTTTATGGCGCTAATATACAATATAATCGTCATAAATTAACGTCTTTTTAAACGCAATTGTGTAAGGAAATTCAATGGTTATCAATAAACTAAAAACCGCGGCTGTTTTTATAATCGGATTACCTATTTTAGCCGGGTGTAGTTCCGATGCACGTTTTGAACAATTGCAGTCAGCTCGCCTTAACGAGTGCAATTACAAAGCAGATAAGGAATATTATGAGTGCCTTAAAGAGCAAGACTCAAATTACGAAGAATTTAAAAAACAACAAGTAGAAAAAAGTAAATAATTTATCCTCATGACTAAAACACAAAAACAACGAGACAAACAAATACGCGCTGCGTTGACTAAAGCGTGTGAGTCCATTAAAGACTCAGTGGCCGGTTTTTCATACCTTACTCACACCGTTGATTTAAATAACGAAGCCAACACCTTAAAAGTTAACTGCTATTTTGAAGACACCATAGTGCTTAATAACGCTGACTCTGAGATTGAACACCTTAAATCTATAATACTTTCGCAACTTGCGAGTATTAAGTTGCCGATAAAACCGTCACATATTGTGTTTTTTGCTAATTAAAATGGGTTTTGTTGGTTTGCCTGCTGTTGGGCGGTATAATTAAGAAAATTATATTTAGGGTTTAAATTATGGCTGTTCCTTCTCGTTCACAAATATCACCAGGTACTGTAGTTAATATCGTTTTAAAAGAAGACCAACGCAGCGGTACATTAACCGAAGGCGTAGTTGAGCGTTTATTAACTAAATCGCCAAACCACCCGCATGGTATAAAAGTGAGATTAGAAGATGGCCAAGTGGGCCGAGTAAAAGAGATTTTATAATGGCAGCGTTACCAGAGCAGGCTTTTTGGGAATTAGTAACTACACCCGATTTAGGTCTAGACCCAGAAAGTGTCAGCGAGAATTTAAAAGCTAAACTAGGTGATTTAACTGACGAGCAGCTTATTGCCTTTGACAAATTTTTTGGTATTAACATGCGCAAGTGTTTTACCTGGGATTTATTTGGCGCGGCATTTGTTATGGCAGGCTGTAACGATGAATACGGCTTTAGTGAGTTTAGATGTTGGCTTATTTCACGCGGTAAAGCCGTGTTTGATAATGCACTTGTTAATGCCGACTCCATTGCATTATGTACACCTGTTTATCACTTAAATGAACAGCCTTACCCATACATTGACGAGTACGACCTTATCGCCGGCTTATTATATGAAGAGCGCAACGAAGATGAACTTCCCTTCGTGCCATCAGGTGATCAACCCGCAGGCAAACGCTTTAAAGACAAAGCAAAATTTTTAAAACAAGCCTATCCACAATTATTTGCAAAGTATTGGCAGTAAATCTCATAATAGTGCGCTTAATTTAGCGCATTATTTTAAATCGTTTTATTGTTCTATAACGTATCCCAAATTGTGCTTAACAATTATATGCCGCACTTTTAGTGTGTTACCTTTTTATATGGTTTTGCCTTTTTAATTGTAAATTACTGTTATATTTAGTTATGTAATAAAATTAAGCCACTTAGTATATAAACTCAAAGAGATTAACGCATAAGGATTCGTTTACTTCATGAAACACATCAGATTGGCTTTATTTACATTTGCTTTTGTAAGCGGCCATGTAGTCGCTGAGCCAAGTAATAAAGCACGCTTTATTCCACTTTTAAAATCAAAGCTTGGTACATATAAAGTGGTTTCTGCTAATTCTGGGCTATGCGTAAATAGTGACTTGAGTTTAATTAATGCAAGTGACCCAAGTGAGGGATTTAAGCTGGGTGAACAAATTGTGTTTGGCTCACTGCATAACGGTACTCAAACTGTAAAAAAGCCTAACTTTTGTTTTATTACTAGCTCGTTAAAATATAAAAGTGATGGCCTTGATAATGGTTTGCGCATGAGTCGCTGTGATGATCCTGTAAATGAAAAAAAAATTAGACAAAGTATTCGTTTTTTACCTAATGACATGCTTATTTACACATTAAGTTCAGCAAGTGTTGAGTGCAAATTTAAAAAAGTTACCCAGTAATATACGTATTAACTATTTTCTAATCACATTTTATTTTTGGTATATCGCGCCAGCGGGTTGTGTACTGAGGCGATAAAAAATCTCTGTTCATATGCCAGCGATCGTTTAATTTACTACTTGCTAAGCCCAACATACCCTTGCCGTATCGGGTATTAATAGCATCTAAACAGCCCATTAACTTTGGGTTATCTTGTTGTGGTGCAAATAAGTCACTTTGCTGAAATTGCTCAGCGGTGAGTTCTAGTGCACCTACACCACACTTATAAAACCGCACGCCAGGTTGGTAAATTTTTTCAAACACCTCAGATACCGCATTGGCCATAACGCAGGTATCGTTTGTTGGCATGCTAAACTGATACATATAAGACTTTTTATAAAATACGTCTTCATGGGATGAACTCGATGCAAAAATATATAATTGCTTTGCAAGCGACTTTTGCGATCTTAGTTTTTTGCCCACAATAGTAACATGGTTAATTAAAGCGGTTTTAAGAGCGGTTGGTTCATAAATACGCTCTCCAAAGCTGCGAGTTGAGTAAATTTCGCGTTTATCTTGGCGTACATCATCCCAGTTTAAACATACTAAGCCATTAAGCTCGCTTACTGTGCGCTCTACCACCACACTAAAAGCGCGGCGCATAGTTTTTGGATTTTGTTGGGCAAGCTGCCATGCGGTATTTATGTTCATTATTTTTAGCTTTTTAGCTAAGCGCTTGCCAATTCCCCATACATCTTGGCAGTCCATGCGCTGTAAAATAGCTCGCCGGCTTGCTTCGTCATTTATGACAGCAACACCGTCAAAGCCTGTTAATTTTTTAGCTGCATGATTTGCTGCTTTTGCAAGTGTAGGCGTTGGCCCAAAACCAACGCCCACGGGGAGCTTTGTTTCTCGCCATACGGTTCGTCTAATAAGGTGCCCGTAAGTATGCCAATCTTTTACAACGTTTTCATAGCCGCTAAAGTGCAAAAACGATTCATCAATACTGTAAATATGCTGGGTATCACAAAAGCGGCCAATCACACTCATCATTCGGTCGCTTAAATTAGCGTATAGTTCATAGTTACTAGAGCGTACAACCACATTGTTTTGTTCTAGTAACTGCTTAACTTTAAAATAAGGGCCAAATTTAGGAATATTTAAACGTCGCGCAATAGGGCATACCGCACATACGCAGCCGTCGTTATTAGTGAGCACAACCACTGGTTTTGAACGAATGGCGGGATCAAATACTTTCTCGGCGCTGGCATAAAACGCCACGGCATCGACTAAGGCATACATGAAAGTAACTCAGGGCTTTGGCGATGCATCCGAATTGACAAACTGACTACGCCTTCAAGCTGAAACTCATCGCTAGGCGTAATATTAACGGGTTGATATAAAGGCGAAGCCGATAGCAATCGAGCGTTTGTTTTATCAAGTAGCTTACACACAAATAAGCCATTTAGATTAGCCACAATTACATCGCCATCTTTAGCGTGCTCTGCTCGGTCTACTACGAGTAAATCACCCTCAAAAATACCTACTTCTTGCATAGAGCTACCCGACGCAATACCAATAAATGTGGCATCAGGGTGCTTTATTAATAGCTCATCAAGGGAAACGCCAAGCTCAGTGTATTGTGCTGCAGGAGATTCAAACCCGCAAATACCTGCTTCTATATAAATAGGAATAACAAACATAAATAAACAACCAAAACACATATACTGTATAAGTGTACAGTATATGTGTTTTGTTTAACTTATGCCAAGTAATGAAGTAAAGATCATTGCATATTTTTGATCATTTGCTGAGCCGTGTTTAAAAAGTCATTGATTTGCTTTGGGTTTAACGTTTTACACATTTGATCGTTTACATGTTTTTCAGCGGCCAGTAATTTTTCAAAAAGCACGGCACCCTGATCTGTAAACGTTAAAATAAAACAGCGCTTATCGTGTTCGCTGGCACACTTATTTATAAGCTTTAAAGCTATAAGTTCTTTTACAAGCCGCGCTATTTGAGCCTTATCTCGTTGGGTTTTATTTACAATGTCGTTTGCTGTGCACTGCGAGGTACTTGCAATAATATGCAAGCAACGCACATGCATTGCATTTAAACCGAGCTCGCTGGCATTAATGGCTTCGCGTATGGTTACTCGGTAGTTTTGCATTAACATAAATAGCGTATTGGCTAAAGAGGTGTTCATAATACAGTCCAAATGGTTGACAAAGTCAATTAAATCTATATAGTTGATTTTATCAACCAATGGGGCGTTGTGCAATGTCTGCTTTATAAAGCAGTGATTTTTAATCAATGAGGTTAATTTATATGGCAAAAAAAGTACGCAAAGCAACAGTATTAAGCACAAAGCAACTAACCCCACATTTACAACGTATAGTTTTAGGCTCTGAAGAGTTTACAGATTTAACTTCCGATCACATTGGCAGTTATGTAAAAGTGCTTATTCCAAAAAACGGTGTGGCCGACTTCAATTTAAAAACGGCGTGTATGCGTTCGTATACAATACAAAATGTAAATAAAAGCAATGGTGCAATTACGCTCGATTTTGTTATTAATATGCACCAAGGCCCTGCAACTAACTGGGCTAAAGTCGCTAAAGCAGGTGATGAACTGGCTATTGCAGGCCCCGGTCCTAAAAAGCTAGATAATTTCACCCACCGTCATTATATATTGATGGGCGATTTGACCTCAGTAAACGCTATAAAAGGCTACATTAAGCAATTGCCAATAAACGCCAAAATTGACGCGTTTATTCATGCCCCGACTAAAGCGGATATAATCAGTTTAGATTCAACGCGCCAGGTCAATTGGTTAATAACTACAACGCCAGAGATTGAGATGGCTAATGCCTTAAGCACACTACAGCAACATGAACAGCCACCTATTATATTTATGGCACTCGAGGCAGGATTAGTACGTGAGCTGAAAACGCTATTAACTAGTAAGCTTGCTGTACCGCGTACTAATATCGTGTCATCAGGTTATTGGAAAAAAGGCTTAAACTCAGAAAACTATAAGTTAGAGCGCCAAGCTAATACACAAACGGCTTAACTCTTTATAGCTAAGTAAAATAGGTTACTTAGCTATTTAATACACGCGTGAATACTCATTTTTATTTTAGTTAAGCAAGCGTACACCTAAGGCTTGTTAAAGTAGGGGCATCAATCAGTAATTTACAATTTAAATTAATTGATGTGATGCCTAAACATTTAAAATAAAACAAAACGCACTAGTAACTATTAGTTAAGTGTATTAATAAGTGGTTCATCGTTCTGTTTTATCAATTAAACTGATTTAAACAATCAATTTTAAGGCATTACTTTAATTCTATAAAATGTATTTATTGAAACAAACATTATTTAATTAAAGGCGGGTACACCGTGAACTCTCTAAACAGCGCAACAGCTTCTTCAGTAACTAAAATAGCACAGCCTAAGGTTGCGTTAATTGCTGAAGGTGGCGGGCAGCGAGGGATTTTCACCGCAGGTGTACTTGATGCGTGGTTAGAACAAAACTACGACCCATTTGATTTATTTATTGGCACATCGGCAGGTTCACAAAACTTAACAAGCTATTTAGCTCGTCAAAAAGGTTACGCTAAACGCCTGATTAGAGGGCTGTCTCGTAATAAACGTTTTTTTCAACTAGGTCGTGGCTTAATGGGAAAACACATTGTTGATTTAGACTGGTACTTTGATAAAACCAAAGAAGTAAATAGAGCAATTGACTTTAAAACAGCTAAAACATCATTAGGTGAACGTGAGTTACTTATTACTGCTACAAATGCACGCGACAGAAAAGCCTATTACTTATCGCCAACGGGTGAAGAGCATCAATGGCGCGAGCTATTAAAAGCGTCAAGTGCTTTACCATTTTTATACAAACAAGGTGTTAAATTAACACCTTGGTTAAATGCGCAAGCGGCTAACGAAACCACGCAAATTAGCAAAGCCCAAGAAGATTTTTTTCTTGATGGAGGGCTAGCAGCACCATTACCAGTACGCGAAGCGTATAACCGTGGCGCGCGTAAGATTGTGGTTATAAGAACGGTAGACGCTGATTTTCAAGCGCAATCTGCATGGGTTCAAAAGCTTAGATCGCTTGCTACAGCTGCCGGTTACTGCCCAAAAACACTCGACTACCTAATTCAGCATGAACAAGCTTACCTAGATGAGCTAAACTTTATGGCAAACCCGCCTAGTGATGTAGAAATTATACAAATTTTTGCAGACGAAACACTGCACAGCAAATTGTTAGGCAGCACAAACGATGATTTACGTAAAGATCATAAGCTTGGTGTAAAGGCGGGCCGTGAATACCTAAAAAGCCAAAATGCACGTATTGTAGATTACGCACACAGCTACGCTATGTAGCTGTAAAAAATAGTTTAGAAACAACCGTAAAAATTACGGTTGTTTAACTAAATAAGCCTTAACTAAATATGATAGTCACATACGTGCTGAGAGCAGACATTGAAGATTCTTAATGTGTGAAGTCAAGGTTTGATAATCATATAGAAAGCTCCTCGAGTTTTTCGATACAGTTGTGTTGACCAAAACATAAACTGTACCTCGAGGAACTTAGTATGAAACTATATGGTGGAATTGACTTGCATTCAAATAATTGTGTTATTGCTATCATTAATGAACACGGTGAAACGCTTAGCTGCAAGCGTTTAAATAATGACATCTCTGTCATTTTATCTTTTTTAGCCCCGTATAAAGACAAGTTAACAGGGCTTGTTGTCGAATCAACATTTAATTGGTATTGGTTAGTTGATGCATTAATGGATGCAGAATTTAAACTACACTTAGCGAACCCTGCTGCAATTCAACAATATTCAGGCTTAAAACATGCTGACGACCATAGTGATGCACGTTGGCTAGCTGAAATGCTACGTTTAAACATTCTGCCTGAAGGCTATATTTACCCCCGTGAGCTCAGGGCTGTTCGCGACTTAATGCGCAAACGAATGGACATTGTTCAACAGTCCACTAAAAACTTATTATCGGTGCAAAGTTGTTACATGCGTCATCTTGGTTATAAGCTCAGTAGCAACAAAATCAAACAAATGGCCGCTATCAGAAAAGGCGTCAATGTTGAGCAAGTACACACCGATTTCAGCTCAACGAATACAGCA
>NZ_LOFI01000023.1:0-162610 GCF_001469195.1 Pseudoalteromonas sp. 10-33 | reverse complement strand
AGATCACCTAATAACTCCATTGCTTCATCACGATTAAGCCAATGGTCAAAAATAGAGACTGCTAAGTAAGTATACTCTTTCGTTTCGTTAACTTGAGCTAAATCTATAAGCCTTGGGAATTGTTGCTCCAATGCTTTTTGACGTTGTTTGCTCACATTTAAAAACTTACGCATAACTTCAAAGGTAACCTACGCCACATTAAGCGGCTATTTGTAGTTGGCTAAAATAAGTGAGGAACGAACAAAAGCCAACTGTAAATTGTCCGTTTGAATGCCTTATAGTTCGACCAAGCCACTTAATTTAAAAGTAACTGACTATTATATTAAGTGGAATATGCTTCTGTTGGTTACGAATATTGAATGACAAACATCCAATGTTTTTAACAAGACGTTCGAGCCAACAGAGCACCTCGATTTCAAAACGCATACTCAGGGATTGCCGACCAAGACTATCTATAAGACCTGCGAGAAACGAGATTTAAGCACATTCCGTCCTTAACTTTAACCGTAGGCGCTATAAAATGAAAGCATATAACGTTGATAATTTTGCTGCACTCATTGGCATTGATTGGGCCGATAAAAAACATGATATTTGTGAGCATCCAACAAGCACTAATAAATATCATTACACCGTAGTTAAACACAGACCTGAAGCGTTGCATAAATGGGCTATGGATATTAAACAGCGTTATCCAGACCAGAAAATAGCGATTGTTTGCGAACTTAAAAAAGGCCCGCTTATTTATGCATTAGCTAAATACGACCACCTTACTTTATTCACCGTTAATCCTTGTGCTGTTGCTAAATATCGCCAGGCTTTTACGCCCAGTGGCGCAAAAAATGACCCATCAGATGCCTTTTTGCAAGTTGAAATTCTTAAGTTACACATGGATAAGCTCTCTGTCATTGAGCCCGAGTCAGCAGCTATGCGAACGCTGTCTCAGCTTGTTGAATATCGCCGAAGTTTAGTGCAAGACAGTGTCGATTTATCCAATAAAATAACGGCGACATTAAAGAATTATTACCCGCAAGCACTTGAATGGTTTAAAGAAAAGGACACGTATATATTCTGCGACTTCATTCAGAAATGGCCATCGCTCACTGCGGTTAAAAAAGCAAGAAAACAGACTTTACTCGACTTTTTTGAGAGTCATAATTCACACTATTGCGCGGTTAATAATGCACGACTAGACAGTATCAAAAATGCGATGCCATTAACTCTGGACGAAGGAGTAATTGTACCTAATCAAATGCTCGTTGAAGTGCTTATCACGCAATTTAAAGTGTTATTAAAGGGCATTGAAAAGCTCGATAAAGCAATAAAATCTGCTTATAAAGCCCAGCAGGATAAAAAGATATTTGATAGCTTACCCGGCGCAGGTCCACAACTCGGCCCACGTTTACTTGTTGCTTTTGGGAGTAATCGTGCGCGTTACAATGATGCTGCAGAACTGCAAAAGTACGCGGGTATAGCACCTGTTATTGAGCGCAGCGGTCAAAAAATGTGGACGCATTGGCGTTATAGTTGCCCCACTTTTTTAAGGCAAACATTTGTAGAATGGGCAGGCTTTTCTATTCGATATTCATTTTGGGCTAAAGCGTATTATGAGCAACAAAAAGCCAAGAGTAAGCCGCATAACAGCATTATTAGATCACTGGCATTTAAATGGATAAGGATTGTATTTAGGTGTTGGAAAACGAATACACCCTACGATGAATCGACGTATTTAGCAGCATTGAAACGCAGAGGCTCACCACTTTTAAAATTTGCAATTAATAGCTAAATTTCACTAGTCGTCCACCTCAGGGTGTGTTGTTAGCAAGCTATTTAACCACAAGCCTCGTTGATTTTCCTACATTAAGTCTGTGTGAAACTAAAAATATATCTAGTGTTAAATTCAAAGGTATTAGCTCCACATTTTGAGGCTCCAACCAAGGAAACACCAATTTCATAACTCCATTTTCTATGCGGCCAGTCATAGGTGTATCTGGGAATATTAGATCAGGTTGCGTTCCATCTACAATTCTGACGTAAACACCAAAATCAGAAATTTGATAAGAGCTTACTTCAGGAAGAGAAACATTAATTTCAATAATACCAAAATCAGAACAAGAGGAACCTCTTTTTCCTGTACCTCTAGTTAAGCCACTTAAATCAACATTCGGTTTAGGGACTAACTCCCAAAAAAAACCATTTTCTGGTGGTTCAAGCTGAGCTGGCTTCCATACTTCAGGACTCGGTGTAAAAACTCTCCACCCAGCAATTGAGCAGGCAAAACTATCGAAAGTAATTAAGCTACATAAGAGTGCTAAGATTAGTGAATATTGCACGGTGCTTTCCTTGCTTGCTAACGCCCCACATAAGGGGCCGTAACGTAGTTGTTTATTTTGGTGTAGCGTAGCGTGAAACACCAAAACAGACAACGCAGTGGAGGTCCAACCGCAAAGCGGCGAGCCTTGATGTGATTGTTAGGCATTATTTCGCTCAAACTCAACACTATAATTTGGCTTTGCAATTCGTAAATGATGTTCAGAATTTCTCTGGAGAAAGTATTTAAGATCACTTAGTTTTTCAGGTAACTTTTCTGCATTGTGAAAACCACTACCAAAAAACCTAAACCCCTCGACGTATAGACCATACACCTTTTTCCACTGCTTAATGTCTGTCTTTTTGGGTGCAGTAAAGCTACGCCCCATCTCATAGACAAGACCTTCACAATCAGGACACTTATGAGCTTTGTCGCTCTCTAAAAGCAGCATTTTGAAGCTTTTACGACAAGGAAAGCATGCATGAGCAATAAGGTATTCTGGCCCGCGATGATATGAAGGCGACACGATTGGCTTTACCTCTCGTGTTCCATTAGCCTTTCTAAGCTCCATCCTTCTATACTTTTCGTCGTTCATTGCTCTGCTCGAATTATGGTTGCCTAACATTTTATAGCGAGCTAATCGCGCGTATTTCTACCAAAGCGTAGCTCGTTTTCTTATTGGTTTATTTTTAGCAAACTTGTCAACTAATTGCCAGTGTTATTAAAATTCATCAGTGCTCGTTTTTCCTCTCAGTATAAAACGAGCGACTGGGTCGTTTTCTTGACTATGCGAGCGACTGAGCTACAACTGTACATATATACAGTTAAAATTCGGCGGATTGAAAATGAAAACTCGCTCTGCGTATTTAAATTACATTGCGGACTATATGCTCACTCGACAATATTCATTAAGAACTATTAATGCTTATTTGAGTTGGATCCAAACTTTATTCACTTTCACAACAAACGCCACCCAAGCTCAATGGGAGATTCAGAAGTCGAAGCGTTTTTAGACCATATTGTATTAAAACGTAACATGTCAGCTAAAACACAATGTGCAGCTTTAAATGCGTTAGTTTTTTTATATAAACATATTGTCAAAAATGAACTTTCGTTAAACTTGAACTTTGCACGAAGTAAACGACAACCCAAATTGCCTGTTGTGATGACCCCTGATGAGGTCAAACAATTGATGGTTCATCTATCTAAGCGATATTACTTAATCGTGGGGTTAATGTATGGTAGTGGCTTGCGAGTAATGGAAGCTGTGCAGCTGCGAGTAAAAGACATTGATTTTGATTATAAATGCATTCAAATTTGGAACGGGAAAGGCAATAAGCATCGTATCGTTACACTTGCAACTGAGTTGCTCCCTTTACTTAGAAATCAAATTATGCAAGTTGAAGAATATTTGCGATTAGATTTACAAAACGAACAATACGCAGGCGTATGGATGCCAAACGCTTTAGCTCGTAAATATCCGTCAGCTAACAAATCACTCGCGTGGCAATACTTATTTCCTTCCTATAAATTAAGTAGTGATCTAGAAACCGGCGAGATACGGCGTCATCACTTCCATCCTACATGTGTTAGGAAAGCGGTTAAAAAGGCATTAAAGCAAACCAATATTACAAAGATTGTGACGCCTCATACCTTTCGTCATTCTTTTGCAACACACTTATTACAAAGTGGAGCAGATATAAGAACGGTGCAAGCTCAGTTAGGTCATACAGATGTTAAAACCACGCAGATTTACACTCATGTTTTACAGCAAGGGGCAAACGGTGTTGTTAGCCCGTTAAGCAAAATTTTCTAGAATAAGGCCTACTATGAGGCAAACAAATGGGCAAAGCACATATTTTTCAGTAGTAAAAATGTAAATCCATCAATACCACAATATGCATAAAAACATATCACAGAGTATTTCAACATGGCCTTTTAGAGTACTGGAACATTTTTTGGAGGATAGCTATAAAACTTTTTTATCTCACTCTTTTTGTTGCCGCTTACTTTTTCGTGCGTCATAATCTAACGCCTTATTTATTAGCGGACTTTTTATGAACTGGCTTGCGCAATTACCGACTCAACGAACACCTTGGCTTTTATTCTCTGCGATTGTTTTTTTGCTAGAAGTAACCGCATTGTTTTTTCAATACAAAATGGGGTTAGCGCCCTGCATTATGTGTATTTATCAACGAACCGCGGTATTGGGGTTACTTGGCGCAGGTATTGTTGGGTCAATTAATCCACAAAGTAAAGTAATGCGTATAGTTGCATACACTGCTTGGGGAGTATCGAGCATTTGGGGGTATTTAATTGCCCGTGAGCACATAGATATGCAAACGACAACAGACCCGTTTGCGTTTAGCTGTGAATTTGAGCCTAATTTTCCATCGTTTATGCCGTTGCATGAATGGATACCAAGCTTTTTTGAAGCCACTGGCGATTGCGGTAACATAGATTGGGAGTTTTTATCGCTTAGCATGCCTGCTTGGATGGAAGTTATTTTTGCACTTTTCGCACTGGCTTTTTTTATTGTATTGGGCAGTCGATTAATACTAAAAAGAACGGTTTAATAATTATGTTTACATTTTTTTCTAGCCAACTTAAACAGTTGCAGCATTTAAAAATACGCGAGAGGCAGCTTGTTATAGCACGGTCTTTATCAATGTTGTCGCCAACAGACCGTGTATTACTCCGTATTATCAAAATATTGCTATTAAGCCCATTATTTTTAATATTTACCCTTTTTGAAGGTTGGCTAATTATCCCTTTTTTACTATTAGGTGGACTTTTTTATCCGTTATTAACCGCCCCTGTTGATATTAATTTTGCACGAAGAAACCTAGACGAAGCACTCCTACAACATGAAAAGGGCGCTTAGCGCCCTTTTTTTAAAGTTTAACTTTACCTTCTAACTTGCTCATTACTTTTTTACCTATCCCCTTCACTTTGGCTAAATCCTCAAGGCTTGTAAATACACCATTTTCATCTCGGTAATTTACTATTGCTTGTGCTTTTTTCTTACCAATTCCAGGCAGTTTAGCTAACATTTTAGCATCTGCATCATTAATGCTCACCGCCTCGATTTGAGCCATAGATTTGCTTACTTCAGGTAATTGCGCGTAAGAGGTAGCAATAGGTAAGATACTTAATAGGCTTGCTATAAGTAAAATTTTAAAGGTTTTCATTTATCGTCCTTATTGTCCATTTTAGAACATATTTATTTTAATTATTAGGAACCCAAAAATAACAAACGCGAGGCTAGCCACTTTGGAGGTACCTAAATGCATTATCACTTTTCTCCGAAATCCTTAAAATGCAGCTGGTACAACCAAGTGATATATTAAATAAAGTTAAGTTACCGTTTTTTGTCAAATTTAAGACACTTAAAAATTACAACTCTGCGCTTGCATATTTACTTGCAAACCTTTACTGTATATAAAAACAGTAATCTTATGGTTTTTATAAACCACAGTGCCAAGCAAGTTTGCAGGAGAAATCATGGCTGTTGTTGTTAAATATGTTGTAGAACGAAACGGAGTCGAGCGTATGACGTTTACTACTAAAAAAGAAGCTGATGCCTATGACAAAATGCTAGACATAGCAGAATCACTTGAGCTGATGCTAGAAAAAGTAGACGTGCCATTAAGTGAGCAACAAATAGAATCGCTTGCGTTAGAAATAGCAAAAAGCAAAGACGACTTTATGTCGGTACTTAAAGGTGCCAAAGAACCTGCTACAGCTAAAGCGGCAAGTAAAAATAAAAAGTCAGATAACGTTGCATCGATAGACGATAACAACGCCAAACAAGCAAGCTAAATATTTTGCAAAAAGAAAGGGAGCAACTTAGTTGCTCCCTTTTTTTATCGCTTTTATAAAAACGAATATTATTAGAGCTCTTTTTCTACTTCATCAAATAACGTTGTTATATCTGAATTAGGCTCATTGGTTGCTAAACTTACAACTACAATAGCAATACTCGCGAGTATAAAGCCCGGGACAATTTCGTACATTACGCTACTTAAACTTTCACCATTGATTGTGAACGGGCCGTAAATCCATAATAAAACGGTAACCGCACCCACAACCATACCCGAAAGCGCGCCAGCAAAGTTCATACGTTTCCAGTAAAGGCTAAACAATACAAGCGGCCCAAATGCAGCACCAAAGCCTGCCCACGCATTACTTACTAAATCTAAAATAGAGCTGTCTCTATCGTACGCTAGGTAAATAGCGAGTATTGCAACAATAGACACGCTAATGCGCCCTACCAGTACAAGCTCTGCGTCACTGGCTTCTTTACGTAAAAATGTTTTGTAAAAATCTTCAGTTAGTGAGCTTGAACTTACTAATAGCTGAGATGAAATTGTGCTCATAATTGCAGCTAATATTGCAGCAAGTAAAAAGCCAGCAATAAGTGGGTGGAACAGGAGCTCTGAAAGGATCAGGAATATAGTTTCAGGATCATCCACTACTATATTATTTTCGTACGTATAAGCCGCACCAAAAATACCTGTACCTACAGCGCCTATCGCAGCAACAATCATCCAAGACATACCAATACGACGCGCTGTTGGCATATCTTTAACACTGCGCACCGACATAAAACGCACAATAATATGTGGTTGCCCAAAGTAACCCAGGCCCCACGCCATTGCTGAAATAATACCTAGCGCAGACCCCGCACCTATCCAACTAAGCATGTCTGGGTTAACGCTGTTTAAGGTCGACTGCAATGGTTGATCTAATAATGAATAAGCAACAGCGGGCACTAAAATAAGTGCAATAAACATAATACAGCCTTGCACGAAGTCAGTTAAGCTAACCGCTAAAAAGCCACCAAAGAGTGTATACAAAACAACAACACCCGTTGTGATATACAGCCCCATTTCGTAGCTTAAACCAAATGAGCTTTCAAATAGTTTACCACCGGCAACAACGCCTGAAGAGGTATACAGTGTGAAGAACACAATAATTACAACTGCCGATACAACACGAAGTAAATTTGATTTATCGTTAAATCGGTTAGAAAAGTAATCAGGGATGGTAATAGAGTCATTCGCTTTTTCAGTGTAAACCCTTAAACGCGGTGCAACTAAAAAGTAGTTTAACCATGCACCGGCAATTAAACCAAATGCAATCCATGTGCTACTTAAGCCAGTAACAAACATGGCGCCAGGTAAACCCATTAAAATCCAGCCACTCATATCTGAAGCACCCGCTGAAAGTGCTGCAACACTTGGTGACAAATTTCTACCACCCAGCATATAACCAGAAACATCACTTGTTGACTGCTTATAGGCATATAAACCAATACCTAACATAACAACAAAATATAGTGACAATGAAATGATCATTCCTGTTTCCAAATTCGCCTCCATAAAACAATTAAAAGTAGCAGGCTTTTGATCCGAATATTGACTCTTAAAATTTTATAATAAAGTCACTATTAGGATAAAAGCATTCTTTCGGACTATATCATGCCTGTCATAAAAATCTCTATTTGTTGTATTTTCTTAGTTTAAAAATAATCATGTTGAAAACGATTGCTAAAAAAAGCGTTTTAGCATGTAAAAAATAGCTAAACGCATTTATTTAATAATGCTATTTCATTATTTAGCAAAATATACAGCATGCTATTTTGTATGTTTTCTAATATATTATTACAATAGCGACTGACTTGACTGACACGGATTTTTTTATGTATTTTTATGCTGCGCGCCAACCTATTTTAAATCGTGATAAAGAGCTTATTGGCTACGAGCTTTTGTTTCGTGATGGCGTGGATAATGTATTTCCCAATATAGATGGTGACGAAGCAACTACGCGCTTAATTGAAGGCAGTCAGTTTAACTTTGGTTTAGAAGACTTAACCGATAACAAGCCTGCTTATATTAACTTTACACTAGAAACCTTACTTAAGGGTTACCCTACCCTATTGGGTAAAGACACCATTGTTGTAGAAATACTTGAAACAATTCAACCCGGTAAACGCTTACTTGCTATTGTTAAAGACCTAAAAGACAAGGGCTATACCATCGCGCTCGATGATTATATTCACCAGCCGGTATGGCGCCACTTTTACCCGTTTATCGATATTATTAAAATCGACTTTTTAACGTGTGATTTAGCAACAATAAAAACCATTATAAAAGAGCTAAAGGCACAACCGCATATAAAGCTTTTAGCAGAAAAAGTAGAAACGTATGAAGCATACAGCTTAGCGTTAGAGCTTGGCTTTGATTACTTTCAAGGATTTTTCTTTTCTAAACCAGAAATGGTTCAAAGCAAAGCGCTACCGCCATCAGAAATGGCCCTTGCAGAATTACTCTACCAAACGTCAAGTGTAGAGATGGATCTTAAAAAAATCACCGATGTGTTTGAACGTGATGTAAACCTGTCTTACAAACTACTTAGATACTCAAACTCAGCAGCTTTTACACGACGAGCTGAAATAAGCACAATAAAACAAGCGCTTATTGTTTTAGGCGCTCAAGAAATTAAAAAACTGCTCTCTTTGTTATTTGCTGCACAAGTATCGGCTGATAAACCGGTAGAGTTAATTAGATTATCTCTCACGCGCGCTCGCTTTTGTGAACTATTAGCTATTTCACATGGGCAAATGAAAGATACAGGCATGGCGTTTTTAACAGGTATGATGTCGCTAATGGATGCCATTTTAGATGAAAGTATGCAAAGTGTGATGCAAAAGCTTCCTTTATCTAACGATATTAAGGCAGCATTGTTAGATAACGAGGGCTTATTGGCGCAGTACTTAAACCTTGTTAAGCACTACGAAAAAGCTGATTGGTCACAAGCAAACGACATTTCTAAGGCACTCAATATTGCCGACAAAGTACCTGATGCTTATCATGAAGCATTAAGCTGGGTTAACGAGCAAATGAGTTTGATGGTTAATGCCTAAATATAACGTAGGGCACTTAGTAAACCTTATTTCATAATAAAAACGCCAGCTTTTAGCTGGCGTTTTTACGTTTGATTCAACTTATAAACTTTCTAGAAAGTCTTCATCAAAGTCGGCTGGCTCTTCTTTAATTGGCGGATTGCCATCGTAAAGCTCAAATAATTGACGTTGAAAATAAATATCTTTCACAAATAAATAGGGGTCAAGTGAGTCATTTAAAAGCCCTTCTTGCGCCATTAAAGACGCGCGCGCTTCTACTGCTTTTAAAGCAAAAACTAACACCGTTTGTGGTGTAGTTAGGGCTATTTCTGGTAATACAAAGTTATCTACTACGTCACCGGTTAAGTTTCTAGCTGTAGTAGGCCCCATTGCAGGTAGCATTAAGTATGCACCATCACCAATGCCCCACACACCCATTGTTTGGCCAAAATCTTCATCTACTCGATTTAAACCAAGCGAGCTAGCAACATCAAAAATACCAAAAATGCCCACGGTAGAATTCACTAAAAAGCGCGCAAGGCTAACACTTGCGTTACCCGGTTTGCCCTGTAGGCCCGCGTTTACCATGTCGACAGGTGCCGTTAGGTTATCGGTAAAGTGAACAATGCTTTGACGCACAGGCACAGGAGTCACAGCAACATAACCCACTGCTGCTGGGCGAAGTATGTAAGCGTCTAAAACATCCATATTAAAGTCGTACAGCGGACGGTTAATACTTTGCAGTGGATCTCTTTCATCGACTTTACTTTCTGGTACTTGCGCACAACCGGCAAGTATCAAAAAGCTTAAAAAAGCTAAACTTTGTCTTAACATGTGTCGTCCTTAAGGTATTAATGTATCAATTTGGAGTTGGTATTCACTTACGCTTTCACGCTTTAGTGAAGAAGAATGCCCTTCTAATTCACCTGAACTTGGCATAACAGAGTCATCAAGCGAAATACGCGCCGATATAATAATATCTTCTGCGCTAGATAAGTTCATACCTTCAACCATGGCAGTGCTGTCGTTTAACTCAACTGTAACAGGGAATGAATATGAAGTGAGTTTTACAGCAGCAAGTGGCATTGGCGAACCGCTCGCGGCTTTTGCAAATACAAACAAAGTCCCTTCTTGCGGCAATTTACTAATAAGCTCACTGGCAACATTAACGGTAACAGCAATGCTATTGGCTTTAGTCACTGGCATTACCGAGCCTTCGCTTTGCATTTGCAGTTCTATATCTGCAATACGCTGAGATATTAAACCATAGCGAGAATCATTTTTTTCCATACTGGCTAGCAATACTTCAAATGCGGCTTTGGCTTGAGGCCAGTCCTTTCGCTCGTAAGCAATCAGCGCTAATAACGAAATAGCATCTAAATTAGTGGGCTCTGCATTTAATACTTTTGACAACATACCCGCAGCACGCGTCATATTCGCTTCGCTGCCTTCAAGTAGCAAAATTTGGCTGTAACTTATTAACACCTGTTTATTATCAGGGTTCATGCGCAGTGCTTTATCAAATGATTGCTGAGCCATATCAAACTCATTCAGTGACATCGCAACACGACCAAGTAACATCCACGCCATTTCGTCATCGCCTGAACGGCTTAACTTAGTGCGCAGTGCCAGTGCAAATGCTTGTAGCTCATTTTGAGTAAGCTGCTCGCCTTTTTGCATCACAGCGCGCTCACCGTATTCGGTCAGGTTATCCATGGCATCGTGCCATGCTGATATTTGTTGTTGGCTACCCGTTAAACTATAAAAAATACCGCTTAGTGCAATAACAAATGCACCCCCTGTCAGGGCAAAAATGCGGTTGTTACCTTTACTAATCAATGATTTTTCTGGTGAAAGCTCATTAAGTAAGCGGCGTTTTAGTTCAACTATCGACTCAGAATAGTTAGCATCATCTATACGTTGATTATCTAAATCGGTCTTTAAATCAACCAAACGCTGTTCATAAATACTTATAAGCTCTGCATTTGCGTTATGAGTAATTGTTTTAACACGCTCTTTTTGCAAAAAAGGCAGCATAACAAACGCCAGTGCAATCAGTGTGAGTAAAGCAAAACACGCCCACATTAAAATCATTTAACTTTGCTCCTGACGTTTATTTTGTTCAATTAACTTATTTAAAAGTACTTCATCCTGGTTGCTCCAGGTCTGCTTTACAGACGCTTTACGCTGACGAATTACAATAAAACCAAATCCAACAATAACAATGAGTACCGGCAATACCCAAAGCACCAGTGTTGCAGGTGTAACAGGCGGGTCGTAATGAACAAAATAACCATAGCGGTCAATCATGTAGTCAATTACTTCGTCTTTGCTGTTACCTTCTTTAACTAGCTCTACCACTCTTTCACGAAGGTCTTTGGCAACAATAGCGTCTGAATCTGCAATATTTTGGTTTTGACATTTAGGACAACGAAGTTCTTTTGTAAGCTCTTCAAAACGAACCGCTTGCTCGTCGGTATCAAACACGTAGCGATCGGCTTGTGCTAATGCGCTTGTAGTTAGTAAAAGGCTGAGTGAAAACAATAGCCACTTCATTATTTTAGCTCCTGCATCATAGGTGCAAATTTAGAACGCCATACTCGTGGATTAATATCACCGGTATGGTGTAGCAAAATGGTGCCGGTTTTATCGATTAAAAATGTTTCTGGCGCACCCGACACACCCAAATCTAACGACAGCGTGCGGTGTAAATCCAAAATATTAAACTGATAAGGGTTACCCGCACGCTCAAGCATGTCTTGTACTTCAGTACGTAGTGCTTGCATGTCAAACGGACCATCAAAGTCGGCGTCGTAGCCTTGCACATAATACAAGCCAATAATTTTAACGCCTTGCTCTCGCAACTTTGTTAAGTAACCCAGCTCTGCTAAACAGGTTGGGCACCACGTGCCCCACACATTCAATAAATAAACCTCGCCTTTTAACGCTTCGTTGGTCCATTGCTTGTTGTCTTGCATTAAATCAGGAAGGGTAAAAGCCGGCATTTCATGGCCAATTCGCCCGGTTTGTATTTCACGTGGGTTTGCAAACAGCCCTTGGTATAAAAATATACAAATAAAAGCAAAGGCTAAAAGAGGCGCTATGGCTAACAATTTACGGTTCATAACACACTCTCCGCTGCCGCTTTTCGAGCTGTTTTTGCAGATGTACGGTAACGTTTATCAAACAAAATCATAAACCCTGCAAGTGAAATTAATACACCACCAATCCATAACCAACGCACAAATGGCTTGTGGTATATGCGAAGCGACCAAGCCCCTTGGCTTAATTGCTCACCGAGTGCTAGGTATAAATCACGTGTAAAACCAGCATCAATGGCGGCTTCAGTCATAAACTGCATGCCAATGTCGTATTTACGTTTTTCAGCGTACAAACGAGTCACTACGTCATCGTTTTTTAGCACCGTAACAACACCAGCATGGCCACTGTAATTAGGCCCACGAATTGTTTTAACACCTTCAAAACGATAGTTATATTGGTTTAGCTGCACTGTATCGCCCTGCTTCATCGATACGTCGCGCTCAACCGAGTACGCAGAGGTTAGCGCAACACCCGCAATAACAAATGCCATACCAATGTGGCCCAACACCATGGCCCAATAACTAACACCTAAGCGTTTTAACCCTTCTTTTAATGTGCCATGCACTGCAGCTTTAGTGACTATGTCTATCAAGGTTGAAATGGCAACCCACACACCCAGTGTTGTTGCTAATAGTGTAAGCGGTGTGACTTCATCGTAAGCTGAAAATAACCATACACAAGTAATTGCCACACTGGCCAAAACACCTACCGCGATTTTATTTTGTAAAAACGCCCATTTGTTTTGCTTCCAACGTAAAAAAGGACCAATACCCATTAAAATAGCAAATGGCACCAGTAGTATTGCAAACATCTTATTAAAAAATGGTTCGCCTATAGAAATACTACCTAAGCCCATTTCTTTATGCACCATAGGCAGCAAAGTACCTAGTAATACAATTAAGGTTGCGACAACTAAAAAGATATTATTTAGCCATAATGCCACTTCGCGCGATACAAACTTGTATCGACCTTCGCTATGAACCTGCGATACCCGAAGTGCATAAAGCGCTAAACCACCGCCAACAACTATTCCTAAAAAGGCAAGTATAAACAAACCTCTGTCTGGATCTGTTGCAAACGCATGAACAGATACAATAATGCCTGAACGCACGATAAACGTGCCTAGCAAACTTAACGAAAATGCAGCAATTGCCAGTAAAACAGTCCACGACTTAAAAATACCGCGCTTTTCTGTCACGCTTAGCGAATGAAGCAAAGCGGTTGCAACAAGCCATGGCATTAGCGACGCGTTTTCTACTGGATCCCAAAACCACCAGCCACCCCAGCCAAGTTCTGCATAAGCCCACCAACTGCCAATTGTGATACCTAGGCTTAAAAAGCCCCACGCGGTCATTGTCCACGGGCGTGACCATTTAGCCCATGTATTGTCGAGTTTTCCAGTTAAAAGTGCTGCAATTGCAAACGAAAATGCAACCGATAAGCCAACATAGCCCATGTAAAGTAACGGCGGGTGAATAATCATACCGGGATCTTGTAAAAGAGGGTTTAAATCTCGTCCTTCTACCGGAAAGTAAGGAAGTAAACGTTCAAATGGGCTTGATAGAAGTAATGTATACATCATGAAGCCGACACCTAAGAAGCCAAGTACACCTAAAACACGGGCACGTAAAACCCAAGGTAATGACTTTGAGCGAGCAGCTACGACAGCAGTCCATCCAGCTTGCATCACTAACCAAAGCAAAATAGCCCCTTCATGGCCGCCCCAAGTCGATGTTATTTTGTAATACCATGGTAGCGTGCTACTTGAATGATAAGCCACATATGACACGGTAAAATCATCAGTTAAACTTGCGTATATAAGCGCAGCAAACGAAATTAATACAAACGCAAACTGACCAATAGCTAAAGAGGGGGCTGCACGCATTAAGCGAAGATTACCTGTATGTGCGCCCCAAAGTGGAAAAATACATAATAAAACGCTCAGCACCATGGCGAGCGTTAAAGAAAAGTAACCAATTTCTGGGATCATAGCTAATTACCACTATCTAGGTTGTATTTTGGTTTTTCGTGCTTAATGCCTTTAACCGCCTCAGCAACTTCTGCCGGCATGTATTCTTCATCATGCTTGGCAAGTACTTCAAACGCTTCAATGACATTAGGTTCAATTAAAACACCTTGCGCAACAATACCCTGCCCCTCGCGAAACAGATCAGGCAATATCCCCTGATATTTCACAGTCACTAATGGACCTGTATCAATTAATTTAAAGCTTACTTCTAAGCTTTGCTCGTTTCTTTCAACAGATCCTGGGACTACCATGCCGCCAATACGAAGCTTTTGACCAATAAAAGGTTTTTCTTTGTTTGGGCCTTTGCCATCAATCAACTCACTTGGGGTATAAAATAAGTTTATGTTTTCTTGTAAAGCATAAAGCACTAAACCTATGGCAGAACCCAAACCAAATAAAATAGCAACAATGACTAATAAGCGTTTTTTACGTCTGGGATTCATGATGCTTGCTCCTGCTTGGCTTGTTTTATACGCTCTTCACGCACAATTTGTTGCTCTACTGAAGCCATAATATGCTTAGTATCTCTTAAAGAGCTCACTAAAATACCCAGTAAAATAAGTGCGCATGTGCCAAATGAAAGCCATACATAAAATCCATAGCCTCCCATTGCAATAAAATCAGAAAAAGAGTCAAACTGCATAATTACCCCCTATTAAGCAACTGGCGCACCCATGGGCGATGCTTTTCACGTTGCAAAATTTCATTTTTAAGACGAATTAAAGTGACGGTGCCAACAAACGCTGCAAAGGCTAAAATATTTACCATTAGTGGCCAAAACATGCTTGGGTCAACTGCATTGGTATTGAATTTAGTGATGCTGGCTCCCTGATGGAGGGTGTTCCACCACTCAACCGAAAAGTGAATGATTGGTAAATTGATCACCCCTACAATCGCTAAGATAGATGCAGCACGGCCCGCTGATTTTTTATCTTCAAAAGCGTGGTATAACGAAATGACGCCCAAATATAAAAATAATAAAATAAGCTCCGATGTGAGTCGTGCATCCCACACCCACCAAGCGCCCCACATAGGTTTACCCCATGCAGCCCCGGTTATAAGTGCTATTGCAGTCATACATGCGCCAACAGGGGCTATCGCAATTACGGCAAGTTCTGCATTTCTGAGTTGCCATACAAGTGCAACAATAGCTGCAATGGCCATAGAGGAATATGCCCCCATTGATAAAATGGCAGAAGGAACGTGAATAAAAATGATACGGTAGCTGTCTTTTTGTTGGTAGTCGGCAGGTGCAAAACCAAGCCCCCACACCCAACCAACGAGCATACTAACAACCGTAACTACGGCAAAATAAGGCAGTAACGTATTGCATAACTGGTATGCACGCTCTGCTTTAGCATAGGGATGTAACCACTTCCACATTAACTTATACTCACTTTTAAAGCTGACGATATGGCGATTGGTGCGCTAATTATAGCTATGACTAACATAGCACCAAGGATGGCAAGTTGCCCGCTATAATCCAGCGACATAACACTGGTATCGATAGCCGACGTTGCAAAAATTAGAACAGGAATATATAAAGGCAGTACGAGTAAACTCATCAAAATACCCCCTTTTTGTAGCCCAACAGTAAGCCCAGCACCTATTGCACCAATAAAACTTAATAACGGTGTACCCAGTAATAACGTTAAAACAGTGGCCACCAGCGCATTACTGTCTAAGTTAAGTAACAACGCAAACAGTGGTGTCATGAGTACTAGGGGCAATCCCGTTACCACCCAATGGGCTGCTACTTTCGCAAGCACTGTGAGTGACAAAGGGTACGATGAGGCAATTAACTGCTCAAGAGATCCATCATTAAAATCATCTCTAAACAATTTATCTAAACCCAACATGGTAGAGAGTAAAGCGGCAACCCAAATAATACCGGGCGCCATTCTAGCAAGCAGACCGGGCTCAGGGCCTATTGCTAACGGAAACAATGAAATAACAATTAAAAAAAACAATATTGGGTTTACAATTTCAGCTCGCTGGCGAAAAGCAAGCTTCACATCTTTAATAAAAACCGCGCTAAATAGTAACCAATAAGAGTGTTGACGAGTCATCAGTGACGATACTCCAATGTGACTGTTTGTAAATCACTAAAATGAGCGGTTAAATCTTGGTGGGTAGTTAATAATATGGCGCCATTATTATTTAAGTGCTGAGTAAATCGCTGCTGCAAAAATGCAACACCGCTTTTATCGAGTGCGGTAAATGGTTCGTCTAATACCCATAACTTTGCGTCGCTTAGCCAAAGCCTAACTAATGCAACTCGTCGTTGCTGGCCTGCTGACAGCATTCTAACAGGCACGTCTTCAAGGCCCACCAAACCTAGCTTTGCCAAAATTGGATATAGGTCGGGCTCATTTGAATAGCCATTAATCCGCAACCAAAAACTTACATTTTCAACAGCGCTCAACTGTATGTTAACACCCGTTTTATGGCCTATAAAAAGTAAGTCGTGAGCAAACTCTTCATAGTATTTATTTATTGAGCGTTTTTGATACAAAACCTCACCTTCATCAGGCGCAGAAAAACCGGCGATGATACGCAATAGCGATGTTTTACCAGCCCCGTTAGGACCCGCTAATTGCATGATTTGACCGCTTTTAAGGCTAAAATTAAGGTCCGCAAACAAACAACGTTCTTGCTTGATGCAGGAGACGGACTTAATGTGTAACAAGATGACGATTCTCTCTGCCAAAAATTAGGCGTTAGTCTACCATAATGATAGGGTAATACGAATATTGCTTTAAAATCGATTCACTTAAAATAGAGAAAACTTGATTTAAAATAATGAATACGCCAACGCAAATAACATTATCTAATTCATTGGTTATCAATTCATCAACTAATAACCAAACCAATGAGTTACCACAATTACCAGGTGAAGTACTTGCGGCTAAAAACATTCAATTTTCTAAAGACTCCATTACCCTTGACGTACTCGTTAATAAGCATTGGCAAACTCTCAGGCTAGGTACAACCCATGCGCCTCAATCTTTAGACAAAATAGCCAGCGCTAATATTCAATTAAGTGCAGATGGTAAACAGCTTGCTATTTTACCCAATGTAACAACACTCACAATTAATAAACCCGCTCAATTACAACGCTTACTCAATTTTATTAGTACCGGTGCCGAGGTTGAAAGCAAACCACTTGCCGTTCAGGTTGCTTTAACGCCGGCACCAAAATTAATTATTGATAAGTTCAATGCCAGTATTGCCATTAATAAAGACGTGGCACAATTGCTCAGCACAGAGCAACCCTTAAAGCTAGTTATGAGCACCAGCAGTAAAGGGGCGCAAATTAATGTTATTAATCGCTTTGCTGATACCGTTCATACACAACCGCTAAGCCAAACGAAGCTGGTTAAAATGCTAACAAGCTTGTTACCTAATGCACAACTACACGCAACGCCAAAATTAGCCATTTTAACGCATCCTCAAAAATCAGGTTCTTTTACTACACAAGTATCGAACGCGCAGCTAGCTGAAATTCCTCGTTCGCCAGTAAAAGTAAGTCTAACAAATCAAGCAGACAAGCTAGTAATAAAAACACAAGCCGAAAACGCAAAAGTGATGCTAAGTAACTCTTTTTCCAAACCCTTTAATGAATTACTGACTGCGCAACACGCCAATTTATCAACCTCACTCACACACAATAATAGCAGCATTAAATTAAGCCCATTGGTGAGTACTCATAGCCCTATAAAATCGTGGCTTCAAACAAGTTTTAGTGATTTAAAAACACGAATTAATGATGCAGTTAGCTATTTTGAAAACAAATCGTTTGCAAACGAAAATAAAGCTCAACTCTCGCCATCACTCACTTTAAACAAGCAGTTAACAGCCACTCCCCCCTTAACAAATAAAATTAATGTAATTGAGCATGCAGGTTTACAAGTTGCTACTAATGCGCAAAAGCCCAGTGGTGATCGTGCTAATATTTTACCTAAGCATTTCTCTCAACTGCCGCCTATTGTGCAGTTAACGCAGTTAATAAAAGCAAATGTCGCTGTTTGGCAATCTCCTAACGCCAAAGTTGTGAGTAGTCATTTGCAAATACCTGATGCAAAAACAACAAATACATCAGAAAATAAGCAGCCACAAATCGAAAAAGCCACTCAGCAAAGTAAAACAGCGCTAGGTACACAATCAGTTGCACCGTTAAGCACTCAAATAAAAGCAGAACACGCAGCCAAAAATACAGAGCAAGTATTAAAAAGCTCAACAGCCCAAGTTCAAACTACCTTAAATAACGAACCGCAAAAACAAACTAGAGTTAAAGCGTTAAATTCTCTGCCTCTAACAAAAGTGGGGCTTAGTCATGTTCAACAAGCTAACACAGATAATAAACTGGCCACGCTGCCTATCCCCAAGCCTAATAGCCAAACAGCTCAGCAAACACACGTTTTATCTTTAACACCAACAAATAATAACCTTTTAAGTACAGTTTTTAATAACACTGCGACTATTGCTTCACAAAGCCAAATGCTTCAACCTATTGAAGCTAAAATATTAACACCGCTTTTAAAACTGCCACCATCGCATGACTCAACTCAAAAAATCTCTGAAGAAAAACCCCCATTGAGCAGTCAAATAGCCGATATTCAAGTTAAAGCCACTAAACAAACACCTGACCTTAATGCACTGGTTAATCAGGCTTTTAATCGGATGGTATCAAGCAGCAACGTCAGCCCGACTGCTGTGCAAAGAGAAATACTGGCGACATTGCAACCTCACAGCTTAACGCATGACACCCTGCAAAGTAGCTTCACCAAAGGGCTTGAGCAGCTAGCCGTCAGTATTTTGGCCGCCCCTATTATTAACCAATCTGTAACCCCTATTACTTTTGAGTCAAAAACAGGCATTGATGCATTGCTACAGGTGCTTATGCCTACGTTTAAAACTGGCAAAGCAAGTTCAAAAATACTCGATCAACTGCAGCAATCACAAGTTCAAGCGCTTGCTGGAGAGCTTGTTCAGGTTAAAAATGCGCTCACACAAGTTAATGTATCAACACCTAACCAGCAACCTGAGAGTAACCCGCTGGCACAATTTTTATTGCCGATGAAATTACCGCCAGAAGCAGCCCAAACAGAAATAACGCTTGGGCAATATAAAAAGCCATCGGCCGATAAACTAGAGCCGAAAAATGTATGGTTTGTTAGATTAAATTTTGATTATGCCGAGCTTGGACAACTGCAAATTACAGCCGAGCTAATGGACAAATCACTTGACTGTCAGTTACTCGCTTCAAGCCAAGAGGTGAGTGCTATTGCGCACCCTCACCTAGATAACTTGCGCTCAAAACTTGCTAAACACGGCTTACAAGTTGCCGAGCTAAACCTAAAACGAGGCGAAGCAACCCATGCTGCTTTTTATAAATCTCATGCAATTATTAATATTAAGGTGTAGTTATGAGTCCTCCCCCTAAAAGCAAATCAGCAATTGGCCTTTTATACGAAACCGGGAGCGCCCCCACGGTAAGTGCTAAAGGCTTTGGCGAATTAGCTGAAGAAATCATTGCAGCCGCCAAACAAAAAGGGATCATGATCCACGAAGACCCTGACTTAGCAAAAACCTTATCGCACCTCGAATTAGGTGAAGAAATTCCAAAAGAGCTTTATTTTGTGATTGCAGAACTGATTGCGTTTTCGTATGTATTACGTGGGCAATTTCCACCAGGATGGCAGGACTTTCAGGGTAAGTTGAATATAAAAGCTTAACATTAAAAAAGGCGCTAAGCGCCTTTAACGTTTACTTTGGTAAATTAGTCATTTTTTTCTGCTCAAGCATTTCTTTCCAATGCATTACTTCGCTTGGCAAAATAGGCGTTTTACCTTTAAAGCCAGCCACTTCAAGCATTTCTTCAATACTTATAACGCCTTTTTTGCTTTTAAACACACCACGCACGTAGGCTATAGCATGCAAACCTCGGTCAGAGTGGAATTTTTGCTCTATGTAAAAATACTTATGATCCCACCCTACTAACTTAGTACTAATGGTGTATTTTTGCATCGGTTTTATATCACGAATATAAGTGATTGCTGTCGCATTAACGATAGGAAACCACCGGCGTTTCATTATTTGCTTAAGTAAACCAACCCGCTCGGTCATCCACGTTCGCGACAAGTCCATCATTGCCAAATAACGCGAATTAGTTAAATGCAGATTAATATCACAGTCAGTAGGGAGCGCTTTGTAGTCAATATCTACGGTATCGAGTAAATCTTGATAGTGTTTATTACGCTTAATCTTAAAAAATAATAATAGGAGTCGAATATATAAGTTCACAACAAAGGTCTTACCAGTAAAATTTAATTGAGTGTATCACAAGCACTTGCGAAGACGAATGTTCTCCCTTACTCTTAATTCACTCATATATATAAAAATAAAACGCTTATGAAATCTCTACTACATATAATTACGTTTATTGGATTACTCCTACCAAGCTATTCAGCGCTAGCTGATTTTTCACTGCCAGGAAAAGGGACCATTACCTACTCCACTGGAATACAAAAAAACTTTGAATTTGGTTTTGCATGGCAGCAAAAAGCTGAACAATTTAAAATTGGCGCTAAAAGCTACGCTATGCAAAGCATCCCAAGTTCATACTCAGTGGCTATTACACTATCAAAAGATGAAAGCCAGGTATGGGTGCAAGAGTTTAACAATGGTTTTATTGAAGGGTTTAATTGGCAAATTGGCGAGCATACTGTGTGGCTGAAAAAGCAAAAGTTTAGTGACCGAGTAAAAGGCGATTACGTTATAGAGTTAAATAACCGTAGTTACTTTTTTACCCGTAACAATGCCAGTATTGTTATAAACTTTAATGAAGACGGTATTGAAACTATTGCTATTGATGGTGTTACAAAAAATATGGGCACTAAAAACTAGCCCCATATTTCTGTTTTAGAAAAATCTAAACCTTAACGGTTTTTCTATTAATACCGTAGTCGCGTAGCTTATTTGCCACTGCGGTATGACTAAGCCCTAAACGTTTAGCGAGCTGCCTTGAACTTGGGTAGGCAGGATAAAGCTTACGTAATAATGTGGCTTCAAAACGTTTTACTGCTTGATCAAGCGACCCCTCAAAGTCTGACTCCAAATACCCTAATTCATGGGTAAACGTAGGCAGTTGTAAATGCTCTAAACGTAACTCGCTGTCATCTAGCAAGGACACTGCACGGTAAATCGCATTTTCAAGTTGGCGTACATTACCCGGCCATGGGTATTCTTGTAAAAAGCTTAAGCACTCTTGTGATAATAACGGAATGGCGTGGCCATTTTGTTGTGCGTATTTTTGAATAAAGTGCTCTGCGAGTGGCCCTACATCAGCTTTACGATCTCTTAATGGCGCAATTTCGAGTGTTAATACATTAATTCGGTAGTATAAATCTTCTCTAAAAACACCTTCTTGTACCATTGCGGGTAAATCTTTTTGAGTAGCAGCAACAATACGAACATTTACCTTTACTTCGTTCTCATCGCCTACTTTTCTGAAAGTCCCGTCTTGTAAAAAGCGTAAAAGTTTAGTTTGCAATTGGGTCGACATTTCACCCACTTCATCTAAAAATACAGTACCGCCATCGGCTTGCTCTAGTACACCGCGTTTAGGAGCTGCATTTTCTTCGTAGCCTGCATAACCAAATAATTCAGACTCTGCTACATCGTCAGGTAACGACGCGCACGAAAGCGCAATAAACGGCTTAACTGATCGGTTAGATGCATAATGACACGCTCGCGCAAGTAACTCTTTACCTGTGCCCGTTTCACCAGTAATGAGTATTGGGGCTTCTAGTTGCGCCATTTTTCGAGCTTCACGAACAACACGGCGCATTGCAGTACTAAAGTTATGAATGGTTGCAAAGCTCTCTTGTCCGTAGCGTCTGAATGCACTAACTTGCTGCCCTAAACGACTTTGCGACTTAATATTAATAACGGCACCAGCTAACACATCGCCTTCACTGCCTTGCGGCACGGCAATAGGCAAAATATCAGCAATAAAGTCTTCTCCAGCGACTTCAACTCGGGTGGTTTGCCCCAACACTTCTTTGCCTTCCAACCAACGCGTAAAGTTAAAGCCTTTGAGTAAGTTATTAATATTGGCACCAATTACTTCTTTTTCGCTTAACTGCAAATCTTTACACGCAGCATCATTACATAAACGCACCCAGCCCTTAGCGTCAATAGAAATAACCCCATCAGGTAATGCACGTAATAAGGTATTTAATTCGTTATGCTCTCGTTCAGAAGGAAGAAATGCGGTAGTGCGTACATCATGCACACCATCAATAAGGCGAATCGAAGGCATGATTTTTTGAAACTGCTCAAACTCAATTTCGGGAAAGCTCACATACATACGGCAATTAACAGAATCAACCTCAATACCTTTTAAATCAACACTGTAGTTAACTAAAATATTAAGGATTTCTTGGGCTATACCGATTCTATCAGCACAGTGAATATCTAGACGCATACATCCTCAAAGCAGGAAAAACTAAATTAGCCGAATAATACGCTAAGTCGCTTTGAGAAGGTAGCTTATTGTAAACATTTTTGGACAAACTTGCGTTTTACTTAAGGCATAGGAATAACAGCCTAAATACGCTATGCAGCAGTGCTAGCCTACTGCATAGCTAAATTTTTTTTAACCTTGAGGATAGGCAGACCATTCTTCGCCATCAAGTTGTATGTAAGGGCGTTTATTAACGTACATCATAATTGTACCCGCATTTTCGGCTACTTTTGATGCTTTAGGTAGGTTTTCTACTAAATTTGCAATGCTGTTGTTGCCACCAAAAACATTTGTTTCGAGTGTTTTAGCAACAATTTCAGACAGGGCAAAGTAGCTAGTCGATTCGTTAATCATAATTTGCGAATAACTTTGAACATCCGGACCAATAAATTTAATAGCCGCCGGCACTGATACAATGCTAGGGCTGGGTATTTCACGAAGGCCAGCAAATTGAACCTTGTCACCCTTTAATGCTGCGCCATGCTCAGGCACTATCATTAGCATGACGTTACGACCACGCTTTTCAAGGTTTTTAATAAAGCGGTTAATATCAGATAGTAAATTAGCGTGCCTGATTGGGTAACTTTCAAGGCTATTCATACGTTTTTGATTAGCTAACTGGTTACCGTCGTGCAAACTTGTTGTGTTGTAGTACATTGCACATGGCTTACAATCGTCAGCCTCATTTTCAAGCCAGTTGTTCAATACAGCCCCGTCAGAGTATATAGGGCTATTATCAAACCCATATTGAGCCACCGGCATTGAGCTGATATTAAGTGGTTTATTATTCAAACCACCAAATTGATCAATTAAACCTTTAAAGTTATCAAAATGCCCATCGTGGTTCATTACCACGCTACTTTGATACCCTAGCTTTTCTAAATTTTTAAATAAATAGCACTGCTCTGGTGCATCGTTAAATAAAGCGGTTTGACTGGTTTGCCCACAACTTGCTCGAAGCAACCTAATTGCGGCAGGCCCACTGTACGATGTGGCCGAATTAAAGTCTGAAAACACCACATCGAAGTCACTAAACATATCTTCAACACTGACACCAATGGCATTTAAATCATCAATTGCCATAGAGCAAATATTTAACACAATGACATCAAATAACTCACCATTTACCTGCGAAGGAAAGTGACTCACTAGGTGGCTTTGTTGCTGGTAAAAATCAGTGAGTTTTTGATCAGGTGTTTGAGTGGCGCGAGTAATGACCTGTGTTTGTTGCTCAGGTTGATTATATAGGGTGGTATTCGCTGAGCTGTTACCAGCAACAGTTGACGATTGTTCGCTGTCTCCCTGCCAGCCAATAATGAGTAACCCCACAATGGTGATCGTTGTAAAGCGTAACCACTGCGATGTGTACCAAAAGCAGACTGTGATAACAAATAATGCTAATAACATATCAACACTAATTACGCGTGCTAAAAGCTCAATAAAATAGCCAAAGCTAAAATCTTGAACATTACCTGCTTGTTTAGTTAGTCTATTTAAAGGCGGTAACCACGAGTCTTGATACAATATAATAATTGCCAAAAAGCCGCCTAATACGTGCTTTGCTTTTTCGATTATTGCCTTTTTGAACTTGATTGCTAAAAGAGCAGCAAGTGCAGCATTGGTCAATAAATTAAAATCAATTGCACCGTAGTAAAATAGGGCAAATTTAGCCAGAAAATAAAGGTTCCAAGCTCCTAAACCTGATAATTTCACTGCTCATCCTTTTTTTTGTTATTGGGTGTGTAAGGTTCAAGTACTTCATGTTTAAAAGTAAGCTTGTAATAATATTTTTTTACTCTGGCTAGTATGTAGGTTGCTGACATGCATAACATAATACCGACGAGCATAGCCAAAATAGCGGTAATAAAAAGCTGATCAATACTCATGGGTTAGACCTTTAATCTCATCACAAATGATACCGCATCGGGGCGCGCATCATTTGTAAACTCGGGCGTTTCTAATGCCTCTGTAATATGTTTTGACACACTGGGTTCAAATTTATAGCTGTCATTTTCGGTTAACTGCTTAGAATAATCAACAACGGGCTTACCGGCATAAAATCGTCTGAGTTGCTTACACTCTTGCTGTATATGAAAGTGGTCTGAAATAACATTTTGCTGCACAAAAAAATCATTGGTTTGTAATTTAAACAAATGTTTAATTGCATTATTTACATCGTTTTCTCTACACGCATGCAAGTACAAATATACTGTGTTATCCGCAAGGCTAAAAACATCTCCTTCACGCTTAATATGGAACAAGTGTAAAGGATGAATCGGATCTATTCGTGGCAGTAACTCAAGCTTAACTAACACACCGCTTACCCCTAAGTTAACCGCAGAGTCGCTATGAACTTCAACCTGGCGTGTAAACTCATCAAAAGGGAGATAGCCTTTAGAGAAGGTGTTTTCAGTAAACTTTAAAACATGTTCAACAGATGGAGGTAATGGCCTCGAAAATTGAAAGCCTTGAATAGACTGGATTTGAGATAATAACCGCGAAGGCTCAGAAAAACTATACAAAATAAGATTTACGCCTAACGTTAAAAATAAGCATTCATCTTGGTGACGTATTACGCCATCTACATTTTGTATAACTAATTTTAACCAACGACCACAGTTTTTTCTGAGCTCAAAGCACTGTTTACCTAATTGCGCTAAATCAGTATAGCGAGTAACAGCAAAAACAAGTGTTGCGGCCTTTAATTTTGGGCCTTTATCGAACAACTCATTATTGTCTTTAGCGGTATAATAGTGTGTGGGTAATTTTGTGCCTATAGGCACCGCACTTTGCACTAACCATACGTGATCTTCATCAGGAAAATGACTGCCGTTTGGCATTTTTTGCTCGTTAATATTAGTCTCTGAAACAGCAAACTGATTGTTTTCAATTGCAAGCTGGAATTGTTTTTCAGCAAAAACGCCCGTGCTATGCAACCAGTAATCATAATCTAAAACACGTGTGGCAGAGTCATTATCAACAAAAATTAAGCCATCAAAAATAGTATTTAAGCGCCTCATTAAAAATCGGTAATGTGTTACTTCTGGACCCGATATCAAAAACAACAAGGTCACCCCTGCTTTTTTAGCAAACTCACTGTAATCACTCAGAATTACACCTATATTTGCTTCGCTCGTAGCACTGAGTAATTCAGTACTCAAGTGAATAAACACAAGGGCATTTTTTGAATTTTTATAGGCGCTAATTTCTTTTATTATACCTTTATTTGTGCGCTCTATTGAGTAGTGTTGGGTTTCAGATGAAAATGAAAACGGGTGAACCTTATTGCGTTTATAAGCGTTGTTAAGTGCAGCCGAATAGGGCGATTCAAAAAATGATTCAACTTCTTGAGAAACAATATAGATATCATTTGAGAGACTTTGGTTAACTGCATGTAAAGCAAGTTCAACAACAAAATTGTCTAAAGGCGCCAAAACAGCATAACTTGAAGCCGATTTTAACTCCTTTGCAGCTGGCTCTAATCCCGGTATGTTAAAGTTATGCACTTAAAAAGTCCTTAAAAAAATACTTTTTTACTAGTTTTGGCCGCTATTCTATATATAATAGCCAAATATTGTCCACTTTTAATAAAATAAAAAATTACGCTTACAAAGGTTGTGATGAACAATTTAGCTACAAAAAGCTCACAAATACTCACATCAAGTGACATAGAAAACCTAGCTCGCCGTTTTGGTGGGAAAAGCGATGACTACATTGAAATTATGAATACACAAAAAAATCAAAAAACAATAAACAAATACGCGCTATTAAAAGAAATTGATGACGCAATAAAAACAACCAATAATAAATAATATAAAGGTAGCGTTCCATTGCAACGGATTTTTGTAAAAGGTATTAAAGGAGGAATTGGCAGCACATCGGTCGTTGCCAATCTTGCGTGCGTCTTAAAAAAATCGGATGTAGATGTTATTGCCATAGACTTAGATGCTAAAAGCGACCTTGGGTTGCATTTTGGTTTAAAGTGGACGAGCACTAAAGGCTGGAGTAACGAAAGTAATTTCGAAGATGCACTACTTCACTTTCGTAAAGACAGCGACGGCGTACTTTTTTTACCCTTTGGTGATAATGAGGTAACGCTAGAAGACATAGTTTCAACCGTTAATAATTGTAAAAAACTGGATTATAAAGCATCAAGCTGGTTACTATTTGACTGCCCTGATCATATTAATATTTCTCACTACCCGTTAGAAGAAAAAGACATTGTGATTGAGCTTGTTACCTGCGATGCTATTTGCCATAGCCTTATATATAAACGCCTACAAACGTTAAAAACAGCCGAATCAACTTGGAAACATTTTTTTGTAGTAAACCGCTACAACTCAGCCTCTGTATTAGAATTTGATCTATTTTCTCTTTGGCAATCTACATTGCCATTTATGGCACCGTTTTTTATCAACAGCGATGAAGTTATTAAAGAAGCCACAGCAAACCGAAATGTTGCACTTAATTGTGCACCATACAGTGTTGCTAATGATGACTTTGAAACACTTGCCGGGTGGCTTGTAAGTAGAGCGGCGTTGTAACAATGAGCTTTTCTCTTTTTTACAAAAGACCCATACACAGTACTCTGTATTTACTACTGAGCATATTGTTTACTGATAAGCTTGTTCGCTATATTTTATTTAAATTTCATAGTTATTTTAATCAACACAAAGTTAATGTAATTGAAGCTTTTTTTATGCCTTTTATTACTTTGTTTAGCTCTTTATTTATAAATATAAGCAAAAACAGAGAGCGCTTTGAATTAACCTTATATAATTATTATCCGCACTTAAGGCTTCCTTACAGGACCTACATATACTCTAATATTGTGCGCTTTATAATTCAGACTATTTTTTTATTGTTTACCGTCAACAAACCTAAAAATAAATCTGTATCTATCAAAAAGCATGCAACAAATTATTTTTATGATTCGGTGAGCTACAGCCTAAGACAACTTCGCTGGTACGATCTTAAATTAGGTCGGTTAATAAGGCGCCTTTTTTCTAAAAACAGCAGCAGGCCTAAAAAAAGTGCTTTTAAAACAATGGCTGACGCTCGAATTTGGCAAAATAAGTTAATTAAGTACATTGTAGTTGCGCTTATATTATTTTTGCTCGCAATCTTTGTAACCATTCCATTTAGCCTTGAAGCGCAAGCCGTTTTTATTAGCTTTATATTACTTGTTGCTTACGCGCTAAAACGCGTAAAAGGTCATATGGCCACCATTGTAATGGTCACGCTTTCTGTCACTACATCATCTCGTTACTTATGGTGGCGCTATACCGAAACACTTAACTGGGATGATCCACTCGCATTAACATTGGGTGCAGGTTTATTACTTGCAGAAACATATGCATGGATGGTGCTTATTTTAGGTTTCTTTCAAACAATTAATCCACTTGAAAGAAAACCCGTAATGCTGCCAAAAAATACTGACTTATGGCCTACGGTAGATATTTACATTCCTACTTACAATGAACCATTAAGTGTTGTAAGGCCCACTACTCTTGCTGCGTTAAGTATTGATTGGCCGGCAGATAAATTAAACGTATATATTTTAGATGATGGTAAACGCCCTGAATTTGGTGAATTTGCCAAACAAGTGGGTGCAGGTTATTTAACAAGGCCAGATAATAACCATGCAAAAGCGGGTAACATGAATAGTGCTATGCGCTATACCAACGGTGATTACATCGCTATTTTTGACTGTGATCACGTACCTGCTCGATCATTTTTGCAAATGACCATGGGGCAATTTTTAAAAGACAGTAAAGTATGTTTGGTGCAAACACCTCATCACTTTTTCTCAGCAGATCCATTTGAAAGAAACTTAAATAACCACAGTCAAATTCCAAACGAAAACATGCTATTTTACGGGCTTATTCAAGACGGTAACGATATGTGGGATGCCACGTTCTTTTGTGGTTCGTGTGCGGTACTAAAAAGAGAAGCGCTTGACGAAATTGGTGGGTTTGCTTTTGAAACCGTAACCGAGGATGCACACACTGCGCTGAGAATGCAACGCGCAGGTTACAAAACGGCTTACATAAATATTCCACAAGCGGCAGGACTTGCCACTGATAGTTTATCGGCTCATATTGGCCAGCGGATTCGTTGGGCCCGTGGCATGGCGCAAATATTTAGGCTCGATAACCCGCTTTTAGGTAAAGGCTTAAACATACCTCAGCGACTTTGTTACTTAAACGCTATGCTGCATTTTTTATCCGGCATTCCACGCATTGTGTTTTTAACCGCACCTCTGGCACTCATCTACTTTAATGCGTACATTATTTATGCGCCATTTTTAGCTATTTTTATCTATGTTGTACCGACACTGATTCAAATAAAAGCAACCAATTCGCGAATACAAGGTAAGTATCGCTATTCGTTTTGGGGCGAAGTTTACGAATCTGTGCTTGCTTGGTACATATTAAAGCCAACAACGGTTGCTTTATTTAACCCAAACAAGGGTAAATTTAACGTTACCGAAAAAGGCGGCTTAAATGACAAAGAGCATTATGACTGGGGAATCTCTAAGCCCTATCTTGTTTTGCTCGCCATTAATTTATTAGGCATGTTGGTCGGTATTTTACGCCTGTTTTTTGGCGACCCTACACAGGTTGGTGTGTTACTAATTAGTATGGGGTGGGCGCTTTATAATATTATTATTTTAGGGGCTGCCGTTGCGGTAGCTGCAGAAGCACGCCAAGTTAGGCACTCTCACCGTATTAAAGCAAATTTTCCAGCGGGTGTTCGTTTAGCAAATGGACATACGCTAAAAGTAAAAATTACAGATTACTCAGACAACGGCGTGGGTATAGAAACCGACCATGCGCATTCTTGTCGCGTTAACGATAAAATAGAATTATTAATGAGCCGTGGTAATAAGCAGTTTTCCTTCACTACCCATGTTTGTAACACTCGGGGTAACCAAATTGGCTTAACCATTAAAGATTTGTCTCTTGAAAAACAGCGCGCGTTTATACAATGTACATTTTCACGCGCAGATGCGTGGCTTGACTGGCAAAATAACTTTAGACATGATCGCCCATCTTACAGTTTTAAAGAAGTGCAAAAAACGAGCCTTAGAGGCTTTAGTAACCTGCTCTTCCACGCGCCAAGAGCGCTTCAACCTACTATTCAGTTCATAACTAATATAGTTGTGTACGTAAACTCATTTACCCCAAAAAGACCAATAGTGCATAATAATTATGATTAAAAAGTTGCTAAATACACTCCTAACATTGTCACTTATTTGTAGTGTGCATATTGCACACGCGGTTGAGCCATTACAAAATAAATCAATGTTTATTAATGGCTATCCTGAAAGTGCTCAGGTATCGAGTTTACGTTTAGAGTTTGAAGCTTTAGGTTTTACTGGCTTTAAGCTCGACGGGGTAAATAACAATTCCCGCGTCGACTTCACAAACCGAATTGATAAATTAAGCACTAATTTAAAGCTGAATTTTTCGTATACAAACTCGCCTTCGTTAATCGCAAATGTATCGCATTTAAAAGTTTACTTTAATGATAATTTAGTGACTGTTTTGCCCATTAATGAGCAACTAAGTATTGTGAAAAACACAGTGCAACATAGCCTCGACCTAAACGCTAAATATATCCAAGATTACAACCAAGTACGCTTTGAGTTAGTTGGTTATTATGACCTTCGTTGTCAAGATTATTTCAGCCGCACCATTTGGACTGAAATTAATAGATCAAGCAACATTATGCTCGACCAAAAGCAGCTTGCTATTGATAGTCGTTTAGAATACCTCCCTGAACCGTTTTTTGATGAAAAAGATTACAATAAACTTAACCTACCCTTTGTATTTGCTAAAACACCCAATACCGAAGCAATTGAAGCAGCAGCAACGCTATCAAGCTGGTTTGGCGCACAAGCAGACTGGCGCGGCTTTAATTTTCCAGTAACGCTAAATAAAGCGCCAAACAAACATAGCGTGGTGTTTATTACTAATGATTCGAAACCTGATTTTTTAAAAGATTACCCTGATGTTGAAAAACCAACGATTGAAATCATTTCAAATCCATTTAATCGTTATTACAAGCTGCTGCTAATATTGGGCCGTGATGAGGCTGATTTAAAAACTGCGGTGACGGGTCTTGCATTTGGCCACAAAGTAATGACAGGCAGAAGTGCAAGCATTGAAGCCATTGATCAATTACCGCTGCGTAAAGCATATGATGCACCGCGCTGGCTTAGAAGCGATCGCCCTGTGCATTTTGACGAACTTATTGACTACCCTACACAATTACAGGCGCAAGGCCTTAATAATGGCCCTGTAAAACTAAATATTCGTTTTGCACCTGATTTGTTTACATGGCGTGAAAGAGGGATACCTATTACCCTTCAATATCGTAGCACTCCAGAATCGGAAGCTATCGACTCTCGTTTAAATATGTTAATAAACCAAGAATTCATAAGCGGCTTCTTGTTAGACGAAAACAACGATTTATTACAAACAACACAAGCATTACTGCCGCTAGTAGCCAATACCGATACAACCCAAAGCACTGAAGGGTTTTCTGTGAACGGGATTAATTTAGCGAACAGAAATGAACTTAACTTTGATTTTAGATTTGGGGTCCTCAAAAAAGGGGAATGTGCTGTTGCGCCTCCTGGCGGTGAATTTGGTGTTATTGATGGCGACTCAAGTATTGATGTAAGCGGTTTTGACCATTACATTGCTCTGCCAGACTTAAATGTATTTGCTAATAGTGGATTCCCATTCACCAAATACGCTGATTTACAGCAAACTCTTGTATTAATTGATAACAACCCAACACCTAGTGCACTTACCGTTTTGTTTAATTTAACTGGCGAATTTGGTGCAATTACTGGTTACCCGGCTCATAGAATGAGTGTGGCTCATTTAAATGAGGACGCTGATTTAGATGATAAAGACATACTTGTAATCGCAAAACCAAACAGTATTGCTAACGACTTAGACGAAGATGCACAAACAAACATTTTGCTTAATAATAATCAACGAGCAATAAAACAAGCTATTTATAATGGCGCTTATGATGAGCAAACTACCGAAAAAGTAGAAGTGAGCATTAAAAGTAGTGGTGACATGGCTGTAATCACGGGGTTTCAATCACCATTTGATTCAAACCGTTCAATTGTATCGTTAAGTGCGACAACTAATAATGCATTTACTCTGCTTGATGACGCATTGATGAACTCAGAAAAACGTGCCCTAATTAATGGCAGTGCAGCCGTTATTAATTCACAAGGTATTAAAACAATACAAGTAGACGAACAATATTATGTGGGGCATATTCCGGTCCATACTTTAGTATGGTTCCACTTATCTGATCATCCATTTATATTGGCGTTACTGTCTATATTAACGCTGTTACTGATCTCATTTATTTTATGGCGATTATTACAAGCACTAACTTACAAGCGTTTAGCTGAAGGAGATAAATAATGAAATCACTCGTTAATGTATTTTTTACTGTGATTGCACTATTTGCTTTTAATGCAAACGCACAAGCTGAACAATGTGCACCATGGCAGTCGTGGCAGGTATTTAAAAATCACTTTGTAAGCCAAGACGGACGTGTTATTGACCTAGGCAGTGAGGGAAGTATCACAACCTCTGAAGGCCAATCATATGCACTATTTTTTGCACTTATCGCCAACGATAAAGCCGCGTTTGACTCTGTTTTAAATTGGACTCAAGAGCACTTATCAGAAGGCGATTTAAGTACTCGTTTACCTGCATGGAAATGGGGCCTAAATAAAAACCGTGTAGGGGGTATTTTAGACTCAAACCCTGCGTCTGATTCTGATTTATGGATTGCATACAGCTTATCGCAAGCCGCTATTTTATGGGACGAGCGTCGCTATAGTATTTTAGCCGCTGTGCTTGCTCAGCGTATAATCAGAGAAGAAACAGCTTATATAACAGGCCTTGGTTTATCTTTATTGCCGGCACCTGCAGGCTTTGAGTTTGATAATGAGCGTTATAAGCTAAACCCTAGCTACTCGCCGCTATTTATTTATCAACAATTTAAAAAGCTTTACCCGCATTCACCATGGCATCAACTTCATGAAGGCTCAGCAAAGCTTATTTTAGATACTGCTAAGCAAGGCGTAAGCCCTGATTGGGTTATGTTTGATTCAAACCGTGGATTTTACTTTGACAAAAAAACCACTGACATAGGCAACTATAACGCTATTCGGGTTTACCTTTGGGCCAGTATGATGGCAAACGACGCACCTTATAAACAAGAGCTGCTTACTCAATTTGCACCATTTATGGAGTCGATTAAAGAACGTGGCTATGTTCCTTTAAATACATATTCTCAATCAGGTAAATCTGATAAACGAGGCCCATTAGGATTTAACGCTGCATTACTCCCTTTATTAGCTGAGCAAGGTAACGATGAGTTAGTAATGGCTATTCAACAAAAATTAATGATTGATAAATCTTTTACACAAACACGTTATTACGACAGTGTATTAAATTTATTTGGTGAAAGTGCTGTAAATAAGCGCTTTAAAATAACGGCTGATGGAACGCTACAACCTACTTGGAGCACTGAATGTCGTTAAGGTTAGCCTTAGCTTGTACATTAGCACTAAGCGCTAGTTTAAACGCCAAAACCATAAATGATATTGATACACAATCTGTTGATTGGTTATTAAGTCAAATTAGTATTGGCGAAGCACAACAAAACAAAAAGCTAGTTGAAGACAGCCTACAAAAGTTGGTTGCTATTGCCCCTTCTCGAATAGAAACACAATGTGCTTTGGCCCATTATGACTTTACAAATGGCAATGTAAATCAAGCAAACTTACTATTGAGCAAGCTTGATAACCAACTAATGCAACAAACACCTTGCGTAAAAAAACTCAAGGTGATGTCTCGTATACAAGGGCAAGATAAGGCTAACGTTCAAGAGGCTAAGCTACTTGCTCGTGCTGGCAGGTATGAACAAGCACGTCAGATTTATAATAAAATTTTTAATAATATTTATCCGACCTTAAATTTTGAACTTGAGCATTTAAGCTGGTATGCCCAAGACACCGGCCAATGGCAAGGCGTTAAAAATAGATATAAGCAACTACTAAAGCGCTATGACAATATTGGCCAAGTAGAAGTTGCTTATGCCAGGCACTTACTAAGACGTAACCCACGTGATAAAACAGCTATGCGTATTTTGGGTAAGTATGGCTCAACATCTGGTTTTAGTGATGAAGTAGAAGGTATTTGGCTATCTGCATTAAGAAACATGCCGATAAACAGTAATACAGATAAACAGTTTCAGCAGTATTTTACGCTCTACCCTTTCAGTAACAAGGGTGAATTACAGTACCAAGATTTTAAAAAGCAATTAAAAGCACGACGAAAGTTGTTAGCCGATCCTGCTTATCAGCTTTGGTTAAAAGGTGAAAAGTTCCTTGAACAAGGAAAACTAAAATCAGCAGAGCCACACCTTTTAAACGCATTAAAAGGCCGCCCTACTGACGGTGCTATTATGAATAGCTTAGGCATACTTTATCTTCAACTAGGTGAAAATGGTAAAGCCTACAATTACTTTACACGTGCACAAAAATACACTGCCGACTTTGCAGAGCGAAATACCCTCAAAAGCATGGCCAAAACGGCTAAGTTTTGGTTTTATATTCGCCAAGCAAGAGACGCTATAGACAGCAGTGAATTTAGAGTTGCCAAATTAAAACTCGATTTAGCCGCCGCATTAGAAGAAGAACCGAACACTGTGTTAGCAATTCGTGGCACCTTACAATTTGCCCAAGGGTTATATTCACAGGCAGCACTTACCTATCAAGTTGTGCTCAAAAGCGAACCTTTAAACGAAGGCGCCCTATTTGGCTTATTTGAGATTGCAGAACTTGAGCAAAGTGAAAAAACCCTGACATCTTTTTTTAATCGACTTTCTTTTTCACAAAAAGAAATTTTAAGAGCGTCATATTTAAGTTCAATAAGTAGCGTGTATAGAGCTAAGGCAACAAAGCTTATTGAAGCAGGTGAATTAGAAGAGGCTGAAAAAATATTAAAAGAGGCTATTCAAGCAACACCTGAAGAGCCTTGGTTATATTACGACTTAGCATTTATATACCAACAAAAAGGGCTCACCGACAAAGCTCGCTCATTATTTAATAATGTATTGTGGCAATTTCCGCTAAATTCACAGCTTAGGTATAGTCATGCACTATTTTTGCGCGCGTTAGACGATTATCAAGGCGCTCTTGCTACACTTAAGTATATTCCTTTTAAATCTCGCGACGCTGATATTGTATCTCTTGAACAACAGTTGCAACTTAATGAGTCTTTAGCACAAAGCGAACGTTTTATTAATTCTCAAAATAAAGCGGCAGCTATTTATCACTTAAGTGCGTTAGAGGCGCAAAATTTAACGCCAGTAATGAAAGCTGAATTAGCCCGAAGCTGGTTTAGCATAGATGAACAAAATCATGCCTTAAAACTAATGCGCAACGCGTTAGTTGAAGACCCCTCATTATCCGCCTATTGGCATATGTTGTACGGCGAATGGCTTTTAGCACAAGACAATAAAGCACAGACTGTTGATTGGTTTAATCGTTATAGGCTTCCTGAAAATGCCTCTGAGAGTGAAATAAATCAGTTCGTGCAATTACAAAATGCTTATTATTCTGAGTATTTTAATGGCAGTGACCTTATTGCCAAGTTAAATCAGCTTGATCAAAAATACCCCAGCTCACCGGCTACAACGACTGCGCTAATAAATGCAAACTTAGCACTTGATCAAAACCAATCAGCCATTATTTTGTATGAACAAAAAGTAAAAAATAATCAGCTAATTGAACCCCAAGCTTTAATGGCAATATCTAAAGCCTACAGAGCACTTGGGGATGATTTCCAAGCGAAAGAAGTCACACAACTCGCCATTGAACAAAGCACAACGCAAGAAAGTTATTTTCAGCGTCAAATAATGGAATCGTTAAACGATTTTAACTACGCAGGTGATGCCCTTTATTTAGCTGAACAACTTATTCAAAAAGCACCTAATGATTTAGAGCTTCGTTATTTAGGCGCGCAAGTTGCTGCTAATTTTAATGAAACAGAGCAAGCACAAACGTGGTACGCACAAACGCTTTCACCTAATCGCCAACTAAATGAAAAAGAGCTCTACGCATCACTTTCGCGCATTAATGAAAACGACCAGTGGTATATAAACGGTGCTAAACGAGAACTACTTAATCAGCAAAACAAAAACCAAGCCTACATTGCTGTTGGTGTTAATTTTAGTGGACAAGTAAGCACTGAAAGTGAAGCCACATTGGGCGCTGGTTTAGTCCCTATTGAAGCGTACTTTCCGCTTTGGCAAGGGCAAGGTTTTGTAAAAATAGACCCAACAAGCATTAGCGCTCAAACAACACGATTTGACGAACAATTTGCTGGCAGCCGATACGGACAAGGCGCTTTGTGTATATTTACCTGTGGTATTGACGAAGTAAGTCCTGAGCAAGATGGCGTTGATATTGGCATTGGTTGGCAAAACGAAAACTGGCGCGTAGATATTGGTACAACACCACTGGGCTTTTTAATCGAAGACATTGTATGGGGTGTTAATTACTCGGACGATTTTGGTGACTTTGGTTATAGCCTTGAGTTAGAAAAACGACCAGTAACTAGCTCAGTGCTCGCCTATGCAGGTCTTGAAGACGTTAATACCGGTAAAATTTGGGGTGGTGTTCGTTCAACAGGTTTAACCGCTAATGTTTCCCACGATTTAGGCGGCGATTGGGGGTTTTGGTCTAGTGCTGACTTTACATTATATAAAGGTCAAAACGTAAAAGATAACCAACGCTACCGCTTGATGGGCGGCACCTATTATCGTGTAATAAGCAATCAAGAACGCGAATTTACAGTGGGTGCAAGTTTATTGCATTGGGCGTATAAGTTTAATTTAAGTGAGGAAACGTGGGGGCATGGCGGCTACTATAGCCCACAAAACTATATTGGGTTATCGGTTCCCTTAACTTACGATGCACGTTGGGGTGATGACTTTGTGTACCGCGTAAAAACGGGCGTGTCGTATTCGCAAACTAAAACGCAAGCCATCGACTTTTTCCCTAATGATCCTGACCTTCAAGCAGAAGCCTTTGCGCGCCAACTTGAAACCGGTGTAGACCCTGCCTTTGAATCAGATACCAGTGCAGGCGTATCGTACAATTTAGAAGGCAGTTTTGAATACAGAATAACGCCACATTGGTTCTTTGGCGGTTATTTAGCTATTGATCGCTCGGATTTTTACGAACCTAATTTTGGCCAGCTTTATATCCGCTATTACTTCAATCCCGTTTACGGGACACTCGAATTTCCGGGTACACCTATTATCCCTTATGCTGAGTTCTAACTTGGCATAAGGTGATACACCGCTCAGTACTTCCCCTCGCCTTGAGGTATATGTATACTTGAGCGCAATTGTAGCTAGGATAAGGGTGTGTCTCTTACCTTATGGTGTTACAGCCATACAGCAAATCATTATCTTAGATACAAATAATATACTGATGGTCGAGCACTTTAACCTTATAAACAGGCTAACTTAGCTAAAGCAAAAAACTATAAGGCCATCACAACAATTCTTTAAGTTAGGAAGTAAATATGAGTTCAGCTCCAGATAGTGGCTGGTTTGGCCACCCTAAAGGACTTTCGACATTGTTCTTCACTGAAATGTGGGAACGAATGAGTTATTACGGTATGCGAGCTATGCTCGTATTATTCATGACAGCAAGCTTACAACAAGAAGGCCTTGGCTTTACTGTTGCATCAGCGGCTGCAATTTATGGTTTATACACAGGTGCAGTATACTTTTTAGGCTTACCTGGCGGTTGGCTTGCCGATAGATTATTCGGTGGTCAAAAAGCGGTTTGGTACGGCGGTATTATTATTATGTGTGGCCACATTATTTTGGCCGTCCCGCATGAATATTCGTTTTTTATTGGTTTAATTTTTGTTGCTACAGGTACGGGCTTACTCAAGCCAAATATAAGTGCAATGGTAGGCCAGTTATACAGCGATGCTGATGAGCGTCGTGATGGCGGTTACGCTATTTATTACATGGGCATCAACTTAGGTTCTTTAATAGGTTACTACGTATGTGGTTACTTTATGGAAAACGTAGGTTGGCACTGGGCATTTGGTGCAGCAGCTGTTGGTATGGCCATTGGTTTAGTGCAATACAAACTTACACTTAATAACTTACCAGAGCACAGCGCTTTACCTGCTAACCCATTAAGCGCTAAAGGCACTTCACGTACATGGGGCGCTATCGCGTTGTTTGTTGCTGTTGTTGCGGGCGTTACCATAGCCGCTATGACGGGTGCCATTACTATAAACCCTTCGATTGTAGCCGGTTATACAGCGGTTATATTCACTGCTATATTCTTTGTGTATTTTGGCCTCATTTACTTTAAAGGTAAATTAACTGGCGAAGAAAAACAAAGAATGTGGGCGCTATTTTTAGTGTGTGTTGCCTCTGCGTGTTTTTGGTCTGGTTTTGAACAAGCCGGTTCTTCTTTAAATCTATTTGCCCGTGATTACACAGACCGACTTATTGGTACTTTTGAAATTCCAACTACGTGGTTTCAATCTTTAAACTCAATATTCATTATTGTTTTATCACCGTTTTTTGCTGCGCTTTGGATAAACCTATCTAAAAAAATGATATCGCCTACTTACAGCGTAAAATGTGCATTTGGCTTGATCATCATGGCCTCAGGCTTTTTAGTCATGTTTATGGCAGCACATTATGCAGCTGAAGGCTTAAAAGTAGCGCCTTACTGGTTGGTAACTACGTACTTTTTACACACAGTGGGTGAGCTTTGTTTAAGCCCTGTTGCATTAAGTGCAGTGAGCAAACTGTCGCCACGTCGCTATACGGGCCAGTTAATGGGTGTGTTTGTTTTAACTTACTCTATTGGTAATGTTATCTCGGGTATACTTGCGGGTAACTTTGATCCAAATAACGTTCAAGAAATTCCTACCCTATACTTACAAATTGCATTATTCAGCATTGGTGTAGGTATTGTTTTAGTGCTTATGAGCTTTAAAGCGAAAATATGGGAAAAACAAGGATTAGAAACCTAATTCGGTTAATCCTTTTGTACCAATAATTATTTACTGCATATTCTAAATGTAGTAACAAATAAAAAATGCCCCCATAATTGTTTATGGGGGCATTTTTATACAGCTATGCTCCCATACTTTTAACTGATATTATGCATTAATAAATTGTTAAATTAGATACCCGAGGAATGCTGTATATGTTATTGGATAAGTTATTAAAAATAGCTGCAATACCATTTTTGCTCTTTGTATTAAGTGCGTGTGGAGGTGCGAGTGATGCAGTAACAGTTAATCCAAATGATCCTGTTGAGCCCGAGCCTACCCTACTTTCTTTAACTGCTGCTAACGGCTTAAACTCAACGCTAGATAACGGGGGTTTTGAATTAATTATCCCTGCTAATACAGCCTCATCGAATAGCGAAATCACTTACGAAAAAACGACGTTGGATGACGCTAATGCACAGCTAAACATTATCTCTGATTTACATACTCTTATACCCGTTCCTGACATTACATTTTCAGATTCTATTACTATTAGAATAAAAATACCTGAAGACTACGTACTAGGTGGGCAATTATTTATAGCCAGGCAGTTGGGCCTAAATAGTTGGGAAACACTACCTAACTCAACCGTAAGCGATGATTATGTCAGTGCACAAGTGAATCAAGTAGGCACTTATGCAATTCAAATGAAGCGTAAAGAAGCATTCGCCGATATTGGCCCAACATGTGAGGCGAACGCAACAACACAATCGGTACGCTTTGTTCATGTAGCAGACTTACATGCCCGTTTTGGGTATGAGGAACAATACTTTAGCCGTATTAAAGCCTATTACAACCAAGTTGCCAACCAAACACCACATACCCTATTTACCAACGGTGGTGACGATTATGAAAAAGGCACGGTAGCAGAGCAACTTTCACAAGGGACAGCAACCGAAGAAGCCATTAAAGCGATGCAGTTTGATATCCGCGTTGTGGGAAACCACGACTATGCATGGGGCCCTGAAAAACTGCTGAGTTATTCGCAAGATGATAAAGCGATTGTGCTTGCAAGTAACACTCGCTATGAAGGGGAGCAACTTCAAGACTTTGCCGCTGTAAGCTTTGCAAAAGTGCAAGTTGGCTGTATTACTCTAGGTGTATTTGGCATGACGTCGGTGCCATGGAATGAATTAGATGAGCCACTTCAAGACGATCCAATTCCTGATTTTATCAAACAATTTAAAATGAGCTGGGAATGGCAACAAGTCGCACAAAGCATTGTAAGCCAATACCGTGATGATGTTGATTACATGGTAATGCTAAGCCATTTAGGCGTAGGCCTAGATACCGATATGGCAACTGACGTTGAAGGCATTGATTTAGTATTGGGAGGCCATACTCATGGCGGCGAAAGCTTTGATACACTAGAAAATGGCGCCATTGTTATTCAACCTGACTTTTATGCAAAAGGGATAACCGATTTAACGCTGGAGTTTAATTTAGCTGATAAAACATCCCCTGTTGTGAACTATCAGACAATTGCGACCGAAACAATTACAGAACGTGATGACCCAACAAAGCAAGCCATTGACGAAATTATGGGGCGTTACGCACCCGATGCGCAAACCGAAATAGCTATTTCAGAAAACTACCCAAGTGCAATTGAGTTAGCTGAAATAACAGCATTAGCCGCGCAGCACGCAAGCTCAATTACTGCTGCACTGTTAACCCCTGAACTGGTTCAAAAACGGTGGACACCCGGCACGCTTACACAAGAAGATTTCCACGAAGCATTTTATGTAGAAAGGCAACCTTCGAATACACCTGGTTTTAACGCCATATATAAAGTGACAGTTACAGGCACAGATTTAACATCTATGTATGCAAGCCAACCAGACTGGTTTTCACTCACACCCGATAACATTCAAGCCACCAGCAGTTATGATGTTGCCTTATTTAAAGGTGCAGCGCTTAATCCTGAGTTATTTTTTAATGGTGTAACATTTTCAAACGTAGAACCCATTGCTGAGGCATGGTGGTTACTAGATCAGTACGCCCGATTTAGAACAAGCCAGTGCTTATACCTTGATACCAACAATCAACTGTTTTCATGTACAAACAAAGAAAACATAACGGTATGGAATTTTGATAATACAGCAAGCCCACTCACAGCAGACTTTGGACCTTCAGTGCTCAGCTACTTCGATCCTGAAGAAAAAGACTGGGGCCCAGAAGAAACTCAATATAAAACCACTACCGAACTCGGCATTAGCGATTTGAGTGACGGGCCGTCAGGTGTAATGGCATTTTCAAGGCATGCACCAACCGAAGGCCTACATATTAACTTAAACACCCCCGCTAACGGCGATTATGCTGCTGATGGCATGGTTTCAGACTACACACTTGTAATGGATTTATACTGGCCCGCAGAAGGCCAAGATATTTACCGTGCGGTTATTCAAGCGGATACCGTTAACTACTTAACCGACGACGCCGACATATTTATAGACCCAAGTGGTGGTTATGGTAAATCAACCAGCGACAGTGGCTATTTTGGTAATACACAACCAGATTCTTGGCACCGTGTCGCTTTAGTATTTTATACGGCACCTACCAATGGCGTATTTGAAGTATACATAGATGGCGAACTTGTAGGTGTAAAGGAAGATGGAGAAATAAACAACCGCTGGGCACTCAAAGACGCCGTACTGCTATTTAACGATGACAATTTCGAAACAGAACCAGGCTACTTAAATGCCATGCTTTATGCCGGACGTGCGATGAGCCGCGACGAAATAAAAAGCTTAGGTAATGCGCAGCAAAAACTGACTTACGAGCAAGCAACACGCGTACTTAATCAAACTATTGAACGCCATTACCAAGCTGCCCCTGCAATAAAGCCTAATTTATGGTTACAACAGCGTAGCAAGTTTTTTGGTGAACACACCAAAAACGTAAACAATTAATTACACTTACCGCTATTTTATACCACTTCAAAAAAGAGAGTTTAACCACTTAAACTCTCTTTTTTATTAATTTAAATCATTAACTTAACTAAAAACCAGTAACGTTAACCGCTTATTTTTACAGCGTAAATATTCTCCTCTGTATGCACTAAAAGCAAGTTCACCTTAAACGTCCTATAAAATTTACACACAGCCTAAATACTAAATACAGCGCAACGCTTCCCCTAAATCTAATTCTGGTTAATTATCTTGCCATTAACACAACAACAAATAATCACAGTGCTTACATTGTGGGAGTAATTAAAATGAGTGAAGTAACTAACTATTTAGGTTTAGTCGGTATTGAATTTACTGAATACGCCACGCCTGATGCAGATTACATGGACAAAGTATTTACTGACTTTGGCTTTTCAAAGCTTAAAAAGTTTAAAGGCAAAGACATTGTTTATTACAATCAAAACGACATTCACTTTTTACTGAACAACGAGCGTGAAGGTTTTTCAGCCGAATTTGCTAAAAGCCATGGCCCTGCAATTTGTTCAATGGGTTGGCGTGTTGAAGATGCTCAAAAAGCATTTGAAACTGCAGTAGAGCGCGGTGCAAAACCTGCAACCGATTCTACACACAAAAACCTTCCTTACCCTGCAATTTACGGTATTGGCGATAGCCTAATTTACTTTATTGACCAATTTGGCGATAAAGGCACCATTTATGAAAGTGACTTTGAAGATTTAGCAACGCAAACGGTTGTTGAAGACAAAGGCTTTAAGCGCATCGACCACCTAACTAATAATGTTTATAAAGGCACAATGGAAACATGGGCAAACTTTTATAAAGATGTGTTTGGTTTTACAGAAGTACGTTACTTTGACATTAAAGGTCAAAAAACGGCGCTAATTTCATATGCGCTTAAATCTCCATGTGGCACCTTCTCAATTCCAATCAATGAAGGTAAAGGCAACGACAACAACCAAATTGACGAATACTTAGGTGAGTACAATGGCCCAGGCGTACAGCATTTAGCATTTTTAACTGACGATTTAGTTAGCTCGCTAGACAAACTAGATAAATCAACTATTGCAACGCTTGATATTATTCCTGAGTACTACGACACCATTTTTGACCGTGTACCGTGGGTTAAAGAAGACAAAGACAAAATTCGCGAACACCAAATACTGGTAGATAGCCAAAGCGAAAATTGTTACCTACTACAAATTTTCTCTAAAAACTTATTTGGCCCAATTTTTATTGAAATGATTCAACGTGTTGATGATGGCGGTTTTGGTGAAGGTAATTTCCAAGCGTTATTTGAATCAATTGAACGCGATCAAGAGCGCCGCGGCGTTTTATAACCTTTTTTGAGTAAATTAAAAGCAGCGACCTTCGCTGCTTTTTGTCGTTTTAATATTTAAAATTATGGCTTAAAGTGCAAGTATGCTTAAATAAATACTCCATTGTTGCCATACAGTTAAACCAAAGGAAATGTAATGAGCCTAATTAACGAAACCCATGATATCAATTTAACAAGCTGGGTAGAGTCAGCGAATGTTGCCAATTGCGACTTTCCTATTCAAAACTTGCCATTTGCCGAGTTTCGTCGCAAAGGTACTAACGAAGAATTTCGTGGCGGTGTAGCGATAGGTGATCAGGTTATCGATCTTGCAAAACTAAGTGAGCTTAATGTATTTACAGGCGATGCTAAAACAGCTCTCGATGCAGCTAGCGAATCAACACTAAATGCATTTATGGGTTTGGGTCAGCAATTTTGGTCAGCACTTCGTATGGCACTTTCAAAAGCATTACGAGAAGGCGCTGATTGTCAAAAAGACATTGCAAATACATTAATAGCACAAGCTGATATTGAATTTGCATTGCCATGTCGTATTGGTGACTACACCGACTTTTACACTTCTATTTATCATGCAACAGCAGTCGGTAGTTTATTTCGCCCTGATAACCCACTATTACCAAACTATAAATGGGTACCAATTGGTTACCACGGCCGTTCTTCATCTATTGATGTGTCTGGGCAAACATTTCACCGCCCTAAAGGACAAACTAAAGCACCTGATGCTGAAGTACCATCATTCGGGCCATGTAAACGCCTTGATTACGAGCTAGAGCTTGGCATTTACTTAGGTAAAGGAAATGCGCTTGGCGATGCAATTGCAATCGAAAATGCAGAAAATCATGTATTTGGTTTTTGTGTGTTTAACGACTGGTCAGCCCGTGACTTACAAGCTTGGGAATATCAACCATTAGGTCCGTTTTTAGCGAAAAACTTTGCATCAACAGTGTCTCCTTGGATTGTTACAACAGAAGCACTCGCACCGTACAGAACAAGTTGGACGCGTGATGAAAATGACCCACAACCAATGGAATACCTAGAGTCTGCAGCTAATCGCGAGCAAGGTGCATTTGATATTCAAATGGATGTAAAAATTCAAACCGAAAAAATGCGTAGCGAAGGGCACTCTCCTACCCGCGTATCTACCTCTAGCTTTAAGCATTCGTACTGGACTGTAGCTCAAATGGTCACTCACCATACGGTTAACGGGTGTAACTTTATGCCGGGTGACATGTTGGGTTCGGGTACGCAATCGGGGCCTACACATGAAGAAGCGGGCTCTTTACTGGAGCTATCTCGTGGCGGTAAAGAAAAAATAACGCTAAGCAATGGCGAGCAACGCAGCTTTTTAGAAGATGGCGATAACGTTATTATGCGTGGCTGGTGCGAAAAAGAAGGCTTCGCACGTATTGGTTTTGGCTCAGTTGAGAGTACGGTTTTGGCCGCAAAATAATCCCAATCAAGCATAACCAAATGAAGAGGGTTGCTTTTAAAAGCAGCCCTTTTTTATTAATTTTTGAACAGTTACAATTTTTTTCTGGCTTTTTAAGCTCAGATTGATACATTATTCCGGTTAGTAGCCAGTGTTTATATGCCATGTCAGTATTTATAAAGTCTTACAAAAAACTTTTTCCAGCTCGCCAACTTCTTATTCGTCAAAATGGCGAGGTTAAGCATGTTGTTTTAGCGTCTTGGTTACAACTTTTCGCAATAATGCTTATTTTAGCAACAATTGCGTGGGTGAGCATTTCGAGCTTTCGTGTTTATACGCAAACTAATCACATCTCTGACATAGAAAAAAACCAGCTAAACAAACAAGCACTTTGGGAACAAAAAGTTACCGAGCAGCAACGTCTTCACGAACAGCAACTTAAGCAGCTTGTAACGCTTGAGCAAAAACAAGCGCTACTTCAAAGCATGATCGAATCTTTACCTGCTTCAATTAGCCATGACGTTATTCAGTTAGGTGAAGAGCTTGAGTCCCCTATTAATGAAAATAAAAACGAATTCCATGAACCTTTAGTTGATGAAGATCCAAATGCTAAGCAAGTTAATTTAGGTCAACCTAATAGTTTTGAAGCGCGTTTGGCGCGTTTAAATGACCAATACGAACAAAGCTTTAACTACCTAGACAAAAAAATAAACGAGCGACACAACGCCATTTTAGCCATGCTTAAAGGCGCAGGGCTTGATACCGCTTTAGAAAGCCACTTAGCAATTAACGCTTTGCACATTGCTCAAGGTGGGCCATTTGATGTGTTTGACGAAACAAATATACCCAGTCATTTTTTGGCAATAGTCGACAAATTAGTTGCGTTAAACAACCTAGAAAATTTATTAACTGAATTACCTAACACCCTGCCTTTACCCGCCGCTAAATATTACATTTCAAGTAGCTTTGGTTTACGTAAAGACCCAATGAATAATCGTCGTGCATTTCACAAAGGCGTAGACTTAGCTGGTTGGCACAAAACCGAAATTTTTGCTCCTGCAGACGCTGTGGTTCTTCGTGCAGGGCGTAATGGCGGATACGGTAACTTTATTGAACTTGAACACAAAAATGGCTTAGTTACTCGCTTTGGCCACTTAAATAAAATAAAAGTAAAAAAAGGCCAGCATATTGCTAAGCACGATGTGATTGGTTTAATGGGGAGCACTGGAAGAAGTACCAGCACTCATTTACACTACGAAGTATTGGTTAATGGCGAACAAGTCAATCCTCTAAAAATAACAAAGGCGCTCTCTCGTGTTCGGTAAAAAAAAATCAGCAAGTACTAACCTAAGAAAGGTTAATCATACCCCCTCTATAATTTCTGAAGATGTGCGCCTTACTGGCACTTTAATAAGCCAAGGCGAAGTTCAACTTGATGGCCGAATAGATGGTGACATAAAAGCCGAACAATTAGTCATTGGCTCCTCCGGTGTTGTTGAGGGAATTGTTGAGGCCGTAGGTATTGTTGTTAAAGGCACCGTTATTGGCTCTATCAATGCAAGTGAAGTAAAAATACAAAGTGGTGCCCATGTTCATGGCGATGTGTTTCATGACTCATTGAGTATTGATGCTGGCGCTGTAATAGAAGGTAACTTAAAGCAACGCACTGAAAAAGAAACAGTAGAATTAACTGCTGAACCAATTGAAACAGAAGTAAAAACACTGATTGAAGAAGATGACAGCGGCTTGTCGTTTGTAAATAAACAAGCCACCGATAAAAGCTAGCGCTACACTAGCGGTAGACTATTTTTTCTCAGTAATATACATTGTAATATCTGCAGTGAACACGAGTTCGTTGCGGGTATTATAAAGCTTCACGGGTACAACCAAGTCTTCTTTATCTATCCACTGGCGTGGTAAATCAATCTCAGCAATAGCTTTAACGTCTGTATCAACCTTTGCCAAATATTGTACGGTCATCCCCTTTGGGATCCAACGGTGGGTTTTTACCGGTACAGTCGCATCAACCATCACACCTGCACACAACTCAGCTAGGTTACACTGTGCAATTGCATGAATAGTTCCAATGTGGTTATGAACACTTCGGCGGTTTTTAACAACAGCGCTACAGTGGCCTTCTCGAAGGTCTAATACGTAAGGTTTCATAGAGCCAAAGTAAGGGGCTTTAAAACAAACCGCCTTAGTAAAAAGCCAATTACCAAAGGGTAAGTTTTTAAATTTATGCCACGTTTTTACAAGTGGTGATTGATTTGCCATTATAGTTTTCCAGTTACAGTTACTTTATTAACGCTAACACATCAGACCAGTTTAAAAAAGCCGTTTTAATCGCTGCTTTTATCAGGTGTTTAATAAAAAATACGAATGACGACGTATGCATAGGCCAAAAGCCCTTTCTTTTTTATGAGTGCCCCCCTAAAATACGCGAAAAAGGAGACTCAATGCATACACAGCCCGCAAAACCTAATCTAACTTTATTACTTATCTTAGCGTTGCTTGTTATTTTTTGCCCTATGGCTATTGATATTTATCTGCCCGCCTTCCCTACCATAGCAGAGCAATTTTTGGTAACTGAGCAACAAGTGCAGCAAACTGTTGCCATTTTTATGTTAACTGTTGGATTAGGTCAATTAATAGCAGGGCCTTTAGCTGATAGATTTGGCCGAAAGCCTGTCGCATTAGTGGGTATTAGCTTATATGCAGGCTCTGCGCTACTTGCTTACTATGCCCCTTCATTTGAAGTATTACTTTCTGCGCGTGCATTACAAGGGTTAGGCGCATGCGCCACATTTGTTGTTGCTTTTGCTATTGTAAGAGATAAATTTGGTAGTGAGCGTAGCGGCCAAATTATTACCTACTTAAATGGCATTGTGTGCTTTATTCCTGCGTTGGCGCCCATTTTAGGTGCTTGGTTAACGGTTAAGTTTGGCTGGGAAATGAACTTCTTATTTTTAACTGGGTTTGCATTAGTAGGCTTTATTGTAACGCTATTCTTTTTTAAAGAAACACGACCAGCCGATAGCGTGTATCAGGGGCATATTCTCGACTTAAGACGCTTTATACCCATTATTTCTACGCCACTATTTTTATTTAATAGCTTACTTTGTATGGTCACAATGTCGGTCATTTTAGTATTTGTCACTTTAGCGCCAGGATGGATCATTACTGAACTTGGCGGCAGCGTAGCTAACTTTACATTTTGGTTTTCACTTAATGCCGTTTTAAGCATTATTGCCAGCTTTGTTATGCCGCTATACATAAAGCGCCACCCCAAACGTGCTTTGAAAATAGGGTTACTCCTATTGGTTAGCTCTGGTTTATTGATGCTCGTGTTTAGCCAATATAAATCGGCACTCGCGTTAATGATCCCCATGTTTGTTGCTGCATTTGGCTTTGCACTTACCCTTGGCTCTGCAGCAGGAAGAGCATTAAGCCTCTTTCCTAAACAAGCAGGAACAGCTTCAGCGCTGCTTGGTGCAATGCAAATGAGTGGAGCAAGTTTGCTGGTGTTCATTACCCAATTTTTACAATTATCGACCCCGATATTAATTGGCGTCCACTTTTTATTATTGGTGCCTTTTAGCTATTTGTTGTTTCGCAAAGCACAGTTTTCATAACTCACCTTATTAACACGAATTATTAGTGGGAAAATGTTGCTTATTTTCCCACGCTTACTTTAATAACAATGCTTAAAAAGCGGCAGGTGAAACTGGCGTAATGAGAGGTTAATCAAGCGCTACAACATTGATACAGTAAGCCATTGACTGCTTTTTATTTATCATTACGATTGGTATCATCCACTACCTTTGATTAATTCATGTATATGATGATTAACCCCGATTTTCTTTTCTCATTTTTAATTGCTAGTTTTTTAATGGCGGTTGCTCCGGGCCCTTCGAATGCATTTTTAATGGCACAAACATTTGCCAATGGCCGCGCCGCAGGTATGCAAAGTGCATTTGGTTTTGCATTAGGCGGTGTTGTGCATACCTTTTTTGCCGTAATAGGCTTAAGTGCAATTTTAAAAGCATCCCCTACGGCCTATAGTGCTGTTCAATATGCCGGCGCCGCTTATTTGTGTTATTTGGGCTTTATGATGATAAAAAGCACGTTAAAAAACACGACAGCTGCCACACAACCCCAAAGTGAAGATAAGCCACACATAAGCACAGTTAAAAAGTCTAATGTGATGTTTCAAGCCATGATGACCGAAGTGCTTAACCCCAAAGTCGCTTTATTTTTTATTGCTTTTATTCCACAGTTTGTAGACCCCAACTTATCATCAGCCACTTTTCAACTCGCATTTTTTGGCCTGCTATACCCTATTTTTGCTTTTCCAATAGACTGCACGTATATTTATTTTGGCGACAAAATCGCACAGTTTTTTAGGCAGCATCCAAATAGTCAACTTTGGATTGATAGAGTAACGGGAATAATATTTATTGCCCTAGCTATTAATCTACTATTATAACTTTCCTAATTTTGCTAACAGTTGGTGTAACTATGAGCATTTAGGCACAAATAAAAAGAATTAATATGGAACAAAAAACACAATCGCTTCCTGCAAAAAAAAATATTGCCCTTGTTGCTCACGATGGCAAAAAAGCCGCGCTAAAGCTGTGGTGTGACAAACATAAAAGCACACTGAGTAAACACACCTTATATGGCACAGGTACAACGGGGCATTTAATTCAAAAAAGTACAGGGCTTGATGTTGTTCAGCTTTTAAGTGGCCCAATGGGTGGCGACCAGCAATTAGGCGCAAAAATAGCAGAACATGAAATTCATGTTTTAATATTTTTTTGGGACCCTTTAGCCTCACAGCCTCATGATCCTGATGTAAAAGCATTACTGCGTTTAGCTGCTGTTTGGAATATTCCCGTGGCGTGTAATGAGGTAAGTGCTGATATGTTACTAAGCTCTCCTTTAATGGACACCGAGCTTGAGCGCACTTTGCCAGATTACGAAAAATACCTCGCAACCCGACAAATAAGTCTATAAAGCTTTTTAAACTACTTATACAGCATGCTGGCCCATTTAGTCAGGCCAGCAGTTACGCTACCAAAGTGATCACCATTAACCATATTAATATTACCTAAGTGCTCGCTAAGTGCTGCTTTAATTAGTGGAGACTGCGCGCTGCCCCCCGTTAAATAAATAACGTCTGGAGTTGTTTGCGCGTCACTTATTGCTTGTTTTGCCAACGTGACTATTTGGCTAATACTACTTTCTACAGCTAACGACAAATCATGAACTGATAAATTTTTATTAAGTTCGGTATCTAAAAAGCGCAAGTCACAGTTAAAATCATTTGTTGACGATAGTGCTATTTTTGCGGCTTCACCTTGTTGAACAAGTTGATGTCCTTGCTTATTTTTCTGTAAATGAATTAAGCGCTTATAAAGCGCTGGTGCACTTACATCGCGTAATTGTGCATTAAGCTCACGCGCCTGACTTTCACTGTAAAATTGGCTTTGTAAATTAACATCGTTAATTTTACAGGCTTGCCAAAACGGCTGATTTGGCAAGGGCAATCCTGATTTAAATGTACTACCCAGCCCCAATAAAGGCATTAAACCATGAAAGCTCAATGCAATATCTAAATCGTTTCCACCAACACGCTTACCACTGTGAGCTAAAAAGTCGTTATCACGCTGACTATTTCCTCTAAAACTGGGGCCCATTTGCACAAATGAACAGTCACTGGTGCCTCCACCAATGTCTATAACCAACACTTTCTGATCGTGTGTTAAATCACTTTCGTAGTCGATACCGGCTGCAAGCGGCTCATATAAAAAATCAACGTCTTTAAAACCAGCTCGTTTTGCTGCTCGCTCTAAAATACCAACCGCTTGCTGGTTCGATTGCTCACCACCCACCGCCTGAAAATTTACAGGGCGGCCAATAACAGTTTGAGTAAGCTCTTTTTCTAAAGATTGCTCTGCACGTTGTTTTATTTTTAAAATCATTGCCGTTGCAATGTCTTCAAAAAAGTTGATCTGCCCTTGCTTTAAACCGGTTGCGCCAAAAAACGATTTGGGTGACTTAACAAAGTACCCTTCTTCAGGGAATTGAACGTATTCACTAATTGCTTCTCGGCCAATAAATAAGGTTTCATCTGAAGGTTGTAAATCAAGGTCTGATTTAATTCGAGGCAATGAATTTAAGAGTGCTTGGCGCTGAGAATTAAAATCTTGCTCGTGTGCGGTGGCTTTTAAATGCTTAGCCACAAAATCAACTACCAAAGCACTATGATGCGTATAAAGTGTAGAAGGTAAGTAATGTTTGCCTTGCTCTAAAGGCACTAACTGAACATTATTATCGTTCATTACACCCATAGCACAATTAGAACTACCGTAATCAAAACCTACAAACATATGCCACCACACATTACCAAAAAGGCCGCGCAATTTAGCATACTTAAGATTACTTTTAAATTGCTATATGCTTTCTCTTACTCTCAAAAAACTAGCAAAGCGTGGAAGACCATTCTTAGTTAACCCGTGAAAACGATAGGTTACTGTGCTACCAATGGCCGGTGGGTTTTGCCGTTGGGCATCACTAAACCCTGTACCAATTGAAAACAACTGCCCAGAGACTGACTTAACGCGCAGCGCACCAAGCATCCCCGTGTATTTACCTTTACCCGGCAAATGAGCAATAACAACCGCCTCAGCATCAAGGTAAGGCTTTAGCTTTAACAAAGCACCACTTCGCCCACTTTTATGTTTTGCATCAGCTAGGTGCAGCATAACGCCTTCTGCACCCTGTGCCGTTATGCTATTGAAGTAATCAGAAAGTTGTTTGTTATTTTTAAATTGAACCTGCTTAACTGCTTGAATGTGGGGCTGATTAATATGTGTAACAAGTTGAGCGTAATTTTTATAACGCTCACTGAAAGGTAGGGTTTTATCTGGCATATCAAATATTTTGTAAGTGACAGTTTGCCAGTCTTGGTTATTTGGTATTTTAGTTCTTACTATACCGCTTAATGCAGCAAAGTGTGCCCGTTTAGTCCAAAGCTCGCCGTCTAACCATATACTAGGCAGTGATGAAGTAAACCAAGGCGGTGCATTAATCACATTACCTTTGCGAGTAACAAACTGTGTGCCGGTCCATATGGCTCTTACACCGTCAAATTTCTCGCTGACTAAGTAGGCGCTAATATCGTCGTGCTTTTCTTCATCATACACTTTGGCTAATAATACAGAAGGCTGTGCAGTATAAGCCGAGCAGCTAAACAAAATAACCGTAATTAATAACATCCATTTTATAGCAATCATTAGCGCATCCAAGCTAGTTAATAGTGACTTAAACTATAGTTGAGATTGCACCCATTGCCAAAACTCATCAAGGTTACCCATGCAATAGGTCGCTTTGCTAAAGTCATGCTCTTTGGTGTGGCTATTTGCAATAGCAACCACCCTTAAACTCGCATTATTTGCAGCGCTTACGCCTGTAAACGTATCTTCTACAGCTATCGCATTTTCTGCCTTTATGTTTATTTGCTTTAAAGCGAGTAAATATGGGTCGCCTGCCGGTTTGGGGGTAATCACATCATCTTTGGTAACAACGCTATCAAACAGCTCATAAAACTCCAACCCTTTTAGAATTGGCATAGCTTCACTTGTTGCACTTCCTGTTACGAGTGCCATTTTTAAGCCGCTATTTTTAACCGCTTTTAATGTTTGCACCACAAAAGGCATAAGGGGCGGTAAATTCGTTTTTACGTATTCACCAAATAATCGGTATTTCTCTGCGGCTAAAAACTCAGCACTGACTGATAAGTTATTCTCACTTTTAATTTCAATTGCCGCTTCAAGTGTAGGACGCCCTGAAAATCGCTGACAAAATTCATCTTCTAAATAACTTACTCCAAATGGCGCTAACAGTGTGCTCCAACATACAAAGTGCATTGCTTCTGAATCGACTAGCGTGCCATCCATATCAAATAAAACGGCCTGTAAACTCATGATTTCTCCTTAAATTATAGTGCTAAAAAAAGGTGCTTCAGCACCTTTTTTGTTATTACATGGTTATTGCGTTAAACCAGCAGGCGGCTCACCAAAAGCCTCTTCACCGGTTTCAATATCAACTAACTCATAGCCACGCGCTTTACGAACCACCTTAAGCACGGGTTTTTCAAAAGCGGTTTTTAAGCGCGCCGAGTCATCTTTTAATTCATCAAGCGTTGTACCAAACGGTGCTGCACCTGTTTCAGACCAATTAGTTACTTTACCATTAAGGTTATATTCTACTTCGTGTATTTGATATTGCGCTGCTTCATCTTTTGTTGCTTCACAAAAAATTACACGGTAATTCCAAAATCCAGCCATTCTATTTCTCTATCAATAAACCAATTATGCGCTACTTTAACAGCTCTAAAAGGGATCACAAAATAAAAAGCCTGCACATGGCAGGCTTTTAAATGCATATTTCTAATCTACTAATTAGAAGAATTTAACTTTAAATTCAGCACCAACATAACGCTCTTCATTAACAATACCCGTGTTATTGTTAAAGTCGATTGCGCCTATTGCTTGTTGCTCATCAAATAAGTTACGAACAAAACCAGCAACTTCGTATTCGTAGTCACCTTGTGCCCATCTGTAACCTGCACGAAGACCAACTTCAGTTAAAGGCTTGCCTTCAAACTCTACAGATTCATATAAGAACATGTTGATTTTGCTGCGGTAAGAAATGTCACCATTTGCAAAGAAATCACCATCTTCAAGCTCTTTAGTGTAACGAAGTGTAAAGTTAGAAATCCACTCTGGTGCATGCGGTAAGCTGTTACCGTCTAAAATTGCACGAGCTTCAGGACCAAAAGGACCTGCAACTTGGAAAGTTGGATCTGTCACAGTACACTGGCCACACACAGCTACAGCTAGGTCATTATCTTTAAGCTCAGTTTTGTTATAGCTTAAGTTAAATGTTGCATTAAGCTCATCGCTTAATACCCACTCAGTGTCTAACTCAAAACCGTAGCCCGTCGTTTTATCTGCATTGATTAAGCGGTTAAAGTTTGCACCACCACCTACAGCAGTCAATTGCTGATCGCTCATTGTGTAGTAGAACACAGTTGCGTTTACGCGACCTTGTCCGTCTAACACGTCTGATTTAATACCTGTTTCAAATGAAGTTACGGTTTCAGAATCAGCTGTTGTTACTTCATCACCAAATAAAATACGACCTTGCAAACTTGGAGCACGGAATGTATTAGCTACACGGCTGTACCAGTTTACGTCTTCGTTTACTTTGTAGTTTGCAGATAAATCCCAGCTTACATGGCTATCGCTAACATCTTGCTCGATAAATAAAGCACCACCGCCAACAGGGCTAAGTGTACGATCTGCAGAGAAATCTTTTTCATCATCAGAGTAACGAAGACCCGCTGTTACTTTTAAATCATCAGATACAACATAATCAACAGAGCCAAATACTGCCCATGCTGTTGTGTCTTGCTGCTGTTTTACATACCCGTTTAAGGCGCCAGCATTTGGTGATGAAAATGTGTCGTAGCTAAAGTTTTCAATTGTTAGTTCTTCATCAAAGTAAAAAACGCCTACTTGATAATTTAAGTCGCCGTCAAAGTTACTTGATAAACGAAGTTCTTGAGTAATTTGATCTTGCTCAGGAATACCATCGGCACTTTCTGAAGGGAATGGAATAAAGCCAGGGCCCATGTAATCAGGAAGGAAAACAGCACCGTAACCACCGTCAATATCACCACGAGAGTAAATTTCAGCGCTTTCCCATGCAGAGATAGACGTTATAGTGTGGTTTTTAAGTTCCCACTCAAGTCTTAGGCTCATACCTTCAGATTCTACTTGTTGAGTAGAACGAGCACCGGCATCTTGGTATACAACATCATGCTCGTAGTTATCAACCAATTCGTTAGAGCCAGATTCAATTACGTTTGCACGAAACGCAATAGGCGAACCATCTAAATCACGTGTGTGATAGTTTAAAAGCGCAGAAAAATCATCGCCTTCATATAAAAACTGAATACGTGCAGCTTTTTCAGTATAACCGCCCTGCTGATCTTTAGCTTCAAAATTAGGTGCTTGGTTATCAATGTAATCATCTTTATCTTGCCATAATAATGAAACGCGAGCAGATAAACGATCTGTTAGCGCACCACCTACAGCACCTTCAGTGTCTACTGCGCCACGGCTACCGTAAGAAACAGCACCGTAACCGTCAAACTCTTGGCTAGGTTTAACTGAATCAAACTTAACAAGGCCTGCAGGCGTATTACGGCCAAATAAAGTACCTTGTGGACCACGTAGTACTTCTACGCGCTCAATATCAAATACAGGAAAGCCTTTTAAAATCGCATTTTCTTGAACAACTTCATCAACAACTAAAGATACAGGTTGAGATGCATTTAAATCGAAATCTGTGTTACCTAAACCACGTACGTAAAAACGAGGGAAAGAACGACCAAATGAAGATTCGATAGACAAGCTTGGAATTTTCGCGTTCATAAAACGAATATCCATACCCGCAGAACTGTAAGCATCAAGGTTATCACCTTGCAATGCAGATACAGCTACAGGCACCTCTTGAGCATTTTCTACACGTTTACGTGCAGTAACTTGGATAACTTCTAGTTGATTACTTTTTTTAGCCGTTTCTTCTTCAGCAGCAAATGAAGAAACAGAAGTGCCAGCAGCAGAGAGTAGTGCGGCATTGATGATTGTCGCTATTGCAGATTTTTTAATTGCTTTCATGTCGGGTTTTAACCTTTTGTATGCACTCTTGTTCAACGGTTTTTTGTGTTGCGCAATGTATTCATTGCGGGCTCGTACAATTTTTCGCGACTTGGCTATATGCGCGCGGACCTTATTATCGAGAGTACAAAAACGAAATAATAAGGCTGAACGAACGTATGAGATTATACCACTGTGTGATAAATTTACTGCATAAAACCTTTCAATTTATGAAACTTTTTTGCAACATTTAGCCACAAGATAGCGACTTTTTATTACTTTTTAGATGTAAAGACCCAATTATAAGGACATATGTCCTTATCAGTGAAACTACAAATAAAGTAGCGGTTTTAAAGTTTTAACTTAAAAACCTAACTTAGGTACGCTTTTTGCTGACCAAGAAAAAACCGCACAAGGCGGATTTTTTCAATGTTTTATCAAGTACGCTTTATGGCTATTTCACCATCGATATGAATGTCACGTTGAGGGAACGCAATCACCACATTATGTTGCTCAAATATGTCATAAAGACTAAAGCGAATATCACTGCGCACAGTTCTAAGCATGGTTTCAGACTCAGCACATACCCAAAAAACAGCGTTAAAAACTAGCGAGCTATCGGCAAAGTCATCAAACAACACTGCCGATTTTGGTGTTTTTAAAATTGCGTCATGCTCATCTAAAACCTGCTGAATGAGCTTTTTAACTAATACCACATCTGACCCATACGCCACCCCCACACTCACCGATGAACGTGCATTACCATCAATTAACGTCCAGTTGGTTACTGTGTTCTCTAATAATTGACTGTTAGGTATTAGCATATGTACTCCGTCATTTCGACGAATACGCGTTGAGCGTGTGTTGATAGTTTCGACGACACCTTTGGCACTGCCTACTTCTAAAAAGTCACCTATTCGAATAGGACGCTCCCACATTAATATCCAACCGCTTATAAAGTTATTAATTATATTTTGCGCACCAAACCCCACGCCTATTGCAATAGCACCAGATACAAATGCAAATGCCGTCAATGGGATATTTAATACTTCCAGCGAGGTGAAAACTAAAATGGCGATACTTAAAATAAAATAAATACGCGTAAATAAATGAACAGCATCTTGGCTTATTTTTTTGGCAAGTAAGGTTTTTTTTATTAACTTGCCAATGTGGGTAACCACAAACCACATTGCAAACAGAATAAGCGGCACCTGAATTATTTTTGCCACTGTTAGTTGGATGTCGTTGTAACTAAACACAACAAAAGAAAGGATTTCGTTTATTTGTTCTAAATTCATTTATTTTCCAATCAGGGAGTCTTTAACTTTATTATAAGGTGAATGTGTTTTAATTAACTAACCTTAGCACGCCACAATGCAATTTAACTGACTTTAAACATTGCGTTTTGTTATTTTACAGCACTTATGGCTCCAAAAAAGGGCATCAAAATAAACAGCTCAAACTACTTTTACCTACCTAAACTCCTATTTTTAGCTAATTTGCGTTTAAATCCAGCTTAATCTCGATAAACTTTATTGTATATAAATCAAAATTTGGTAAGTTAAGTGGGTTTTTCGACTCGAAAAGCCTATTCCGGCTAATCTTTCTATGGAGTTATTATGCGTAAAACCCTAATCGCCACTACAATTGCTAGTGCATTATTACTATCTGCCTGTTCAGAAAATAAATCAGAAACACAAACAATGGCAAAAGAAAGCGCAGCACAAGTGCAAGACGTAAACGCAAGCAATGTGTTATTCAAACCAAGTCCTTTACAATACATGGCACCTGAGTTTGATAAATTTGGTACTAAAGATTACGAAGCCGTATTTGATGCAGGAATTGCAGAGCATACAGCTCAAATACAAGCAATTGCTAATAACCCAGAGCCAGCAACATTCAAAAACACATTAGTTGAAATGGAACTATCTGGAGAATTATTAAACCGTGTATCTACGGCGTTTTATAACTTATCTGGTTTAATCTCAGATGACGAATACCAGCGCATTAGTAAAAAAATGGCGCCAGTATTATCGGCTCACTCTGATGACATTTATTTAAATGGCGCTTTATTTGAGCGCGTTCAAACAATATACGACAACCAAGCAACACTAAGCGCTGAAGACCAACGCCTTGTTGATTTTTACTACAAGCAATTTGTAAAAGCCGGCGCTAAATTAAGCGACGAAGAAAAAGCAAAAATGCGTGAAATTAACGCACAGCTTGCTAACTTATCTACTGCATTTTCGCAAAACGTTTTAAAATCGTTTAAAGAAGACGTGATTGTTGTTACTGACAAGTCTAAACTTGCAGGCCTTTCTGAAGGTGAAATTGCAGGCCTAGCAGCTGCAGCTAAAAAAGCAGGCAAAGATGGCTACATGATCACGCTTGTGAACACCACGCAACAGCCTATTTTATCAAGCCTTGAAAACCGCGAATTACGTGAGCAAATTTTTACTGCATCAGCAAACCGTGCAGCACAAACTAATGGCCCTATCATCATTGAAGAAACAAACTTACGTGCACAAAAAGCAGAGCTTTTAGGCTACAAAGATTGGGCCTCGTATGTAATGACGTCGCGTATGGCGCAAACAACTGAAAATGTATATGGCATTTTAGATGACCTTGCCCCTAAAGCAGTAGAAAAAGCAAAAATTGAAGCCGCTGCTATTCAAAAAGTAATTAATGATTCGGGCGAAAGCTTTGAACTTAAACCTTGGGATTGGGCATTTTACGCTGAAAAAGTACGTGCTGAAAAGTACGACCTAGACCCTGCGTTAGTTAAACCTTACTTTGAGATGAGCTCAGTAATTAACGATGGTTTATTTTTTGCGATGAATAAATTGTACGGTATTACGTTCAAAGAACGTCAAGACCTACCGGTTTACCACGAAGATGTAACCGTTTATGAAGTATTTAACGCTGACGGCAGTGCAATTGGTTTATTTTACATGGACCCATACGCACGTGAAGGCAAGCGTGGCGGCGCATGGATGAGTGCTTACGTAAGCCAAAGCGGCTTAAAAGGCACTAAACCGGTTATTTATAACGCGCAAAACATTCCAAAACCCGCTGAAGGCGAGCCAACGCTTATGACCTTTGACGAAGTGTCGACTATGTTCCATGAATTTGGTCATGCTGCTCACGGTTTATTCTCAGATGTTAAATACCCAAGTCTTGCAGGCACTGCAACAGCGCGTGATTTTGTTGAATTTCCATCTCAAGCACATGAAGATTGGATGATTGAGCCTAGCGTACTTGCTAATTACGCTAAGCACTACAAAACAGGTGAGCCAATTCCACAAGCATTACTTGATAAAGTATTAGCATCGCAAAAATTCAACCAAGGTTTTGGTACGACTGAATATTTAGCGGCTGCTTTATTGGATATGGAATGGCACTCATTTGGTTCAGATAAGAAAATCAATGATGTTCAAGAGTTTGAAAACGCAGCGCTAAAAGCTCATGGTATTGATTACTACCCTGTACCACCACGTTATAAATCAAACTACTTTAGCCATACTTTTGCCGGCGGTTACTCTGCGGGTTACTACGCATACCTTTGGACTGAAGTATTTGCGGCCGATGCGTTTGCACATATGGAAAACAACGGCGGTTTAACACGTGAAAACGGTGATAACTTCCGTAAAGAAATCCTATCAAAAGGTAATAGCCGCGACTTAATGCAAAGCTACATTGAGTTTAGAGGTCAAAAACCAACAACCGACGCACTACTTAAGCGCCGTGGTTTAGTAGAATAATAACTTAACTTATTATTTTTAATATAAAAGCCCGCTTGCGGGCTTTTATTGTTTATACCTTAATTTATAACAGATAAACTTAGCCAATTAGTTATTACAAAATGATGGTTATGGGCTATTTATTTGCAGTGACCCTACTTTGGGCATTTTCGTTTAGTTTAATTGGCGTATATTTAGCTGGGCAGGTTGATGCATGGTTTAGCGTATTAATACGTGTTGCGCTAGCCACATTGGTATTTTTACCCTTTCTTAAACGCCTTCCTCCCGCCACCGCAATCAAGCTTATGTTAATAGGCGCTGTGCAACTTGGAGTTATGTACAGTTTTTACTATCACTCATTTTTATTTTTAAGCGTCCCTGAAGTATTGCTTTTTACGGTTATGACGCCGCTCTATATCACTTTATTAAACGACGCACTTAACAAACAGTTTAATCCGCAATTTTTTATTGTCGCTTTAATTGCCGTTTTGGGTGCTGTCGCAATTCGTTATGAAAATCTCGACAATGACTTTTGGCTAGGGCTGTTGCTTGTGCAAGGAGCCAATTTAAGTTTTGCAACCGGGCAAGTTACTTACAAACGACTAATGCAAGGCAAGCAGCTTGACGGCAAAGCGGCATTTAGCTGGTTTTTTATTGGTGCGCTTATTATTGCCGGCTTATGTTACGCATTATTTGGTAACCCAAGTAAGCTGCCAAGCACAAATACACAATGGGGAATTTTAATTTATTTAGGGACTGTAGCCTCTGGCCTAGGTTATTTTTTATGGAATAAAGGCGCAACGCTTGTCAATGTGGGGGCTTTGGCGGTTATGAATAACTTACTCATCCCTGCCGGTATTATTGTTAATATTGTTATTTGGAATAGAGATGCCGATATTTTTAGGCTAAGTATTGGTGCAGCAATAATGCTTTTAGCTTTAGTGGTTAATCAAATAATGGCGAAAAAATAAGTTCACTTTCCTGTCGTTTAATTGTCATTAAGAGTCACTAAAGTAGTGCAACTTTTATTTTTTAAGGATAAACAATGAAACGCATTACCTTATCTGCCAGCTGCCTTCTATTTGTTGCACTTGCGGGCTGTGACGACGAAGTTAAAATAATCGAAAAAGACGTGGTAGTAACGAACACTAACGTTGAAATTGTAGAAGTGCCGACCCCTGTGGTTGTAGAAGTTGCACAAGGAAGCAATATTCAACTAGGTACTCGCCCTGATTATTTAATTAACGACATGGCGCCAAGCGAACTAAAAACACAATTAGCCTCTTGCCAAGATGGCCCATTTTATACAACAGACTTTTCAATTGGGCACCGTGGTGCGCCAATGCAATACCCTGAACATACTAAAGAGTCTTACGTTGCAGCAGCGCGAATGGGCGCAGGTATTGTAGAGTGCGATGTAACGTTTACAAACGATAAAGAACTAGTGTGTCGCCATTCACAATGTGACTTACATTCCACCACTAATATTTTAGCTATCCCAGAACTTGCCGCCAAATGCAGTGTGCCATTTACCCCTGCCAATCAAAATACTGGGGCTCCCGCTTCAGCAAAGTGCTGTACAAGCGATATTAGCCTGAGCGAATTTTTGACCCTTGAAGGAAAAATGGATGGTGCGAATCCTAAAGCCACCACAGTGGCAGAATACCTTGACGGCACCCCAAATTGGCGTACCGATTTATACTCAAAAACAGGAACGCTATTAACCCACAAGCAAAGTATTGAGTTATTTAAAGAGTTGGGTGTAAAAATGACCCCAGAGCTTAAGTCGCCTCAAGTTAGCATGCCTTTTGATGGTATGAGCCAAGAACAATACGCACAAAAAATGTTGGATGAATACACGCAATTAGATGTACCAGCAAATCAGGTTTATCCACAATCATTTAACTTAAACGATGTAAAATATTGGATTAACACCAACCCTGAATTTGCAGAACAAAGTGTTTATTTAGATGGCCGCGATAGCGAAGCAGGTTTTGATCCGAGCAATCCAGCAACATGGCAACCAAGCATGGCTGAACTGGTTGCTGACGACGTTAAAATACTCGCCCCTCCCATTTGGATGATGTTAACCATCGATAACGATAATAATATAGTTCCTTCACAATACGCAATTGACGCAAAAGCGGCAGGTTTGAAGCTCATAGCATGGAGCCTTGAGCGCTCAGGGCCGCTAAATGAAGGGGGTGGTTATTACTATCAATCAATTGCTGATGTAATCAATAACGATGGCGATATGATGACTGTCGTTGATGTGTTAGCAAAACAAGTGGGTGTAATGGGTATATTTTCTGATTGGCCAGCCACGGTAAGCTACTACGCAAGCTGTAATAAAATGCCAGCCAGCATTTAAAAAACCATTTCAGCGGTCGTTTATTCTGCTGCGCTCAGTTACCATAAAGAAAGAGTCTAAACCTTTTTAACTGAGCGCTTTTATGATCATCCAACACCATAATGCTGATTTACCAACACCAACAGGCCTAATGCGAACCACAGTGTATCGTCCACAAGCCGATGGGCAGTTTCCTGCTATTATTTTTTACTCTGAGATTTTTCAGCAAACCGCCCCCATTGCCCGTAGTGCTGCACTTTTGGCAAGCCATGGTTTTGTTGTGTTAGTACCTGAAGTATTTCATGAGTTAAATCCTATCGGAACTGTACTTGCCTACGACGATGCAGGTAAAGATAAAGGCAATGCTGATAAGTGGGAAAAACCGCTTGAGCATCACGATAGCGACACACAAGCATTAATCGATTTTGTAAAATCGCAACAATACTGCTCAGGTACAGTGGGTGCAATGGGCGTATGTATTGGCGGACATTTAGCATACAGAGCTGCACTTAATCCCCAAATAAAAGCGGCGTTTTGTTTATACGCAACCGATATTCATAGCGATACACTACCAGCTCAAAAAGGAAATAACTCGTTTGAGCGTATGGCCGACATACAAGGTGAAATACATTTTATTTGGGGTAAGCAAGACCCTCATGTACCTCAAGAAGGTCGCAGTAAAATTTACCAACAATGTATTAGCAGCGGTATTAATTACCAGTGGCAAGAAGTTAACGCACAACATGCCTTTATGCGCGATGAAGGTGAGCGTTACGACGGTGCACTAGCAATAGCAATGTACCAACAAGCGGTGGCGCTATTTAACCGTACGCTTTAATGCAAAGCCATTAAGCTATTTAAACGCTTTTCAGCATACCCAGCGCGGTATGCTGCTTAACAAAGTACGCTTTTAAATAATCAATAAATAACCTAAGTTTTTTAGAGCCTGTGGCACCTGGCGGAAACACCCCATAAAGCTCAATATCTTTAGTTTTGTAATCGTCTAGTATGATCTCTAGTAGCCCTGCTTGTACTTTAGGCCACGCATCATAAAGAGGAATACGACCAAGGCCATGCCCCGCCTCTACAAATGCCGTTCTAGCTGCCGCATTATTAGTACTTAAACCACCTTGCATTGTAATGTCGTGTTTTTTACCATCTTTTTGAAGTGTTAATGTTTTACTTCCTAATTGATACACGACCCACTTGTGCGCTTTTAACTCCGCTGGGTTTTTAGGTTTACCAAAATAATCAAAGTAATCTGAAGAGCCACAAATACAGGTGCTCATTGTGGTTAGTTTTGTCGCTTGTAAGTTTGAGTCACTTAACGCAACACCACGAATGGCAATATCAAAGCCATTTTTTATTATATCTACTACGTCGTCTGTCAATTGTAGGTCGATGTCAATTTTTGGATATTGACGCTTAAACGTATTTATAGCGGGTACAATTAATTGCATGCCTACATTAACGGGGCAACTCACTTTAAGTAAACCTTGCGGCTCGCTTTTTATATTTTCTATTTGTTGATTTGCGGCATTGGCTTGCTCAGTAATAACGCGACAGCGTTCGTAATACGCTATACCGGCCTCAGTGAGTGTCATTGTGCGAGTAGAGCGGTTTAAAAGCGTAACTTCAAGCTGGGTTTCTAGCTTTTTTAAGTGATAGCTTGCCACAGCTCGCGTTAAACCTAGTTGCTTAGAGGCGGCAGTTAAACTTCCTTGCTCTACAATTTGTGCAAACACCACCATACTTTTTAATTGTTCGAATGACACTTTCATGGTTGTTTCCGCCTAATTTACAATTCAACCCATACATTGTATCAATTATTAAATCAATAAAGTCAAATTTATCATCGTTGTTTAAAGCAATTCAAATGCATATAGTAAATGCATGAGTTTGGTAAATACCAAATACTGATTAACTCAATTATCGAAGGAATATTGTTATGGCTAAAAAAATACTTATGGTACTTACTTCACATTCGGACCTTGGTAACACTGGTGAAAAAACCGGTTTTTGGGTTGAAGAATTTGCAGCACCTTACTATGCATTTGTAGATGCAGGCGCTGAAGTAACACTTGCGTCTCCAGCTGGTGGCCAACCGCCAATTGACCCTACAAGTACACTTGCTGATTTTCAAACCGATGCAACTAAACGTTACGATGCAGACAGCGCAGCACAAACTCTAATGGCAAATACTAAAGTACTAAATGAAGTAAACTCAAGTGATTACGACGCAGTATTTTATCCAGGCGGCCACGGCCCATTATGGGATTTAGTAGATAACACCGATTCAGTATCACTAATTGAAAATTTTATCAAAGAAGAAAAACCAGTAGCTGGCGTATGTCATGCTAGTGCTGTGTTTTTAAATGTTAAAGATGCAGATGGCAACGCATTGGTAGCAGGTAAAAAAGTAACTGGTTTCACCAACAGTGAAGAAGAAGCCGTACAACTAACCGACATAGTCCCATTTTTAGTAGAAGACGAGCTGATCAAAAAAGGCGGCGACTACCAAAAAACTGAAGATTGGGGTGTGCTTGCTTTAGAAGATGGTTTATTGATCACAGGTCAAAACCCTGCAAGTTCGGAGCTTGCTGCTAAAAAACTATTAACTAAATTAGGTTAATAACAATTATACACTAAAGGCCAATACGGCCTTGATTAAGCACAGCATTTGAGCTGTGCTTTTTATTTGCTTTTCATTACTCAATACAATTCCTATACTAGCAACTACTTAAGCTCATTAGGGAAAATATATGACAACCCAGTCTCTGTCATTAGTTACTACTACACGATTTACAATATTTAGTATTGTTGCTGTTTGCTTTGTACTTCAAGTTATTAATAGCCTCCCAGGAATAAACCTCAATGGTTTAGGTATTTATCCGCGTAGCATTCAAGGTTTAATTGGCATACTTTGCGCTCCCTTTTTACACGGTAGTTGGTGGCACTTTGCCAGTAACATGCTGCCATTTGCGGTGCTCAGTTGGCTTATTTGCCAATACAGTGTTAAACGATTTTACACCGTGTTTGTTTTTACTGCGCTTGTAGGTGGTTTACTTGTATGGACATTTGGTCGCAGTAATTTTCATGTTGGTTTGAGCGGCGTAATATATGGGTTGTGGGGTTTTATTCTATGCTATGGCGTGGTTAGGCGTTCGCTAAAATCAATCGTAATCGCTGTAGTCGTTGCCATACTTTATAGCGGTTTTATTTGGGGCGTATTGCCGCAACGTTTTCATATTTCGTTTGAAAGCCACTTATTCGGAGCCTTAAGTGGGTTGTTTTTGGGTTATAAATTAGCAAAAGCAGATAGACAAAAAGGTTTGTGAAAAAACTATTTTAAGTAAATCAATCTAACAGTGAGGTTATTTATGAGCAATAAAAACGATTACACACCAGCCAAGGTGTGGACGTGGGAAAGTGAAAGTGGCGGTAAGTTTGCCAGTATTAATAGGCCCATAGCTGGGGCAACTCATGACAAAACCTTGCCTATTGGTGAACATTCATTTCAGCTTTACTCGCTAGCAACGCCTAATGGCCAAAAAGCCGCTATTATGTTTGAAGAACTTTTAGAGCTTGGTATCAATGATGCGCAATACGATGCTTATCTAATTAATATTGGCGAGGGGGATCAGTTTGGTTCTGACTTTGTTAACATTAATCCAAATTCAAAAATTCCTGCGTTACTTGATCACTCAACAACACCGCCAACTCGTGTATTTGAGTCGGGCTCTATTTTACAATATTTAGGTGAAAAATTTAACGCATTTATACCTAAAGGCCTTGTAGCAAAAACCGAGTGTCGTAACTGGTTATTTTGGCAAATGGGTTCTGCACCCTACTTAGGCGGCGGGTTTGGCCATTTTTATAGTTATGCGCCAAGTAAAATGCAATACCCTATTGACCGCTTTACTATGGAAACCAAACGCCAACTCGATGTACTTAACCAGCATTTAAGTAACAATGATTATATGGCGGGCGATGAATATTCAATTGCCGACATCGCTATTTGGCCTTGGTATGGCTCGCTTGTTTTGGGCGACTTGTACGATGCTGCAGAGTTTTTAGACGTTGCCTCTTATACGCATGTTGTTAGATGGGCCAAACATATCGCTGAGCGTCCAGCGGTTAAAAGAGGTCGTCGTGTTAATCGCACATGGGGCCCCGAAGAAGACCAGTTAGCCGAACGACATAGCGCAGACGACTTTAAATAAACTGCTGCTAACGCTTCAAAAAACCAGCTTAAATGCTGGTTTTTTATGTTCAATTTTAATATGGCGTTGCTAAAGTGATCACACCACCCTAAATGAGAGTAGAATATTTAATCATATCAACCTAGTATAAATTTACTTACTTCAAAATTTGTGAAAACACCGTGGTCAAACTAACAAAAGAGCAAATTTATAAACACCTTAATAATGAAGAAGATGCTAAAGCCTGCAAAGAAATTGATGAATCTGCATGTAAAGAGGTGCCCGGTAACTTCATTGTTTTATTACTGAGCCAGCTGTTTAGTAAATTTGCAGATGCACTACTCAACCCTAAAGTAACGCTCCCTTGGTTAATGCAAAGCCTAAATGTGCCTAGCAGCTTTATAGCTTGGCTTGTACCAATAAGGGAATCTGGCTCTTTACTTCCGCAGTTGGCCATTGCCGATGTGATCCGCAAACTATCTGTTCGAAAATGGGTATGGGTAATTGGCGCTATTGCGCAATCGTTATGTATATTTGCGATGGTAGGCGTTGCTTTTGTATTAGAGGGAAAACAAGCAGGCTTCGCTATTTTAGGTTTGTTAATATTATTTAGTTTAGCGCGGGGCTTTAATTCAGTAGCAGCAAAAGATGTACTGGGAAAAGTGATCCCTAAAAAACAGCGAGGCAATATTAGCGGCTTAGCAGCAAGTATTGCAGGTTTGGCAACCCTAACCTTTGGTCTACTGATGTGGTTTTTTTCACAGCAGAAGGAACAAAACACGGTATTAATTGCTTTGGTATTAGGCGCAGTAATGTGGATTGTGGCGGCCTTTTATTATAGCCGCATAAATGAATACAAAGGGGCTACCGACGGTGGAAAAAACGGGTTACTGCACGCATTTACAAAACTTAAACTCCTTTACCAAGATAAGCAATTTGCCCACTTTGTTGTCACACGGGCTTTTTTGTTGTGCTCAGCCTTAAGCGCACCATTTTATATTATTTTAGCAAGTCGCCAATCGTTTGAGTTTTCGTTACTTGCGACATTTATTGCTGTATCGGGCTTCGCTAGTTTAGTGTCGGCGCCAATTTGGGGGCGATTAAGTGACCTATCAAGCCAGCGAGTTTTAGTGCTTAGTGCCATGCTAGTCACTTTCAATGGTTTAGCGGTATTTGTTATTGCAACGTGGTTTAACCATTTGTTGAGTGCATGGTGGCTACTGCCTACGCTTTACTTTTTACTCTCTGTTGCTCACCAAGGTGTTCGCCTTGGCCGCAAAACGTATTTAGTCGATATGGCACAAGGAAACAAACGGACCGACTATGTTGCAGTGAGTAACACGGTTATTGGCGTGCTTTTACTCATGTTAGGCAGCATTGGATTACTTGAAAGCTTTTTATCTACCGCTGAACTTATTTTGCTTTACAGCCTGCTTGGTTTTTGTGGCGCTATTAGTGCATTATTTTTACCTAAAATAGAGTAATCCTAACCATATCAACTTGCACTAATACCTAAAACAACTTACTTGATTAACCTGAATACTGGACAATAAACCTATCTTTAGCAGGTATGCTCAGCGCTTAGGTTAATTAAGCTAACTAGCATAAACATTTTATTACAATTACTTACACCCTAACGTTAGTTTTTGCCGTAGGCTGAAAAGAGTTAAATATTCGCCTACTTAAAACTATACAAAGGGATTTACCATGTTAAAACCGTTTAGTGCATTACTTATATTGCTTGCACCTAGTACTTTATTAGCGCAAACCATGTCGATTAAAACCACTGAAGGGTTAGTAACAACCGACTCGACAACGTTATTTGCTTTTAACAAAGAGCTTAAGCAGTTAGAGCGCATTGATTTACTATCGGCGCAATACACTCAGCTCGTTCTGCCTGACAATGCAATTGGTTTTGACGTGGCAACACTTGCTAATTCGAGTGGTAAACAAGCGCTTGTTGTAGCAAGCGATGGCATTTACAGAGCAGGCAAAGATACACCTTCACTGTTATTTACATACACATCAGTAATAAACCAGCTAGAAGTCACCGAGTTTGAAAAAATAAACTTTATTATTGATGCAAACAAAGATGGACTGAGTGATATTTTGCTCCCTGACTTAAAGCAAACAACTCTGTATGTTCAAAATACTAACGGCCAATTTACTCCTCATATTTTTGAAAAAACAGCGCTATTTACCGGTAATTTTTCAAAAGAAGGGCTCACTCTTGAGGTTGATATTAATAACCAGCCTACTATTACCGACTTTAACCACGACGGCCTAAACGACTTGGTATTTTTAAATAAGCAAGGCGCCGATGTACTTTACGCTAATGCTAATGGTTACAATAAAACCATGGCTGACGTAAATTTTAATATTGAGTTGGGCGAGCTTAGTAACGGTGAAAAACGCAAAATAAAGCAGCTTCTTGATATAAACAACGATGGCTATTTAGACTTTATTACCAAACAATATAAACCAGTGGAAGGCATGGATTCGCTCGATATTGACATAGCGCATAACCTTTATTTGGGTAATAAAACAGGGTTTAGTCAAACACCTATTAAATTGTTAAATACCAGCGGCCCTAGTCAGCTTGTATTTGAAACAGACTTTAATAACGATGGCTTAATAGACCTGCAAACAATGGACTTAGACATTGGCCTTGGCACTATTGCCTCTATGGCTATGGGCGGTGGTAAAACTGACGTAGATGTAGAAATGAATATTTATAAGCAACAAACCGATGGCTCATTTGCTAGTAAATCAAGTATAGAAATTGACCTTGAGATGGAAATAAATATGAGCAATGGCGATGCAACCCCACCTTTATACATAGGCGATATAAACGGGGATGACAAAACTGATGCGGTATATAAATACAGCAAAAAAACGCTCTATGTTTACTACGGCGATGAGAACAATTTGCTGAACAAAAAGCGTAAAAAAATAAAATTAACCCTACCTAATAAAAGTAAAGATATTTTGTTAGTTGACATTAACCAAGACGGTAAAAAAGACTTTGTATTTAAATTTACCGAAGAAGATGGCACCAGTAAAATTAAAACCCGCTTAAACTAACCACCTACACAAAAAGCCCAGTATTACTGGGCTTTTTGTGTCAGCTTTTACACATATTTACGCTTTAATACTGAGTAACGAATCAGATTCAGACAAGCCAAACTTTTCTTGAACAGCCGATAGTATAGCGTCTTTATCTTCATCGTTTATTTGGCTTGAATACTGCTCTAGTAATTCATCGAGGTAACTTACTACATCTTCTGTATTAACTTGCTCTAGTGAATTTTGTGGCGGTGGAGGCGGTCTTTGCCCTTCAGGGCGGCCAGCATCACCAATACTTTTAGCGTCAAATTCAAGCTCGCTCATTAATTCTGCCAGCTCTTTAGTGGGTGAAATACCCTGCTCTTCAAACGCAGCTTGAATGCTTTTTGCATCTTCAGATATTAAGCTTTCGGGATCAAACTGCGCTAGCGTTTCTTTTACAAAATCACTTTGTTCTGATGTTAGCGATACAGCTTGGCTTTTTTGCTGCGGGATAAAACTAGTAGCGTTATTGTTTATAGAATTGATCATGTTAGTTTCCTTTCAACGTTCACGACGAGGTGGTTTATGTTCACTTAATTCTTGCTCGCTGATTTCCCCATTACCGTCAGCATCAATTTCATCAAAAATAGTCTGTGCGTCACCGTGAGGTGGTCTTTTAGTATTAAATTCATCAAAACTAATTGCACCATTGCCATCGCTGTCGAGAGTTGAGAAGTCTGGCTTAGGTGGTTTGTTATTACTTCCTTTTGCAGCAATATTGGCCGAAAAAACAATGCTAAGTAATACAATTATTGCCGTTGATGTTAAATGCTTCATAGTAATAACCTTATATTCAGTACATGTTAATACCGTAAACTTACACCTTAAAAACGCAAAAAATGTGCAAACAGTAAGGAAGCATTAAATAATTTAAAAATTGATGTGTTCTAGGGCGTTCTGGTTGCCCAATTTACAATCAGCAGATAAGCTAACGCAAACATGTGCAAATGCGCGTAATACTGCCCTTAATTCTCAAAGCTGATATACTGCTTGGGCATATAAAACAACTAATTACAGAGCACTTTTATAAATAATGATTAATAACCAACTCTACTTAGCAGGCAAGCTGTGAAAACACCAAAACGCTTACAACCCCTTATCGATGACGGTTTAATTGATGAAGTACTTAGCCGACTAATGAGCGGCAAAGAAGCCGATGTATTTGTGGTTAGATGTGGTGAACACATCCGGTGTGCCAAGGTTTATAAAGATGCCGTTAAACGCAGCTTTAAAAAAGCCGCACAATACCAAGAAGGCCGTAAAGTTCGCGGTGGTCGTCAAGCACGTGCCATGGGGAAGCGCTCAAGTTATGGGCGCCAGTTAGAAGAAGAAATTTGGCAAAACGCTGAGGTTGATGCACTTTCTCGATTAGCTAGGGCCGGTGTGCGCGTACCCGACACATACTGTTGTGTTGATGGTGTATTACTTATGGAACTTGTGTCTGATAGCGATGGCGATGTAGCCCCGCAGTTAGGCCATGTAAGTATGAGTAAAGAAGAAGCTATAAAACAACATACACTGATGATGCACTATATTATGCTTATGCTGTGCGCGGGTATAATTCATGGTGATTTATCAGAGTTTAATGTGCTTGTGGATGACAAAGGGCCTGTGATTATTGATTTACCGCAAGCTGTAAATGCGTCTGCTAACAATAGCGCTGAAGCCATGTTTGCTCGTGACGTAAACAACATGCGTCGTTACTATAGTGAGTTTGCACCTGAGTTGTTAACTACCCAATACGCTAAAGAAATGTGGGCGCTATTTGAAGAGGCAAAACTTACACCTAATTCTATACTCACCGGTGAATTTGAAGATGACAGCGAAGAAGCTGACGTTGATTCAGTACTAGACGAGATACAAGCTGCAGCCGATGAAGAGCAAGAGCGACTAGCGCGCATTAACTTTTCAGACGAAGAATAAAACGCCAACGTTTTTGTTAATCGCTTTGTTCCCTTATTGCGGGTGTACAAAGCGATAACCTACCCCATAAACAGATTGAATCACACTCTCTGTTTTAGTTAATTCATCCAGCTTTTTACGCAATTTTTTTATGTGGCTGTCAATCGTTCTATGACTCACAATACGCTGATCGGTATACATGGTATCCATTAAGCTATCTCGTGAATAAATTCTACTCGGGTTATTAAACAAAGGTTTAAACAACTGAAACTCAAAGTTAGTTAGCTCGATGTCGTTATCTTGGTATTTTACTTTATAGGTGGTTTCATCTAATTGCATTACCGATGTTTGTACTGCTGAAACGTTGAGACGCCTTAAAATAGCTTTTACCCGCGCAACCAACTCTGCGTAACTAAACGGCTTACAAATATAATCATCTGCGCCTAACTCAAGCCCTAGCAAGCGATCTATCTCTTCTACTTTGGCCGATACCATAATAATAGGCACGTTAGAAAAACGCCTAATCGCTTTACATAATTCGATTCCGCTTTGACCTGGTAACATTACGTCTAGCAAAATAAGGCTTGGCCTATTAATTTCAAGCCATGGAAGTACGTCATTCCCATGGTGTATTTGATGAGTATTAAAATGATGATTCATTAAAAAATCACTCATTAAATTAGATAATTTTTCTTCATCTTCAACTATTAAAATGTGTTCACTCATTGGCACCTCTATTCGTAACGTAAATTCAAACCACTTAATAAAGTAGGCAATTTAAAGATTAGGTTTAAACATTGTTAAATGGTTGGCAGGCGTATAATAATAGCTAAACCACCTAGGTCCGCTTTTTCTGCGACTATCTCACCGTTATGACCTTCAACTATATGTTTACAGATTGATAAACCAAGGCCTGAACCACCTTCTTGGCGGTTACGCGCACCATCAACTCGATACAGGTATTCAAACAAATGCGCTAAATGTGAAGACTCTACCCCAACGCCATTATCCTCAATACTCAGCTCAATAAATGACTGCCCTTTTTTACTTATGTTTTTAGCAGTTATTGAAATAGTCGTGCACTGAGCATAATGAACTGCATTCATTAAAATATTATCAAACAACTGCAGTAGCCGTGTTTTATCAGCCTCAACATTGGCGTATTGAGCACTATTTAATAGATAAAGTTTGATTGTATGCTGCTCAAATATAACCTGATATTTTTGCTCGATTGTATTTAACAGTATTGTTAAATCGGTTGGCTGCATGGTGTAGTGCATCCCCCCTAATTCGGCACTATTTAGCATATGTAAATCATCAATCAACCGCTTTAAATGCATCGCTTCATCATTGGCTGAACTAATATTTTGGGTGTTAGGCTCACGTACCCCAAGTAACATTGCTTCAAGTTCACCCAGTAAAATACTCATTGGTGTTCTTAGTTCATGTGAAATATTAGCTAACCAGCGTTTACGTACCTGCTCATCTTTAGCTAGTGTAAAGGCGAGTGTATTAAAATCTTCACTTAATTGGCCTAATTCGTCTTTTCGATCAAGGGTAAGCTTAGTGGTGAAGTTACCTTGGGTTAGCTGGTGCATACCTGTTGCAATTTGTTTTACGGGGCCGACTAAGTGTCGTGATAATAAAAAAGTTAACAACAAGGTAAATAAAGCAGCGGCTATAGCAATAAGCCATAAGTAGTTGGTTTGCTGTTCTAAAAAATCAAGCTCGTAGCCATCAACTAAATTATCTCTTTTTGAAACAGCTAAATAGCCAATAACTATATTGTTAACAGTAATCGGCGTATTGATATAAGTGAGTTCATCGAGATAACGCCCTCTTATCGGTTGCTTATTTTTATCAAGTAACGCGTAATGAGCAATATCGTTTGGTCTGGGAGGGCCTTTCATATCAAAGCGACCGCGTTCAGGTGGTGGAGGCCTCATTGACCGGCCTCTAGGACTTGGGCGCTCTGCAAATTCAGAAAATTGGCTGCTTTGTAACTCGGCTTCAACAAGGCGTCTAAAACTTTTATTGTCATGGATGACTTCGTCCCACGAGGCACTGCTTTCATATTGCTTTGCGAGCTTTGCTACAAGCGGCTCAAGTGCTTTTATTTCTTTTGCATTCACATAATCAATAACACCTTGTCCTATGCTCCATTGTATAAGCACCACCAGCCCCGCAATAATGCTAAAGGTAAAGCTAAACAAAATTAAAAAAAGTTTATTGTGAATTTTCATGAGCAAGCGTTCACTTTAAAATTAAACCGCCATTTATAACTTGGCCATATTTAAATAAGTTTAACAACTAAACGTGCAAACAATGTGCACCTACTTAAAAAATTGTACAAAAAAGGCGACCTAAGTCGCCTTTGTATTGTTTAGTTTTTTAAATGTTTATCAAAAAAATCTAAAAAAGCCTGCAGCGTTTTAACGCGATGTGCTTGATGCGATAAATAATGATCGCCATCGTCTAACTCAATATAAGTAACGTCTTTATTTTCATCGTCTAATTCATCTTCCATTTCCCGGCTATGGTAAACAGGCACTACACTGTCATCACTGCCATGAACTAATAATATAGGTCGGTTAATCTGCTTTGCATACGTTACAGGAGAGTTAGCTTCTAGCATATCGTCGTCTGTACCAAACTGCTTTCTGACTATTTCTTTATTGGTAAAGTAACGCGCTTTAAAAACAAGGTGTTCTAAATCACTTACGCCTGCAAAACTGGCAGCACATTTAAATGTTTCAGGGTGCTTAACAACCGCCATTAACGCTGCATAACCACCATAACTTGCGCCACCAATACAAATTTTTTCAGGTTGTGCAATACCTTGTTCAATAAGCCAATTGGCGCCATCTTGTAAATCGTCTTGCATGGCTAAACCAAAACCCTGAATAGATTGCATTAAAAACTCATAACCATATCCGCTTGAACCTCTAAAGTTTGGCTGTAATACAGCGTAACCATGATAAGCCAATAATGCAGTCCAATAATCAAAGTTAGCGTAATCTCGCGCCATTGGACCACCATGCGGAAATATTATAGTGGGTAATTTGTCGCCCTTTTTATACCCTACAGGCAACGTTAAATAACCTTCAATGGTTAATCCATCTCTCGCTTTGTAACTAATGCGTTCTTTACCGCCGTATACTGTTTCATCAATTTGCGGATAGGCATCGGCAATTGCGCTGACCTGGTTTTTTGTTCTATCTCCTAATAAATAACTACCAGACGACTTTGCTGAACTAACGTAAAGTATGTATTTTTGTTGATCTTTAGTGGTGCTTAAAATATCAATATCGTAGTCGTCTTTAGGAAGCGATACTCTTAAAGAACGGTGAAGTTTATCTAAATCTGCATCCCAGTAGTTTACCCCGTCCTCTATGTGAGAATCAGTAAACCCTGCAACCTCACCTGTTTTGCTAGAATAAAAAATAGAACCATCAAAGTCGTATTTATCATTGCTGTAAATTAACTCGCGCTCTTTAGTAGTTAGGTTAAGTCTAAACAATGCATCTCGCCCGTTGTGCAAAGCCGAGATATATAAAAGGTTAGGGTTTTTATCAAACCCTAATATAGAAATACTTTGCTCACTAAATACTTCGTAATCAAATAACGTGTCCCAGTCTCCGGTCTCAGCGTTAAGTAATTCATAAGTAAATTGTGTTTCGTCCATTTTTTTAGCTATACGAACATTACCTTGCCTGTCGGCAAACCAATCTGTTACGTTATTGCGCTGTCTTTGTACTTTACTTTTGCGCAATGTATTAAGATCTAGCTCGTATACAGCAGGGTTATTTGGCACCGTAAAATCACCCTGTACCAAAATTTTATCTTCTTGACCTGGTAGAAAACTCACTATACGGTCTGCAAATTGTGGCTGACGCTCATCTCGAGAAGGGACAGCTCTAAACGCTAATTTAATCCCATCTTTATTTGTGAGATTGTACGAGTACAAAAGTGTAGATGTATATTTAGCCCCGCCAAATTGGTACTTAATAAACCTAGCACCCAACAAAATAACGTTATCATTAGCCCAGCTATACCAATCAAAAAATACAGTGCGGTTGTCTGCATTTAAAATTGCTTTTGTATCTCCTGTTTTGAGATTTTTAACCATTAACACTAAGGTTCCTTTGTGGTTTCGAACAAAGGAAAGGTTCTCACCATTGGGAGATAATTTAATTTGGCTAAAGTCTTTTAAGCCCGCAAAGGCTTCTATTGGCAATTTTTTATCTTGTGCGGCGAGAGTACTAAAGCTAATAAGCGTGATCAATGCAGCAGCAATAAGTTTACGCATCAAAAGTCCTTTTATTTTTATGTTTTTAAATCAGGTCCGTATTCTATAACTGAGGGCGCTTAAGAACAAATTTATCTTTTGTTGTACTAAAATAATCGCCACCCATTTTCCCTACAGCCTCTAACTTAGCAGGATCAATATAACCGTTTACTAATATTGCATCATCAATACAAATGCCTACTACATCTAATAACATCATTTTTCCGCCACCGGCTTTCTCTGAAACAGTAATTACCTCACGCAAGGTACATTCATAGCGTACTTTAGAAGCCTCGACACTTGGCGGGCTCACTAACAAACTTGGCGCCTGTTGTATATTTGCTTCATCAAACTCGCTCACGTCATTTGGATAATTAGCACAGCTTTGATTCATTTGTTCAACTAAGTTATGGCTAACAATATTGACTACACACTCTTTAGTCGCCAGTAAGTTAGTTAAGGTGTCTTTGTTGGCTTGATCTCGCGGGTTTACCTGAGTAACACTTAATACAGGAGGGTTACAGCTTGCTACGGTAAAAAATGAGTAAGGGGCAATGTTCGCAATTCCCTTCTCACTTAACGTGCTGATCCATGCAATAGGTCGCGGGCTTATACCACCCACTAAATATGAATACACATTGTGATTGGCATTATTAGTTAAATCTAAAAACATGTTTTTCCTTTTTATTATTAAAACTAAATCGAAATTTAAAACCTTTACGTATTAACAACTTTAACTGTTTTGTATTTTATGGTGTTTTATCTAGCAACCAATACCAACTAGTTAATACGCAAACAAAAAACACAAATAACGTGAACACTAATATACTAACTTTAAGCGACGAGTCGTAAATTAAATGCGTGAAAAAATAAATATAGTGTGGTTTAAACGCGATTTACGCTTAAGCGATCATCAGCCATTAAAAAGTGCGTTTGATACTGGCATACCTACCTTACTAATTTACAACTTTGAACCGCTTCTGCTTGAGGATGCGCATTATAATGAACGACACTGGCGCTTTGTATACCAGTCTATTGTTGATTTAAACTCTCAATTAGCGCGCTTTAATGCAAAGGTGTATATATTTAATGAGAACATGCAAACACTGCTTGATAGGCTCAATAACCAGTTTGAAATATCACATATTTTTAGCCACCAAGAAATAGGGCTAAATAATACCTTTGAACGCGACTTAGCAATTAAAGCTTGGTGCCACCATAATTATATTAACTGGCAAGAATCGCCAACAGGCGCTGTTATTCGTGGTAAAAAAAACCGTGATAATTGGAACGAACGCTGGCAAAAAACAATGCAGGCTCCGCTTGCTATACCAAATTGGAAGAATGTTAATACCGTCAAACTTAAAAATTATAAAAATCCAGAATTACCTAAAACCTACACGCAAGATGATGACAATTTTCAGCAGGGCGGCCCGCTTCATGCAAGAGAAGTTATGCAAAGTTTTTTTACCCAGCGCGGTAAAGGCTATCAAAAAGGAATATCTAGCCCTAGCTTAAGCCGTACCCATTGCTCTAGACTATCGCCATATTTAGCATGGGGAAATATAAGCCTTAGGCAAGTTTATCAAACTGCGATAGACGCTTATCATTCAAACCATCCCGATAAAAAAGGTTGGAAGCGACCGCTTGCTGCTTTTGTATCTCGTTTGCATTGGCATTGCCATTTTATGCAAAAATTTGAAAGCGAATGCACCATGGAGTTTAAAGCATTAAACCCGGGCTATCATTCATTTCCGTATCGTACCGATAAACATGTAAAGCATGATATTGAGCGTTGGGCGCAGGGGCAAACAGGCGTGCCTATAATAGATGCATGCATGCGCTGCTTAAAGGCTACCGGTTATATTAACTTTAGAATGCGCGCTATGCTTGTGAGCTTTGTAACGCATCATTTAAATATAAGTTGGCAGCAAGCAAGTTTGCCACTGGCGAATTACTTTTTAGATTTTGAACCTGGTATTCACTACCCGCAAATTCAAATGCAAGCATCGGTTACGGGCATTAATACTATTCGTCATTACAACCCGATAAAACAATCTGAAGATCAAGATCCTACCGGCGCCTTTATAAAAAAGTGGTGCCCTGAACTTGAAAAGCTCCCTATTGAATACTTACACGAGCCATGGGAGCAAACACCAATGGAAGCGCTTTTTAACGATTTTAAACTGGGTGAAGATTACCCCGAGCCTATGCTTGATTTGACACTCGCCTCAAAAGACGCCCGCGAGCGATTATGGCAATACCGAGAGCGCCCTGACGTTAAACGTGCCATAGGAAAAATACTTAGAAAGCATGTTGCAATCACACCAAACACAAGCAAAGTAAAAAATAAAAACACCACTAAAAATAACACTAAGGTTAAGTAACTATGGCGCATAAAAAACTAAACCTACCTCACAAAATATGCCCAGTATGCGACAAGCCATTTTCGTGGCGTAAAAAGTGGCAGCGTGATTGGGACAATGTAATTTATTGCTCAGAGCGGTGTAAAAGAAATAAAGAGTAATTGAAATTTACTGGCGTCTATTTTGCAACATCATCAGAAATCAGTGCTTTTCAGCCGTTATTTAAGCTTTTTTGTAAATAACGCTTACCTAATCTGAAAAACTTACATTTAAACAAGGAGAAGATGATGACGATTAAAAAAACGGCAAACTCAACGTGGTCTGGTGACATTAAAACAGGCAAAGGCTGTATTTCTACGCAAAGTGGCGCACTTGATAAACAACCGTATGGCTTTAATACCCGCTTTGAAGATGAGCCAGGGTCCAACCCCGAGGAGCTAGTAGGTGCGGCGCACAGTGCCTGTTTTAGCATGGCGCTGTCGCTTGCATTAGGTGATACTGGTTTTACGGCCGATAAAATTGATACAAAAGCAACGGTAAGCCTTGATGAAGTAGACGATGGCTTTGCAGTGACGCATATAGCTCTTGAAGTAAACGCACGTATTAAAGATATTGCTAACGAGCAATTTCAAGCATTGTGTGAGCAAACTAAAAAAGGCTGCCCTATTTCAAAGCTGCTTAATACCGAAATATCACTTAACGCAACACTCGAGAGCGTCTCATAACCGACTAATACCGATGCTCAACAGTAGGTAATCTAAGCCAAGTAAGTTTTTACTTGGCTTTGCATTTATTACCCAACCCTTTTTGAGTTGTTTAAATCTAATAAATCGTTAAGTAGCGCAATCCCCATACCTAACGCAGGCCATACTACCCATAAATTATTTGGCGATGTAATTAAATTTATTGCTGTTAATAATGTTAATACAGCTAAATAACGTTTTAGGTTTTCGAAAAATGTGGTTGTATTCATGTTTACTCTCCTCTTTATGTATGAGGTTATTTTTAAACATAAACACAGCAAATACAGCTGTTAAAAGTCACTCAATATTATGACAAGTGTCATCAATTAGGGCTTACTTATTAATCACTTATAACTAGTTAAAATATAAAAACTCATACTTTAACTTGTTTGTGTTAAAATCGGATTTAAACTAACCTTAATGTATATGTTACAAAGGCTGAATTAAATGAATGAAAAATCAACAAATTGCGCAAAAGTTACCTGCAGTAACTGTGAGGATGCAAACACACTTGAATTTGATTTTTCAATGGCCTTCCAACCTATAATAAATTGCCAAACCAACCATATTTTTGGCTACGAGGCATTAGTGAGGGGGCTAAACGGCGAATCTGCTTATTCTATTATCTCAAGAGTGAACGAGGAAAACCGTTATACGTTTGACCAACTTTGTCGTATTAAAGCCATTAAGCTAGCCTCAGAACTAGGCATTACATCAATGCTTAGCATCAACTTTTTACCCAATGCTATTTATAAGCCTGAGCGCTGCATACGTACTACATTAGAGGCAGCTAAAAAGTATAATTTTCCTATTCAAAACATCATGTTTGAGTTTACCGAGGTAGAAAAAGTAGAAGACACCGCTCACATAAAACGCGTTGTTGATTATTACCAATCGCTTGGTTTTAAAACCGCGACCGATGACTTCGGCGCAGGTTACTCTGGTCTAAATCTACTTGCTGACTTTCAAACAGATATTATTAAGCTAGATATGGCGCTAATACGCGATATTAACCACGACACAAAACGCCAATTAATAGTAACTCATTGCTTAAACATGTTTCGCGATTTAAATATTACAGCACTGGCTGAAGGAATAGAAACAGCAGAAGAATACGTGTGGCTTAAACACGCGGGGGTTGAATTAATGCAAGGTTACTTATTTGCAAAGCCTGGCTTTGAGTGCTTACCTAATGTGAACCTAGATTTTTAAGGTAGAGAATAATCGCACACCTTAAATTTATACAAAGCTTGATTAATGCCGCGTATTGTAAAGCGGCATTAATCTATTAAGTCTAACCTACTGCTTACCTGACCATGCCTGCACTAATTGGGTTAATTGCTGTTTTACATCATTACTAGCAATTGCCTGGTTTAAGGTTTCAGTTAAAACTTTAATCTCATCCTGATTGCTATTTTGTGCAATCACTTCACCTAACTGCTGCCCAAATATGGTAATTGTTTGATTAAGATTATTAGCGTTTAGTGTTTTATTGAGTTCGCTTAACTGAGAATGTGCGCTACTTTTCTCAATGACACTAATTAGCTCTGCAACACTGCTCTTATCTGGCGCTTGGTAAAATAAGCTTTGAAGTGTTTCATTAAGTACATTAAAGCCCTTACGATTATCTAAATTGGCCAAACTTTCGCCAACCGAGCCAATTGATGCATTGTAATCATAACTTAAATTACCTTTACTGAGCTTACTTGCAATGCCCTCTAACGCCTCATGCAAATATCCCATTTGCTCAACCGCCATCATTGCCGGGCTACCAGCACCATCAAGTTTATTTAACCTAACAAAGTCACCTTTAATTTGCTCATAACGCGCTTGTTCTTGCACTGTAGCGGTACCACGCAGTTCACCTAGTTTAAGCAAATTTTCTTCAGATCCTTTACTGAGTGTTTGCGCTTCACCTCGGTAGTGGTCGCAAATTAAACTCTCGAGCTCTTCGTCATTCATAGCTGCAACCACTTTTTCAGCCATTTTATTCATATTACGGTAGCTACCCTGCAGCTTAAACGGCGGCTCTGTACGGTAGTTGTTGTCTTGAGCAGCTGAAGCAATATATTGCGCGTTGACTTTTAATACGGTGTCTCTGATAGTTATTAGCTTATTAATAACCGCTTTGATCTCGTTGGCCTCAGCTTGTGAGTAGCCATATTCAAGCTCGTTTAATGGTATATCCTCGCCTTGGCAAATACGCACGAATTTGTATAAGTCGTCCATATTTCTGTTTGCCAGCGGTGCAAGCACTGAGTTAGACGTTAGCGCGTTTTCTATAAAGCTCATTGCAAACTCTTGCTCGCACCCTGCCAACGTATCACCTAAGTTATAAATATCGGCCCTGTTAGCAAGCATATCTGGTATTTTAAAGCTCTCACCCGATTCGGTATAGGGGTTACCCGCCATAACCACAGCAAACTTCTTCCCGCGTAAATCATACGTTTTACTTTTGCCATTCCACACGCCATCAATTCGGCGCGAGCCATCACATAGTGAAATAAACTTTTGTAAAAACTCAGGGTTTGTATGCTGAATATCATCTAAATAAAGCATTACGTTATTGCCCATTTCAAAGCTTTGATTGATTTTAGCAATCTCTTTTTCGGCAGTTGCGTTAATGGCTTGAGATGGATCTAGCGATACTTGGTCGTGCCCTATTGATGGGCAATTCACTTTTACAAATGTTAAGCCTAAGCGGTTAGCCACATATTCAACTAACGTGGTTTTACCATACCCTGGCGGCGATATAAGTAATAGCATACCCATCAAATCGGTACGTTTATTTTTACCGGCTGAGCCAATTTGTTTTGCTAAGTTATCGCCAATAATTGGAAAGTACACTTTATTAATAAGTTGGTTTCGCACAAATGAGCTCAGAGGTCGGGCTTTAAATTCATCTAATTGTAAGCGCTCTTTTTGCTCAGCTAAAATTTCACTACGTAGAGAATGGTATTGCTCAAAAGCAGGCACTTGCCCAGTAATATACTCACGCGTACGTGCATAAAACGACGCGTAATCAACTTGAAGTGTTTGCTCACTTATTTGCTTATGCTGCCCCATTAATCCACTAACAGTGTTATCAGTATTTACATCTAAAACATTGTATTTGAAAGAAGTAGTGGCTGTTAAATGAAGGTAATTCGCTGCTTCAGCTTGAACTTCAGTGCTAATATTACTGTGTTGTAAACAATAGGCATTTAGCCAACTAAAATAAAGTAGCCCGCGTTCATCTGCGCTATTAAGTGTGGTGTTAGCCTGGGTTAGCTCTTTACTAAACCCCTTACTATTTGCATCACTATTAAACTGCTCGGCGAGATTTTTAGCTTGCTGAGATACTATAAACAGGGGTTCATCTGCACTTTTTTGCTGCGCCAATTGCTTAATTAAATATGCTCCGCTGAGCTCACTTGATAAATCACTAAAGTGCACAAGCATACGAGGTATCGTATTTAAAAACTCGCTGATATATTCACTCAGTTGAGATGTTAAAGCGCTAATAAAGTTAATTGCGCCAAAGTGCGTTTCCATCAACAATGCATTTTTTGCTTGGTGATAAAAAGTAGCCAACTGCTCTGCTGACAATTGCGCGCTGTAAAGCTGTGCAACTACCCTACAACTCACTGGGTAAATGAGTAAATCAAGGGTGCTTTTTTGATTAAGTAAAGACTCTATTATTGCGCTAGCGTCATGATCGTGTATGCCCTTTTCGTAACCTTCTTGGTAACGGGGCTCTGCAAATTGTTGAACTACATTTAAAAGCGTACTGTTGTCTTTAGCTTGCTGCAGTTGTGTAAATGTAAGTGCATGCTCACTATTTTCGCACGCTAATAAAATTTGCGCCGCTAAATATTCACCTCGATAAATAGTGCTGTTTTCAGACACGAGCGCTTGCTGCCACAAGTGACGGCTTTGCGCTAATGTTTCAATACTTTTTGCATCGGTAATTGGCTCAAAATAATCGGTCCCTGTTAAATGCAGCATTAGCTGCTCATCGCGAGGCAGTAACGTTAAATCAAGTAATTGCTTATTAACACTAAATGCGTGTTTACCTATACTTACCGTATTACCGCCATCGGTAAATATATCTTGTTTATCACGTAATGAGCGAATGCCCTGATCTTTGCTTGCTTTTAGTTTTGACTGAATATCATCGGCACGTATTTCGTCGCCAATATCTTTTAACTCTTGCGTAAGTGCTCGTAACTTACTGATCATCGGATCAGCTGCAAAGTAGGTGTTTAACGCATCTAACTCAGTGAAGCTTTGCGAACGTCGATTAACGCCCTGTAAAATACGCTCTGCAGCATTTGCTAAATTAAGCGCACGTCGCTGACGCGCATCAATTAGGCTTTGCTTATGCGCTTCAAAACTTTCGTAAACGTCGTCTCGCTTTGCTATTATTTCGCTGAGATATTCATCAAAATCGCTAAACTGCGACTCGAGCTCTTCTAGCTGTATTAGCAAACGTGATAATTGATCGTCACACGCCTCAGGGGTTTTTGCATTATTTAATGCATTAGTAATACTTTGTGAAAATAGTTTAAAACGAGCGGCAAACTCAGCTTTAGCCTCAACACTGCCTAAGCTTTTTTGACGTATTTCTATGCCTGCTTTTGCCCTATTAACTAACGCATATACACCGCTAATATCTTCTAAAATTTGAGTGCGAATACGGCTATCGTCTATGTCTAAATCAAGCATTGTGTGGTTAAGTAAATCAAGTTCCACACTTTGTTTATCAAGCTCGGCAACATAGGTTTTAAGTTCGGTTACGCTTTCACTTTTCCTGCTCAGCTCTTCGAGCTCTTTTAACTTTTTATGATACGGCTCGAGTGCTGTTGATTGCTGCAAAAAAGCTGCAGTAGCCTGGCTTACACCGCTCAAATGCTCATCTACATCAGCTTGTAACTGGTTAAGTGCATCGGTGTCTATGTACTTAATATCTTCAAGGCTGATTATTTGCCCTTTTAGTACTTTTAACGCGTCTATTGCCGTAACAAATTCAGACACTGCTTTAAAGCTATCGGAGCGAACCTCTCGTGTTACTTCTGTGTACTGTTTAGTTATATCTGCAAGTGCTTGCTTAGCTTTGTTCTGTATTTCAGTTACTTTTTCAAATTCATCAAGTACTTGTTCAGCTGTCTCAAAAATACTGTGTAAGCTTTGCGCTATTTCTGCAAACTCACTTTCGTTGAGCCAATGGTAGCGATCAAAAATATTACGGCTCAGCGATATCATGTCTTCGTAGTGAAACAAACTTGGGCTTTGCTCGTTAATCGCTTTGCATACACTGTATAAATCTGAAATACCACGTACTAAATCGGGGTTACCAATTTTTCCAAAAAAACTCGTTAAAGCAGGTGCATTGGCGGCAAACTCAGCTGATACGAATGGGCTTTGCCATATTTGGATTGGGTGTACGCGCTCAGCTTGTTCGTTATCGGCTTTGAAGGTTAACGCGATGCCATCGTTGTAAATACCATAACCGTGACAGTAAATTGGGTTTTGTAGGTTTTTATCAATAATATTGTAAGCAAACAAAGCATAGCGTCCTTCGCTTGGCTCATAAAATACATACAATACATCTTCGCCATTGGGCGATTTAACTTGTCGATGAAATTCTAAATCATCAATTTGCTCTTCAAATGAGCGAGCCTGTCCCGACTGCAAATAGTAACCACCGGGGAAAATGATACCGTGGTCCTCTGGCAGCGTGACACATGCGCTACCAATGGCATCTTGACGCATAACCTGCAAAGTGCGGCTGTTAAAAATAAAATAGCGCCACTGTTTTTCACGGTATGGCAAAATTTTAAGTAAAATCAAGTCACCCACTTGCGCGTATTCAACCTCGCTATCAGCAAGTGATTGGTTTTTATCTTCAACGGGTTCTTGATGAATACCTTCACCGGTTTCGGTGCTGTTTTCTATTTTTATGGTGAGCGTGCCACCAATGGTTTCAACAAATACGGTATCAGCAATATTTATATGACCGTGACGCCCTTCAACATGATCACTGCGGTCTGTTTCTTGCCATTCAAAATCATAATCGTGTGCGTGCTTTATATCGCGTTCACCGCGATTATCAATATAATGAATGGTATTATCTGGGTGTATTTCCCATCTAAACACTCGTACATCAGAGAGCTTTTCACCAATCTGAAACAGCGCAAATAACTTACCGTTTTGCTGATATAGGTGCTGCAGCTTAGTTTGTTTGTAATAAGTATATAACTCTTCAAAATCTCTAATAAAACGAGTATCGGTTAAAAATAAAGTTTTTTCTGGATAGGGTTCAATCTCAAAATGGTCCTCTTGCTGAACCAATTTGTGCACACTAAATACATCATCAATTGAGGTTTCTTTTTTCAGACCCAAAAACACGTTGTAAGCAAAAATAACCTTGTCGCCCACAATAACAATATCGCGTGGCGTACAGTTTTGCTCAGTTCGCGCACGCACGCGCCCTTTAACCTGAAGCTCTGTACTACCAAACTCGTTAATACGCGAGGCATTAACTTTATCTGTTTGCGTTTTAAGTGTTGCGCCAAAGTTATTTAAACGACGCTTAATTAAATCGTACGATCCCTGTTCTAAAGCATGTTGTGTTGAGTCCGTCATTAAACCTTTCCTGCAGTATTACTTTTGTATGAGTGATCAAAAAAGCCGTAAATAAATTACGGCTATAGATTGAGAGGGAGTTAGTCTTGCGGATCGAGTTTTATTTTCTCGTCAAGGCCGCTGCCCATATTGCCCCCTAGCATACTCAGTAACTGGCTTTTTTCTGCAGCTGTGGTGTTACTCAATTGCTTTAGTAATTTACTCATATTAAGGTTTTTCATGGTTTCAGCTGAGCCGTTAGCACCTGCCAAGACCCCTTTTAAATCCTCAATTAAATTACGATCCCCATTTAAGTGATCTTTAAATACAGTTTGTACTGTTTTGCTCTCATCCACTAAACCATCTATCGATTTACCTAAGCTAATAGCACTCATAAACTGGTTAAAGAACTGACCATCGCCGCCCATAATATTAATATCGGCATCGCCAAGTGCTTTGCTCATCACTTGAGCTTGATGCTCTGCTATATCTTTACCTGCTTCAATTTTAGCCAGCACTAATTCTTTTTGCTGGTTTAGTTGCAGTGTAAAGCTTTCATAGTCACGGGCATCTTGATCCATCGCATTAAGCGCCTGTAGTTTTTCTTCAAGGCCTTTGGCCTCTGCAAGCATTTTACGCTCAAGGTTAATGGCTTCAACTTCACCTTGTTTTTCATTTGCATCAGCCATGGCGGTTTGTACTTGCGCTTGAGATAGCCCTATTTCACGGTTACCTTGTGCTTCGGCTTCTAATTTTTGACGCAACACTTTAGCATCCACTTCACCTTGCATTGCATTCGCTTGTGCTTTAGCAGTAATAACATCAGCTTCAGCTAAGCCCTGTGCAGCGGTTTCTACTTGGTGTGCCTGGGCAAGTATCTTTTTAGACTCAGCTTGCTGGTTAGCAATACGTAGCTCTGCATTAGCCATTGTTTCAAGTTCACGAGCTTTAAATTCAGCGGCTTGCTCTTGCGCTTTAGCGGCTTCAATATCTTTAACTAGTGCTTCTTCTGCTTCTGCTTTTGCACGAATAATAATGGCGTCTTTTTCACGTTCTGCACCCGCTAAAACCTGCACATCTTTAATACGTTCCTGCTCTTCAGCTACCGACTTTTCTACTATTACGCGCTCGCGCACTACATCAGCAATTTCTTTACGTTCTACTTCAAGTGCTTTTTCTTTGTTAATACGTAAAATTTCAGTCTCTCTTTCTCGTTCAATCACTTCTATTTCACGAGAGCGTAAAACTTTTTCTTCTTCAATACCCAGTACTCGCAGTCGGTTTTGCTCTGCAATATCAAGCTCTCGTTGCTTGTTTTGCTCGCTAATTCCAATTAATTCTTCAGATTGAATTCGAGCCTGCTCTGATTTTAAGCGCTCTTCGTGGCGTACTTTTTCAGCTTCTGCGTGTTCACGCGCTTTAACGGTTTCAATTTCACGAACCTGACGCGACATTGCATCTTGTTTTTGGCGTTCTATTTCGAGTGACTTCTCAGTGGCTTCTTGGTTTTGAATTTCTACTTTTGCGCGCTCATCACATTTTAATTGATTGGTTAATACATTTTGCGCTGCTGTCATTTCGGTAATACGGCGAATACCTTCTGCATCAAGGATATTTTGTGAATCAAGCTTTTCAATTGACGTTTGTTCTAGGTAATCAATGGCAACATCTTCAAGTGTGTAGCCAGACAAGTCTTGCCCTATCACCTCTTTAATATTGTCTCTAAATTCGTTTCGGTGAGTGAATAACTCAACAAAATCCATTCGCTTACCAACCGTTTTAAGTGCCTCTGAAAATTTAGCTTCAAATAATTCTTGCAGCGTTTCATGCTCTGATGCACGTGCACAACCTACTTGCTTTGCTACACGTAAAATATCGTCTTTGTTTTCATTAACACGAATATAAAACGTAATGGCGATATCGGCACGTATATTGTCTCTACAAATCAAGCCGCCTTTATCTTTACGTTCAAGTACCATGCGCTTTGTTGAAATATCCATCACTTCCATTTTATGAATAACAGGGTACACAATGCCACCTGTAGTAGTGACGTCTGGCTCACTTTTCATTTTATTTATAATGAGAGCTTGGCCTTGTTCCACTTTGCGATAGAACTTGCCAACAATTAACAAAATAGCAAAAATGACCGCTATCGCTATACCTACAAACGTTAATATAGGCAGTAAGTTATCTAAAAATTCCATGTTATGTCCTAACGTAATTATCAATTTATTATGTGTTATTTACAGCAAAAAAGACGTTGTGTTACCAAGGTTTGGCAGTAACAATATAACAATGCTGCTCTTTTATATGCTCAAGCAATACAACCGTATCACCTGAGCTGAAAGGGTGTTCGTCATGCGATCTTATTTCAATGAGTTGCTCAGTGCCTTGGAAATTAACTCTGCCTTGACCAAACGTTTGCGTCACCTTGCCGGTGACCACTACACACTCAAGACCTAACAAGTCGCTACTGCGAGAAGTTTCTACACTTGAGAAAAAACGTTGTAATGGTTTTGAAATAATAACTGCAATAGGTAAAGCAATAATCGCGCTTACTACCAGCATCACTAAGCCAAAAACATAAAATAAAACACCATCACAAAGTAGGTAAGCAAAAAACTTATGTGCATAAATACTAATTAGCCAACTAAGCATAACCACTAAACTAATTGATACCGTAATAGGAATACTGCCAAAACCAAAGTTTGACGCTGAATGAGCGCTATTTGAGTTAGATGAACTGGGCTCTATGTCTAAATCAGATTCAAACATATCAATGTCAGCAAACCCTAATAAAGTGATCACCCAAAAAAGGATTACAACCAAAAGCAGGGCCGTGAAAATAATGGTAGGAAACGTAAGTGCTAAATTCAAAAAGTCCATATTACTGCTATCCATCTGTATTAATACATTTATACAGTATAATTTTTACCATTTTGAAGAGAGTTTGTTAAGTTTTTTATAATAATTAGCCTGTGGTTTATAAAGATTTGTAAATAGCTGACCATCTATTTTAATTATCTTATTATAAGCCTATTATTTACTGACCTTTTTTCAACGGTTAACCTAGCTCACTTACTTCTAGATTGAAGTGTTTTATCTGGATGTATGACTTTATTAATGATAGCCATTATTTCGCTGCAAGTTATACCGATAATAATGACTAAGATGAATACAAAAAAGCCGCCTTGCTGAAGTCACTTCTGTGATACAAGGCGGCTTTTATATTAAAAAATCTATAGCTTACATATTACCTAGCTCTATCATCATCGCGGTATACATGCGTAAATTAAGCTCCAATTGCTCAAGCGTAATAAATTCATGCTCTGAGTGGCCTGTATAACGTTTACCCGGCATTGAAGGGCCAAACGATACTGCATTATCAAATAGTTTTGCGTTAGTGCCTCCGCCAATTGATACAAAATCGGCTTGTTCGTCACCTGTAAAATGCTTAAATATATCAAGTAGCTTTTGCGCATGCGGCGCATTATCTAACAGCATAGGGTTGCCTATCACTGTACCTATACTCTCGAGTGTAACGTTATTGTTAGCCTGCCACTGATTAACGGCCGTCTCTATTTGCTGCCTTAAAACATCTTCATTTTTACCAACAGGGCGACGAGCATTAATGGCTAACGTTAGTTTATTCCCACTGCGCTCAATGACGGTTGGAGAAACGGTCATTGGGCCCATAAAATCATGTTTATAGGCAATATCACCAAATTGCTTACCGTGAAGATCTAATCCAATAAGTTGGTTTACAAACTTAATGAGTTGACCATCGCTGTTGTTTTCAAGCGCTATTCCATTAAATAGCTCAGCTAAATGTGCAATTGCATTCACGCCAGATTCGGGCTCAGAAGAATGGGCAGACATACCCTTTACACTAATGATCATGGCGTTATTTTGTTCAGTAAAGTTAAATTCAACTTGATTTAGTTGCTTGGCTTTTGTTTTTAATTGGTTAACTAGTGCGTCGTTTGCATTATGCAGTACTAAGCTTGCGTCTTCTGGTATTTGGCTTTTAAATGCACCACCAGCAAGGTCGCTTACATACACAGCTTTTTGATCAGATATGGCATTAAATGTAGGAGAAATTAAACTCCACCCTTTTTCAGCAACCACTACTGGGTATGATGCATCAATAGTTACTGCATACTTTGGTTGCTCGTATGTTTTCATGAATTCAGTCAATGGGCCCCAATCCGACTCTTCAGCTAAGTAAATCATCAGCTCAATGCGATTATCAAGCTCTATACCTTTATCTTTAATCGCTTTCATTGCATAAAGCGCAGTGGCTATTGCCCCTTTATCGTCTTCGGTACCGCGGCCAACTAACTTGCCTGGCTCTGAGGTATCAATAATAAATGGGCTTTGCTTCCATTTACTCGCGTTTGCAGGTTGTACGTCGCCATGAGTCACTACGGTGACTTTTTCACTTTGCTCACCCATACCTATCAACACGGTATGTCCTAAATCTTGGTAATCAAAACCAAGCTCTGCAGCTTTTATTTTTAACAGCGATTTGAAGGCTATAAAGTCAGGGTTTAGTGGTGTGGGTATTGAGTCTGTATTTACCGTAGGAAAAGCCACTAAGTTAGTTAGCGTATGAACTTGGGCATTTTGGTAGGTATTTACTGCGTAATCGGCAATCTTATCTATCTCTTTATTTAACTGTGCTTGGGTGTTAAACATGCATAAAGCAAAGCTGGCTAAAACTAACTTTTTCAAAACAATATCCATTTAATGAGTCACTACGAGTTTTAATTATAACGTGTGACATACATTACAAATAGCGCTTTGCGGTAATTTAACACACTATTGAGGACAATATTTATATGGCAGCTTTAAGTTGGATAGCGGTATAATAGATGGCTTAAAATAACTAGGGTAGATTTGTGTGAATCGTCGTAAAAAAATAGTCACTAAATTTCAAAAGAAAGACAAACGCGCTAATGCTAAATTACATAAAAGTAATAAGCCTGCGTATGTGTCAAAAGCTGATCGAGAAAAGCTTGAGCAGCAAATTTCAATAACTCAAAGCGATGATAACCAAGAGCAGGAATAACTGACTCTTGGGTATAGATATAAAATCACATTAAAATGCGACACTCATCCCAATATTAAACGAGCGCCCCTGCCCTGCGAGCTGTTCAAAACCAGTACTTTCCCCTTTTTTAAGCTGCGCAATGCTCACTCCACCAAGCGGTAGCTGATAGTATTCATCGAATAAATTACTCACATGTGCACTTAACGTTAAGTCGCCCCATGACGCTTTTGAGCCTAAATTGACAATATTATAGCTGTCGGTTTGGTTTTCTAATCGAGTGGTATCTACGCGTGTTTTAGTATCATTCCATTGCCACGATAAGGTATTTTCAAAGCGGCCCAGTTGTTGGCTTATTTCAAGCTTAGTGTGCAATGGTTTTATTTGATAAAGCGGCTGATTTGTATCATTTCGCTTTGCGCGCGTATTGGTAATATTGGCATTTAATTGCCAATTACCGAGTGCTTTAGATTCATGTATATTCGCGGTTAAATCTAATTTAACGCCATACAATACCGCATCTGTATTTGTAAATTTAAGTATATTGCGTGTCGTATTTTCTAAGCCAAATCGATTAAACGACCTGACGATGTCTGCATCAATGTAGTCGGTTGTATCGGTATACCAAATGTTAGCACTGACCCGCCAGTCGTCGTTTTGAGCCGATTTAATATAAGTAGAGCTTACTGTATACGCAGTTTCCACCGCTAAATTTGGATTACCTATATATCCATTGCCATCGCCGTACCAACCAATCATGGTAGTTGCCATATTGCTTACCCCCCAACTGTATCGCTCATACAAATTAGGCGCTCTATTTTTACGAGCAAGACCCAGTTGTAACTCGTCATTGGGGGTAAGTTGGTAATTAAGTAAAACACTTATATCAACCACCGTATCTGATTTATTGTGCTCAATAGCATTAAAAGCAGCAGCGGCATTTGCGTTATTCGGCTGCATTGGCATGGCGTTCATATTCATCATTGCCATGCCATCATTGTAAGGCTGAACATCGTCAGCACGTGTTTTTACATTTTCAACACGTATACCTGAATTTAACCATAACTTAGTATTTATTTGGCTCTCATACTCTGCAAATGCTGCAATACGCTTACGCTGACCATTATTTATATTAATGTAATCGTTAGGCCCCATCATGGCGGAACCTTCAACAGCAGACCACCAATCATCAATTCGGTAATCATAAAATGCCTGTCCAAGTAATAGACTACTATTACTATTTAAGTTTAAACGCCATTTTAATTGTGAGCTTATATCTCGCGCATCAGTGCTCATTGGCATCATGCCGATTTTTTCTGGGCTAAAAAAACCCATATCGTGTTTTACATCATGCCAGTTAAGCTGCGCCTCCAACTCACTGCTTTTAAATACATGTTTGTACTGTGCAATAGCGCCAAAACTTGTGTTATCAGTCATATCCATATACTGATTGGCGAAGCCCTGATAAGGTATTTTTTGGTGGGTTAACTTAACAACAAGCTGTTGATTTTCATCTCGTATCGCTGCAGAAAGCGCATGGTTTTGAACGCGATATAAAGTATCAAATACTAGATTTCCATTTCCGTCTTCGTAACTTTTAGCATCACTAAATGCACCTTGGTAATTAAAGCTCAAGTTTTCACTTGTTATACGCGCCCCAACGCCCACTTTTCGTGCATTATTTACGCTGTTGTATTGAGCCGATACATAACCCGAATGCCACCCTAGGTCACTACTGTCGCTGTACTGTGGTGAAATAGAATTAACGCTTATTACACCAGCAATATTATCGCCACCGGCACTAACCGCAGATATACCCGCAATAACATGATAAGCGGTAATTTGATTAGCAGAAACATACGAAAGCGGTGGGTTCATATGATTAGCGCAAGCAGCGGTTACATCTGCGCCATCTACTAATACTTTTACTCTATCCCCCATCAAGCCATTTAAAATAGGTAAGTTTGACACCCCACCCGCAGCAGAAAAGTCTACCCCTAAGTTGGTTAATAATGACTCTGCTGAGCCAAGTGCAAGATGTTTATTTTGCGAATGTCCCTGAATTTCAATAATTTCTAAGGAGGTGTCGTCTGCAAAAACTACAGGAGAAAATATACTGCTTATAAATAAAGCCAAGGGAGTTAATAAATGTGTGCTTGGAGTCGTGCTTAAATCTGCCATTTTATAATTATGCCACTGTAATAGTTGAACTAATTATAATTCGTGTAGCCATATTAAAAGCGCGACAAATTGTCGCACTTTACTCATTTTATTTTAAATACGACGGCGTTATTCATCATCAAAAATATCTTCTATTTTTAATTCAAATAACCGCGCTGCTTTAAACGCCAGAGGTAAGCTGGGATCAAACTTGCCTTTTTCTATTGCGTTAATAGTTTGGCGTGATACATCTAATAATTCTGCTAGTTTGGCTTGTGTTAAATTTCGTTCAGCCCTGAGTACTTTTAAGCGGTTTTTCATTCGTCGCCCTCATCACAGCTGTAGCATTTGTTAAGTATGTAGGCACTAATTAAATAAACCGCGCCCATTAAAAACATTATGTCTGGTATGTCAGCTCGCACGTCGATAATGCCACTTAGCTGCAGATTACTATATGCAAGCCCGCCAACCACAACCGCCCCAAGCGTAAAGCCCATTGCGCTTAAATGTATTTTTTGTTGTAACTCATCAAGCCCTTGTAAATTGCGCTTATTGGCTATAATCATCGCAATACCTACCACAACATTTACGACAATAAAAAAGCCACTCACCACGTTATTATGCTCCCAAATTAAAACAGGTCCAAACGAACACAGCGCCAACGACAGTAACCAGATAAGCGTCCATTTAGCTAAATTAGTGGTGTTTATTTTTTGGCGCTGTTTTAACGTTAATTGTGTTTGCATTTTTTAACCCTCTTTAAAAGTAAAGTTCACTTTACTATATTTGTACAAAAACAGCCCCGAGTCAAATAAACTTTACATAAAGATTGGTTTTAATGACATTACAATGTGTTACAAATCTCTAGTGAAATGTTTCCAGCAGTACTTCTAAAAAGATAAAAATAACAATAGAATAACGTTATTAAATATTAAGTAACAAGTAGCTATGGTATTTAATAAATACTCTAAAAATTAAGGATATAAAATGTTAATTACAAGGCTTATAGTTTTATGCTTATTGTTATTAAGCTTTAACTCATATAGTAAAAATACGTTAGAAGATTTTTTTGATAAAAGCGGATACGTTCAGGTTAAAATCTCACCTAGTGGTAAATATTATTCAATCACTTACAGAGAAGATACTGAAGTAAAGCTGGTTATTCTTGAAAGGGAATCAGGGAAAACAACAGCCGCATTTGCATTTGGCGAAAATCAAAAAATACGTAATGTTACTTGGTTAAATGACGAAAGATTTATGATGTCAGTAGCTAAAACAGTCGGCTTTTTAGATACCAAAGGTGGGCGCCCATATTATGTTGTTGCAAATTACGATGGCTCTAAAAGACGTGAAATTTTATTTTCAAACACGTCAGTTTTAGAAGTCATTAGCACCCTTCCAAATGATAAAGAAAACATTCTAGTCGCCAAAGGTCACTTTAATGATGACTTTGCCGTTAATGTTCATAAATTAAATATTTATAACGGAAAAATGGATTATGTAGGCGGCCAACCCAAAGACGACGTATTTGGTATAACTACCGATATTTCGGGTAACCCTAGATTGGCATTTCATTATGAAGAAGATGAAGATCAAGAGCTTGGCAAAGGCGATTTAAGTGTTTATTTTAAGAAAAAAGTGAACAGCGATTGGCAGTCTTTAAACCTTGCTAAATTGAAATTTGAAAAAGGAGATGCGCTAGGTTTTTTAGGTATGAACCTAGAGGGTAACGAGGCCTTCTTAATGAGTGACTCGGGCAGAAAAACTACTGCTATTTACAGCCTTAACTTTGAAAATGAAAAACTGACTCTTTTAGCGGCAAATGACAATGTTGATATTTCAACGCCAATATTTGGCCCTAACAGAGATGTTATAGGGGCTACGTTTGACCCTGATTACCCTCAATATCAATACTTTGATGCAAAGGGTGAAAATGCAATATTTAAAGAGCTAAGTGACACATTTAAAAATTACCGATTACAATTTACAAGCCACTCTAAAGAAAAAGGTCTTTCTGTGTTTTCTGTAGAAGCAGACAACTCGCCAACTACTTTTTACTTGTACGATACTAAAAATAAAAAAGCGACTTTTATTGCCTCAAGCGCTCCTCAGATAGATAAAAAAAGTCTTTCTATGACGGAACCTTTTAGAATAAAAGCAAGAGATGGCGTTGACCTAAACGGCTACTTAACCATACCTAAAGGAGCTGCTGATAAAAACTTACCTGCAATTGTATACTTGCATGGCGGCCCACATGGACCTAGAGATTTTTGGCAATACAACCCTGAAACTCAGTACATGGCTTCATTAGGTTACGCTGTGCTTCAAGTAAACTTTAGAGGCTCTGGTGGCTATGGCAGCGAATTTCAGAAGAGTGGTTATAAAAAATGGGGACGTGAAATGCAAGATGACGTTACCGATGCCACTCACTGGGCTATTAATGAGGGAATAATAGATAAAGACAGAATATGTATCTATGGTGGTAGCTACGGCGGTTACACTACGTTAATGGGCGTTATTAGAGAGCCAGATCTTTATAAGTGTGCAATTGGTTATGTGGGTGTATATTCAATTCCAGAAATGAAAGAAAGCGGCGATATACCCACCAGAGAGTCAGGTCGAAAGTATTTAGACATGGTTCATGGGACCGACATGCAAGATATGCAAGCTCGCTCTCCTTCATTTAATGTTGATAAAATTAAGGCTAAACTGTTTATTGCCCATGGCGAGGACGATGTAAGGGTTCCTATGGAACAATATGAAGCATTAACATCAGCGCTTGATAAAATAGGCTATCCATATGAGTCAATGGTGAGAGATGAGGGGCATGGATTTCATCAACCTAAAAACATCACTGATTTCTACACTAAAATGGCTGAATTTTTTGCAGATAGTCTAAAATAATACGCTAATAAAATTGTGCCAGCATAAATGCTGGCACTCATTTCCCCTCCCTACTAAGAAATTTTTTATATGACCTCCACTGTTTTTATTATTCCTCCACCATTTTTTATTACATTCAAAAGTAATACCCTTTGACATTAAATAATATAAATCGTATTTATTTAACACTACCTAATGACTTAACCTCTCGCTTCACTTAAACTAATTACTTCTCGTTTTTCTATATTCATCTCATAAAATTTTTGCATTTATAACCCATTGCATTTTTGGCTTTGGCGTTACTTTTTTATATTTAAACATCTAATTCAAAGGGGGTTTATGAAACCTGATGTTACATCTATACCCAATCAGCTAAATAAAACGGCTATTTTAATTGTGCTGGCGTTAGGCACCTTTATTTTAGGTTTATCTGAATTTTCGATGATGCCAATGTTGCCCCTTATAAGCGAAACATTTGGCACAACGCCTTCTCAAAGTGGTTATGCTATAAGCGCGTATGCTATAGGCGTAGTGGTTGGCGCGCCAGTGTTAATGCTAACAACGGCTAATATGCGAAAACGAAAAGCACTACTGATTTTTTTAAGTTTAATGTGTATTTCTAATGGGCTTAGCGCATTGGCAACGTCGTTAGAGCAGTTAATCATATTTAGGTTTTTGAGTGGACTGCCCCATGGTGCCTATTTTGGTGCTGCCATTTTGCTTGCATCAGATATTGCGCCGCAAGGTAAACGAGCCAGTTTTATGTCAAAAGTATTTATGGGACTAACCATTGCCACTATTGTTGGTGTGCCCATTGTTACGCTGGTAGGCCAAAATTTAAGTTGGCGTTACTGTTTAGCAGGTGCTGCAGTGATAGCTTTTATCGCATTTATTTTAGTTTATCAAGTCGTGCCAAACATAGATAACGCTAAGCCCTCTAACTTATTAAATGAATTTGGCGTGCTAAAAAACAAACTTGTTTGGTCAATTTTAGGGATTGTTATTATTGGTTTTGGTGGTGTATTTTGCATATACACTTATATTGCCGACACAATTTTAGATGTAACAAAAACAGCGCCTTATACTATTTCGGTGGCAATGGTGATGTTTGGCATTGGCTGTACACTGGGTAACTACGTATTAGGGAAAGCCGCTGACAAGTCGGCAATAAAAACCACAGGCTTTGCGCTTGTGTGTACCATTATTTTTGCATTTGCCTATGTTACGGCAAGTTATAATATTTGGGTGCTTTATGTGGTTATTTTTTTCATAGGGTGCAGTGTCGGTTTAGCTACGTTAATTCAAAGCCTTTTAATGGATGTAGCACCTGAGGGGCATGCAATGATAGGCGCATTAGTTCAATGTGCATTTAACACAGCAAATGCAATTGGCCCGTGGGTAGGTGGAATCGCGATTGCCAACGGGGCTGCGCCAAATCAAACAGGCTATGTCGCTGCAGTATTATTTTTAGGTGGCTTAGGAATGTGGTTACTTAGCTATTTACAACTGAATAAGTCGCCAGCTATCAAAACGGTTAACTAATCACTATACCAAAAGAGCGGCTTGTAAGCCGCCCTTTTACATTTACACAAAAAAAAGTTTACGAATCTAATGATGCCATATCAATGACAAAACGATAACGTACGTCTGATTTTTCCATACGTTCGTAAGCGGTGTTAATTTCGTCAATATTGATCATTTCACACTCAGGCAATACACTGTTCTCGCCACAAAAGTCGAGCATTTTCTGTGTTTCTGCTATGCCACCAATGAGTGAACCTGCAACCTGACGTCGCCCCATTAATAAAGGCACCGTATTTAGCTCGTCAACGGGCCCAACTTGGCCAACAATAATTAATGCGCCATCTATGTCTAATAGCGGTGTATAAATTGATAGGTCGTGTTTCACAGGCACTGTATCGATGATCACATCAAAAGCCGACTGTGACTCTTTCATTTCGTCATCATTTGTTGAAACTAAGTAATGCTGGGCACCAAGTTCAACTGCATCCTCTTTTTTAGATTCGCTTCGACCAATAACAGTAACATCGGCACCCATTGCTACGGCATTTTTAACCGCCATATGCCCTAAGCCACCAAGCCCTACAACTGCAACACGGCTACCTTTTTTAACGCCCCACTTATGGAGAGGAGAATACGTAGTAATACCTGCACACAATAGCGGTGCTACGCGTGAAAGGTCCAAACTCTTTGGTATTGAAAGCACGAACTCTTCTCGTACAACCACACTTTTAGAATAACCGCCTTGGGTCATTTCACCGGTTTCTCTGTCTTTACCTGCATAAGTGCCAACCATGCCCTCTCGGCAAAATTGCTCTTCATTATTGTCACACTGATCGCAACTTTTACATGAGTCAACCATGCAGCCTACGCCAACAGTATCACCTTGTTTATATTTTTTTACGTCGTTGCCGACCGAAATAACTTTACCAACAATTTCATGGCCAGGGACCAGTGGATATTTTACACCCCCCCAATCATTTCTTACCGCGTGTAAATCTGAATGGCACACACCGCAGTATAAAATTTCAATTTCTACATCGTTATTTCGTAAATCACGGCGTTCAAACGCAAACTCTGTAAGCTCAGAACCTTGGCTTTGTGCTGCATATCCTACTGTTTTCATAATAACTCCATAGTTGTTTAAAAATTTAAAACGCATTGAGTATGCACTCTATGGAGTGAATACAAACTGAAAAACAGCCACAAAAAAGCCCAAATAGTATTTGGGCTCAATAACATAGCAATGTTTAAAAAATGCTACTTAGTAAGTTCTGCGTTTATTTCATCAATTAAGGTATTAATACGTTCCGCATTCTTTCCTAAATCGCTGCGACCAACGCGTGATTTACTTCTTATATCAACAAAACGTTCACTGCCTTCATCGACAATACGAACGACAACATCGTCTTTAAAGCCAAACCAGGTTGTGGTGTCTGTTGCTTCTATTAAACCAAGTGATTTATTAGCGCTTACTAACTCCCAGCCTAAATTTTTAACTGCTTGCTCGGTTGCTGCCAATAAATCATTTTGCGTTTGTGCAAAGTTAAGTGTTGTTAGTTCTGGGTACGCTTTTCGTTGTTGTACCGCGGTTTCTTCCCCTGCATATTCAACTGGGTTTGGTGCATCAGCACGAAGCGGTGCAATAGCAACAAATTTAGGCGGATTAACTAAATCGGTTGAAATATCATGGATTGGCGGAACACTTTTCGCTTTGTTCATCATGTTAAGCGGCATAGCAATAGCAACCACAGAAAATATAACGGCAATAATAGCACTACCGAATGAAGCGGTTTTACGCATAAATATTAGCTGCACGAGTAACAATACAAGCGCTGCACCACCTACATATACGCCGTATCTGAAGCCGGTAAAGGCAAGGCCTAAATCAACAACGCCAGACTTGTATAAAGGGCCAGGTAATACAACGAGTAAAAAGGCGATTAAACTCACCAAGCTGACTAAAACTTTCATTTGTGTGCTCCATTTTGTGTAATTGTTATTTTGTAAACAGCACTTATACTGCTTGTGCTTGATTTTGGTTTACCATTAGCAACTAATTACACAAAAAAGTCCAATGTTGTGCGATCAAAGTTGGTCAGATTAGGAAAAATATCACTCAATTCAGAGGGTGCAACACCAAACCATTGCGCTAACGAAGCAAAGTATTGCTCGTTAGATACGCTTGGAATAAGTCGGCCACCGCCAACGTCTTGCGGTCCATCTAAATGCTGAGTTAAAAAATCACCATAAATATCCCCTCCTTTAACAGCCCCTCCCATTACTAGTTGATTACCCGCCCAACCATGATCGGTGCCATCTCCATTTGAAGTCAACGTTCTGCCAAAATCAGACATTGTAAACGTCGTTACTTTGTCTGCCATATTTAGCTCTTGCATCGCATTATTGAACTCATTCAAGCTTTGCGCTAATGAGTTTAGTAATAATGGATGCATATCTAATTGGTTATCGTGAGTGTCAAACCCGCCCATTGAAACAAAAAACACTTGGCGCTGTGTTGCTAACGTAGACTGCACACTAATGGCTTTTGCCACTGCAGCCAATTGCTGAGAAACACTTGAATCGCTAAATGTTGTTACTAGCTCAGGGGCAGTTTCTAACGCGTTGTTCATGGTTTGAGTGTTGTTAATGGCCGAATTGAAACTTTTTGCATAGGCGTCACTAAGTGGATGCTTAGTATTGCCCATTATGCGGTTCATAATATTAGTTACATGGTCTGTGCGTGGTTTATAACCGCCAAATGCATTTATACGGCTAATCCCACTTTTATTTAATGCAAACGCTTTTGTTTGGCTGCCGGTTTGCCACAGGTTGGTTCCATCTAACGACACATTGGCAGCAAACTGCTCTTGCTGATTTAAACGCTCCAACAAACGTGCACCCCAGCCGCTATTGAGCGACTGTTTTTCACGGCCATACATCCAAGACGCTTGCTGATCATTATGAGAAAATAAGTGTTTAGGCAACGCCACTGCATTATTTTTGTAATCGTTGAAAGTTGTTGGCGCAAGTAAGGTACCTACCCCACCAACAAAAGCTAAATTAGATTCATTAAACACATTTTGAATAGGCGACAGTGATGGATGCAAACCCACACCACCAGCAAACTGGGTGGCAGTATTTAATGTAATTGGCGATGCAACAGCTAAATTTTGTCGGCTTTGCTCATACAAGCTGCGCTGCTCACCCTCAAGGGGCACCAACATGTTAAGTGAGTCATTACCGCCATATAAAAAAATGCATACCAGTGCTTTGTAGTCGCCTAGTTCTACCGCATTAACAGAGCCGGTAAGCGCTTGTAATTGCAAACTAGTCAGTGCGGCTGCCGATACACCGCCTTTTAAACATAACGATAAAAATTGCCTTCTATTAATGCTCATTATGCCTCTCCTAATACTGCAAATTAAATTCAGGTGAAATAGCAATCATATAAAGTAAATACGATACCCGTTCGCGATATTGATCGTCATCAAAATAGGCATCTAAATCTAATAATGCTTGGCGTGTGTCACTACTCATAGAGCCTGCAAAATACAGTACGCTGTATTGATCGAGTAAGTAGTTAATCCCATTGCTTTGCAAGGTATTCATATCGTTAATGATGTAAACATAAATGCCATTTGGATTTAAATCGGCGTGCGCCTCTGCGGTACTCCACACTAAATCGGCAAAGTGCTCATTCATGGTGCCAATAAGGGTAGCGTCACCCGCTATTTGTAGCTCAGGAGCCACTAATGCATCTGCTCGCAACTGAGCAGGCTGGTAGTCAGGTCTAAAAAAGTTAAACACCGAACTCGACTGCATAGGCCCTTGCCCATATCGGTCAACTAAATTCCATGTTTTGTAAAAACCTTCGGGTGACTTCGCGTTTAAGTTTCGCCAAAATTGGACTGTTTTAAGAAGCGGTTCTTTTATTTTCCCTTGGTAGTTTAATACGCTGCCATAATGGCGAGCTTCATCATCTAAATAAATAGCTTTGACTACTGTAGCTAAATCCCCTCTTACGCCTTCGCCATTATCATTAAACACGCTGGCAATTCGCTCTACATATTGCGGTGTAGGGTTTGATGTAATAAGTCGTTGTATTAGCTGCTTACTAATAAACGGCGCTACATTTTGATGATTAAATAAATTATCAAGCGCTAGCTGTAACGACTCTTGCGCACCATACCCTTGGGGAATAACGTCGCCGTTTAATAGCGTTTTTTGCTTTTGTGAATGGTACTCTTCAAATGCTTGCATGGGCGCAACATAATCGCGACTTTTACGCTTAAATGTTTCGCTGCCTGCAAATGTCCACCCTGTAAACACACGAGCAAAGCCTTCTATTTCTGCTTGGCCATACGTTGCAATGGTATTACCGTTAGCGTCTAATTTTACAGTGCCATCTTGGTTTAGCTCATCAAGCCCGATAGTAAATAACTGCATGACCTCACGGGCATAGTTTTCATCTGGACGAATATTTAGGGTCTCATCGGCCTTTTCGTTGCCCAAATGACTAAGATAAGTTCCCATAATTGGCGATAAAGTTACCGCCTCAAGTAAATCACGAAAATTACCAAATGCATGCGTTAGCAGTAAATCGTAATATGCCACCATGCCCTCAGGCTGGGAGCGTAAATCGTTATTAAGATCAGACACAACGAGTATTTCACTCAGCGCAAAAGCGACGCGCTGGCGCAATTGGTCGTCGCTTTGCATGACGGCTTTCCACCACGCGTCTATTCGGCTTATATACCTAAAATCTTCATCGTCATTAGTAAACACCATATAGTCACGATGATAGTTAATGGGCAGTGCTAGTTGAGCATCGAGCCATTGCAGCTCACTTTGCCCTTGCGCACGTTGTATTTCTGTAAGCGTTGGCCCCATGCTTCCTTGATGCAACAACCGCGCTGCAGAAAATGCATCCATACCATTGCGGGCAAAAAAGTTAACCGTTTTAACGGTGGTGGCCCCTTCGTTATCGGTCGCGGTAACGTTAAACGCATATTCTGAAGGCATGTAAGTTAATGCATCAGCCAATTTAACGCTAACTGAGCTTGCGTTTACTGGCTCACTTAATACAACAGGCCCCGAAACTTGCTGCCAAATCACACTGGCAATACTGCCGTCAGCATCGCTGGCTGTTGCTGTTAACTCAATAGTTTGGCTTTTTTTGATATCGCTTGGCAAATCAGACAACGTTAGTATAGGGAGCTTATTACCATTAACCTTAGGTGTATCGCTTGAGCCTGAACCGCCGCAGGCACTAAGAAAAAAGACTGAGCTTGCTATCAAAACTAATTTATAATGCATGTTAAATCGCCATGATATTTTGGTTTAAGTAGGTAATTACCGACTTAGTTTAATGCATTAATTGAAACACAAAATTTACATTTTTTCCTTTTATTTTTTGTAATCGAAACTTGACTAACGTTCAAAAATGCACAAACTACGGGGGTTAAACAGCCAGAGACCACATATGAAAACAGAAATTAGCTATCAGTTTGAATCTTCCCAAGTTGCCAACCGTTTTTTACATGAATTAAAAAACTGGTCCGTGAACGATGTAAAAACACGCCTTTTTAATGGGGGAGATAGCGTAAAAGTAAGCTACGATTACGACGAAACTGGCTTCGATTATACTATTGCCGAGCTTGATGATTTAGCCGAGCAACATGGAGGAAAAGAAGTTTAGTGTAAAGCAATGTATATTAAACCTGTTTGCGTTAATAATAACAATTTAGCAGTAGCGGTTTAATTAAATTGATTTAATTAAAGCTCTATTTCGCCCGGTATTTTTGGCTTCGTACAGCATAACGTCTGCGTTTTTAATTAATAGCTTAGCGGTTACTTTTTCATTATCCATAGCTTTTACAGTTGCAAAAGCACAACCTACACTAACAGTTAAAACATTACTGACTTTAGAGCCTTTATGAGGTAGGTTTAACGCCTTTACATTTAACAGCAGCTGCTGGGATATTGCTTCAAATTGCTCAACCGATAGCTGATTAAACAGCATTATAAACTCTTCACCTCCATAGCGCGCTGCCGACCCATTATTTGATTGGGCGGTCTCTTTTAAAACGCGGCAAACTGCTTGCAAAGCACTATCACCCTCTTGGTGACCATAAAAGTCGTTATAAAACTTAAAGTAATCTACATCAATTAGCATTAACCCCAGTGTTGTTTTTTGTCTGTGGGCCTCTTGCCACTGCGTTGTGTAAATCTCTTCAAAAGCACGCCGGTTATAAATTTGTGTTAACTCGTCTATTTTACTAATTTTTTCTAGTTGTTCGTTTTGCTTTTTAACCTCTTTTATTAATGAATTAAAACCATTTATAAGCACACGCATTTCTAGAAACTGATTTTTAAAGTGAAGCGGTTGAAGATCGTTATTAAGCAACATTAAATTGATTGCTGATGCGCCATTAATTAACGGTGTAATAAAAAAGCGGTTAACTATATAAAAGCCAATTAATGAGACAATAAAAAACATTAATAAAATAATTATTAAGTAATGATCAAATAAAACGGGGATACGCTGATGATGATGCTTAATATTCATAAGCAAAATTGGGTTACCATTTATATCTAATAATGTTCTTTGGCGCTCTGTGGCTATTTCCTCATTTTGAATTCCATCACTGAGAACAACCGCTCTTTTTGTTGCGCTGTTTTTGTTTATTAATGTGTAGCTTAGCTTTACTTGTGCCATTTCTGCCATTTTAGCAAATTGTGATTCCCTTACTTTTTTAATAAAAACAATACTACCAACAGGTTCTCCTGTTTTGTTTGTTCGTTGAATTGCGTGCGATGCAAACATAACAGGACCATGCTCTGTACTCAAAAAACCGAAGCGTTCTGACGTATTTTCTTCATAAGGTAAGATAGTACGGTTAGGTAAACGAGTTTTTAGGTCAAATTCTGGCACGTCAAAGGGTTGCTCTTGAATGTAATCAAAAGTATGCGCATAAACTTGTTTAAAGTTCATGTCGTAAATAAATACACCATCTATTTTGAGTGATTTAAAAGTATCGTCCACATAATTTGACTCAATATAGTCTTTATTAAAGCTCGTCATGTAATCGTAAGATTCATCCCAAACCGAATAATCATAATTTAGGGTTTTTAAAAAAACAAACTCTCTTTTTAATGCTATTTCTAGGCTCAATAGCTCTCTATTTTGGTAGTCTTTAATGTTTTCATTTATGGTTGGTAACATAAAAAAGTATCGGTAACTAACCAATAAGCTAGTTACAAAGCACATCAAAATTAGGGTACCTATTATTACAAAAAATCTTAATGTCATTATTAGTGCCTAAAATGTAAGTAGCTAAACGCATTTGCCGCATAGCCCTTATGTATAGTTGTTTAAATGTGCTTAAGTTTTAAATGGCGCCGTTATTAATTTAACGATGATTCTGGCATTAATGTAATTGGCATAGTACAGCGCATTAGCGTACCAGCGCCCAGTTCGCTTTCTACCTCAATTGAACCATTGTGCTCTTTTAACACGTTGTAAACGATGGCCATCCCCATTCCCGTTCCCTTTCCTACTGGTTTTGTTGTATAGAAAGGTTCAAAAATATGACTTTTAGTTCGCTCGTCCATTCCACAGCCATTATCAGTAATTTCAATATAAATATTTTTTTCGTCTGAAAATAACTTGATGACTATTTTACCTTGCTTGCCATCAACTAAGTCACACGCATACTTTGCATTTAACAATATATTTACAAAAACTTGGTTAATTGCCGATAAATTACAATAACTCAATGGGAGCTCTTCATAATCACATTCCACCTGACAACTTTTTAGCTGATTGGCGAGTAACTTAATGGCACCATTTAATGACTCAGTAATATCAGCCATAGCCAATAAGTTATTTTTGGGTCTGGCAAAATTAAGTAAATTATTTACTATTGCAGCAATGCGTTGAAGCCCCTCATGAGTGTCACCGAGCAGTTCATCTAAATCTTCTAAAATAAAATCTATATTCGATTCTTGGTCGAGCTTAACCAATTGTGCTTCAAGCTCTGACGCAGAGATAGACTTATCTATAAACTGCTTAGATATCTGCATTAATGAATGAAGCGTTGGTTTAAAGTACTTAATGCTTTCTACATTACTCATTACATAAGCAAGCGGGTTATTTATTTCATGTGCTACGCCTGCCGATAACGTACCGAGTGTTGCCATTTTATCGGTTTGCATTATGGTTACCTGCTGGCTTTTAAGCATGCTCAGCTTTTCTTTTAACTCTTGATTGGCGCAAAATAACTCACGTGTTTTGTCTTCCAGTAAAACCTCAAGCTGATCTCTCGCTGCTTTTTCACGTAGATACGCTTTTTTGTAGTTATAGTCGTCTTCAGCCATTTGAAGCCTCGTATCTGACTTCAATAACGCACTTATCGCAGCCATCGTGCATACACTCAACATGGTCTAAAACTACATTAACTCCAAAATGTGAAGCTGCACCATAAATCAGCCCTTCAGCACACATACATAGCTGCCGCTTAGAACGGTAATGCATTAAAATATATCCTTCTTCAATCAGCTTTGATTCTATCTCTGGCAAATTTGGTTCGTGGTATAACTTAGCGACTTCAACATGAATGACCTTATCAATCCCCATAATTAATTCTGCAAAACTATTAAAGCCTTTCGCAACCGTTGGATGGCTTCTGTTTAAGTGGCCAAACAAATACTCACCAAATGCTTTTAACACTTCGGGCATGGTCATAGATAACGCTGCTGCAACATCTTGGGCTAAACCAAGTATTTCTTCATCGGGATAACTTTGCGCCGAAATATAAACGCGACCATCTGGGGCGTTTTTTTCAAGTAAATCATCCCATGCAGCCATACCGCACTTTTCAATAACAAGTGCCTCTAAGCCTCTAAAAATTATGCCTTTCATGTTTTATCCTTATTTATTACTTAACCACCATTGTTCTATATCGGGAAATAGCGCTAAGTCATCTATAAAATCAAACTCTTCAAGATTAAAGTTCAACGCTTTATTGCAAAATATATGTTCAACAATAATGTGGATCACGGCTAAGGATATGCTTTTTTTTGAGGGTAATTCATCAATCAATTGCGCATCAACTATTTTTTGATCAAACCCCCAAAGGGCCAGTAAATAAGCACTTAACACAAACTTAGGTACAACTTCGCTATCTAAGTCGCCATGAGAGTCACTCGTTATAATTAACTCGCCTATAACACTTAATAACCCTACTGCACATGCGAGTAATTGAGTTTGGCGATCTAGCTTTATATATTTTGCTAACGACTGCGATAATTCTGCTTTTTTATAACCCTTGTCTATTAGGTGATTAATTACTTTTTGTTTATTTTTACTAAGTAGCTGATGAGATAACTCTGAAAAAACCACAATTGCTCTGAGGTTTATTAAGCCAATCCTTATAATAGCTTCTTTTACACTCGAGGTCGTACTATCAAACCCCATAAAAGCCGAATTAGCAATTTGTAAAACCTTCCCAGCCAGTAAAGGATCGTGCCTAACATCTTTTTCTAAAATAGAAATATTAGGCTCGCTTTTATTGAGCTCATTGAGTAGGTTTTGCGTTACCTCACCTAAAAATGGCAGCTCAGAGAGTTTACCCAAAATAACGCGATGCTCACTACTAATAGGAAGTGTTTTTAAAACGACAGCACTATTTATTACACTCTCTAAATGGGACTGAGCAAAAGGCTTAACTAGATGAAAATGGATTATATTATTTAATTGTAGCTGGTAATTCCCACTCATATCACCTGTTAATAAACACCTAAGCGCAGATGGGCAGAGCTCTTTAGCTTGTTCTAAAACGTTTTTCCCCGTGGGAAGTTGCATCATCGAATCACAAAAAATAATATCAGGTAAAGCATTGTTATTTATTTGCTGTTTAAATTGAGTAGCAACTTGAACTGTGTGCACGTTAGCACTGGGGCATAAACGGTTAAGCGTGCGTATTAACGCACGTAACAGCAGTTCGTCGTCATCAATAATAAGAATATTGATTTTTAAATCATGCATTTACTACACCTAAAGCTATAACGTACTAGTTTATAACTAAAGCGTAGTATAAATTTATCAATACCCCTACTTTCAAAGGCGCTAAATAGTAAAAAGTAAACACATGGTTTTATTCATGATATTTACGGATCATCGCCACTTTACCGTTTTCAACCTCTATTACTTCCATCATTATTGAGGTGTACTCTATTGGCTGTTTGTTTTGTGGGTGAATGCCTTTAGCGTGGTTTTTATAACGAATCGCAAAACCGCTATCGTTAAATATAAAAGTATTAAGTAGCTCACTTTCATACAGGGTATGCGCGCCTAAGTAAAAGCTCATGCCTTTGCGCATTAATTCTTTCCCATCGGCAGTGCGAGAGTCATCTACTTGATACGGTATGTGCTGATTACCAACATCGTCTGTTAATAAGCTAAGGTAAGCTTTAAGCTCTTTAGTACCGGCGTTGGGTGCCTGTGTTGCAACCATTGTGTTGTAGTAATGCTGTGCAAATGCTTTTAAATCAAATGGCTCTTCGGCTCGGGCTGAAAAAGTAGCAACTAATACCAAACCTAATGTTAAAAGTAACCTCATTGACTATTCCCTGTAGCTAAAAGTATTTTATAGGTACATTACATTAGAAAGTTCAATAATCAAACAAATAACGTTACGTAACTAACACCTACATTTTGCTTTTTACTCTATTGGTTGCAACGCTGTTGGCTGGATCGTCAGGCCAAAAATGTTTAGGGTAACGCCCCTTCATTTCTTTTTGCACATCGCGATAACTACTAGCCCAAAAGTGCGCAAGATCTTGAGTAAGTTGTAATGAGCGCTTACCTGGCGAGAGTAATTCCATCAGCAGTGACAGCTTGCCATTTGCAAGCATTGGCGTACTTGTTAGGCCATACACTTCTTGCATGCGCACGCTTAACTTTGCGGGGCCATCTAGCTGGTAATTAATTTTTATATTTGAGCCACTCGGTACCGTTAATCTAAGTGGTAATAACGCCTTTAACGCTGTTTGCTGTGGCCAGTCAAAACAATTTTGCAGCGCTTCAAAGTAGTTAAACTTTTTAAGCTGGTCGAGTGTTTTTATATCTTGTAAATACACGCCCAACCAATCATTAGCCATTTCTATAAGGTGTTGCTCGCTAATAGTTGGGAATTTATCAGGCATAAACTGACTAGCTAAACTCATGCGTATTAATAATTGCTGTGCATCGGGCTGTTCATTAAATAATGCAAAACCATGCTTAGTAAATAAATTAAGCCACGCTTTGGCGCGCTCGCTTTTATCTAGCTTTTGCTTGCTCGGCTGGCTTGTAAGCGTAATAGCGCCGAGCTTTACTTCGTCTTGATGAATAAAGCGCGCGGTTTTTTCATCAAATTCACAGCGGGTGAGCGAAGTAAACAAATGCGGTAAGTAATCTTGTAGCTCAAATGGGCTAAGCGCTGTAGCTGCAAATATACGTGCGCCTTTATGGCCGCCCATAGTAGCAATAGCAAGGTAGTCATCGTTATGCCAGTAATCGGTGTTTAAATCAGCGCCCGCACCATTAGCAAGTAAGTAGCCATTGCCGCGTTTTTTTGCAATGCGGTCGGGGTAAGCTAATGCCACTAGCAAACCTAAATACTCAGTGTTCAGTTCGCTGTTACTGTCGGTTACTTTTAAGCGGCTTTGCCAGTATTTTAACTGCTGCTTGAATACTGGGTGTGGCCTCTGCTGCTGGCTATGTAGCGCTAAACTTAGCTCGTTGGCGGTGTTTATTCGGCTCTCAAGCAGCGCCACTAAATAAAGTGCTAAGCGATAAACACCGGGAAGTTCTGTCTCAAGCGCCTGCGCTTTTAAAAGCATATGCGCTAAGCGAATATCCGCCCCAAAACCCAGCATGTTGCTGCCCAACTTGGTTAGCTTGCCTTTGCCATCGATGGCTTCAAGCATAGTTAATAAGCTCATTGCTTGTGTGCATTGCTGCGTTGTTGGCGTATCAAGCAAGGTGAGTTCGCTAATATTTGCGCCCCACTGCTTTGCTTCAAGCATAAGTTGACTTATGTCTGAGGTGAGTATTTCGGGGTTATCGTGGCTATTGCGTCGCTCAAAGGTTTGCTTTGAACCAAGCCTATAAACTACACCTGGTTCTATTCGCCCTGCTCGCCCTGCTCGCTGCACGGCAGAGGAGCGCGATATACTTTGTGTTGTAAGCTCCGTTACGCCTGTTTTTAAGTTATAACTGGCCGCGCGGCGTTTACCGCTATCAATAACAATGCGAATGCCTTCAATGGTTAAGCTGGTTTCGGCTACATTGGTGGTAAGCACTATTTTGCGCATTCCTTCAGGCGCAGGAGCAATCGCCGCTTGCTGATTGGCTTTATCTTGCTCGCCAAATAACGTGGCAACTAGGCAATTACTTGGCAAATCATTAAGGGCCTGCTGTACACGTAATATTTCAAATTGACCAGGCAAGAACACCAGCGCACTGCCGCTTTGCTCGTTTAGTGCTTGTTTTATTAAAGAGGGAATAGCATCAAGCCAGCGGCTTTCATCTTTTATGGGTATATATACTTCGTCTATTGGGTGGCTACGCCCACTTGATTGTATAACCGGACAGTCAAAAAATTGCGTATAGCGCTCAGTATCAAGGGTGGCCGACATAAGGAGTATGGTTAAGTCGTCACGCAGTGCACTTTGGGTCTCTAAAGCAAAAGCCAGTGAGGTATCGGCTGCAATTGAGCGTTCATGAAACTCATCAAATATCAGTAAATCAATGTCGCTAAGTTCTGGATCGTTTTGTAGCATGCGAGTAAGCATGCCCTCAGTAACTATTTCAAGGCGCGTATTGTTACTTACTTTACTCTCACCGCGTACACGAAGGCCAACGCTTTGCCCCACATTTTCGTTTTGGCACTGCGCTAGGTAATTGGCAATATTACGTGCAGCTAAGCGGCGCGGCTCCAGCATTACAATACGTTTAAAATGGCCGTCGCCGCGCATAAGTTGTAGCGGCAACCATGTTGATTTACCCGCACCAGGCGGTGCTTGTAATAACGTTATAGGATTTCTTTGTAATGTAGTTACGAGTTGTTGATATATGTTTTGAACCGGCAGCACTGCTATTTACCCAAAATTGCTTTGCACGCATTGTAACAAAAACCAAAAATAAACGCGCCGCTAAAGCCGTGTGGTTATAAATGGCATCATAATCAGAAATAATTACAGACCGCTCTGTACATTTTTTAAGGACATGCGCGCCATTTTAATTACTACTTCGCCAATAAAAACATAACCCCTTGATTATAAATACAAAATATAAATTTAACTTATTGGTACACGCCTTGCTCCTTTTATACTGAACGTTAATTAAATCTAAGTAAGGAGAAACTTATGAACAGCGATCGTATGAAAGGTAATTGGAACGAACTTAAAGGTAAGGCGCAACAAAAATGGGGCGATCTTACTGACGACGATTTAGACAAAATTGAAGGTAGCCGTACAGAGCTAGTGGGTAAAATCCAGCAGCAGTATGGTAAATCTAAAGAAGAAGCAGAGCGTGAAGTAGATGAGTTTGAAAAAACTCACTAATCGCTAACTTCTAAAAAAACCGCCATTTGGCGGTTTTTTTGTTTAACGGCTAAAAAGGACGTTATTTACGCTTTTAATTGGTTACCTATAGGCAGTTGCCTAATGCGCTTACCACAAGCTGCAAAAATAGCGTTACACAATGCAGGAGCATAAACCGGCGTTGCGGGCTCGCCTACGCCTGCTGGTGGTGCATCGCTTTGTATTATTTCTACTTCTATCTCTAGTGGTGAGTCGCTCATACGCGGTACGCGGTAATCATGAAAGTTACTTTGCTGTACTCGGCCTTTATCAAAAGTAATACCATCGCTAATTGCAGTGGTAATACCGTAAATAGAGCCACCTTGCGTTTGGTTTTTAACGGTATCGGTATTTACAACCGTACCCGCATCAATAGCCACCCACGATTTTATCACGTTTAAATCGCCTGCATCCGAGACTTCTACCTCTACCACAGTAGCCACATAGGTTAAAAAGCTGCGATGCGCTGCAATACCTAACCCGCGCCCTTTTGCCAGTGTTCTCCCCCAATTTGCCATACTCGCTGCTTTTTCAATAACATGACGCAAACGGCTTATTTCAAGTGGATAAACCGCTTTATCGCCACCGTAGTTATTATAGTTTGCGTTCTGGCTTGCGAAATCGATAGTACGCGCTGGCCCAATGGTTTCCAATAAATAATCTTTTGAGTCTTTACCCGCCTTGTGGGCAGCCTCATTTATAAATGACTGCACGGCAAACGCATGAAAAATATTTGTGACCGAGCGCATCCAGCCTATTCGGGCTTTTGCTGGTGCTTCACCTCGTTCCAGTTTCATATTGGGTGTTAAAATTGGATTATCAGTAAAACCTAGGTCTAGCTCAAAGCCACCAGGTGCAGATGCCCCTTCTTGAAAGGTAGACATAATTGGCGAAAACGCCGTGCGATGCAAGTAAGCCTCAATATTACCTTTTTCATTGAGTGAAGCTTCAATATGTTGAGCCGATACCGCATGATAAAAACTGTGTTGAATATCATCCTCTCGCGTCCATTGAACGCGAATAGGTTTACCAGTTTTCATTGAAATGTAGGCGGCCTCTGCCGAAAAATCAGGTTTTGATTTACGCCCAAATCCGCCACCTAACATGGTGACATGCACGTTAATTTTACTCTCGTCCATACCCAGTAGTGCGGCCACAGTTTTCATATCGGCTTGCGGGTTTTGCGTTGCAGCCCAAATATCTACACTGTCTTTATTGTACATTGCCGTGGCGCACGGTGGCTCCATAGGTGCTTGAGTTAAGTGCGGCGCGTAATAGTCGGCAACTAATTTATTGCTCGATTTAGCCAATACGCTGGTGGTATCGCCTTTTTCGCGCACATGCGCTTGCGGCTCACTCACTGTTTGTAATAACGACTTTTTAAAGTTTTCTGAATTATAATCGCCGTTTTTACCATCATCCCACACCACTTTTAGTGCTTTACGCGCCTGCCATGCAGCCCAGGTATTTTTAGCAACAATAGCAATGCCGCCTTTTGGCTGAAATTGCGGCGCACCTTTTGGTACAGGCATTTCAATAACATCAACTACGCCATTAATTGCTTTAGCGGCGCTAGCATCAAACGATTTAACCACACCACCTACTACCGGTGGGCGCTCAATAATAGCCACCAGCGCTTTTGGCTCGCGAACATCAGCAGCAAATGTGGCTTTGCCGGTTACTAAATCGGTTAAATCGATGTGCGCCATACCGGTATTTATATAACGCCATTCTTTACGTGTTTTAAGTGTTAACTTGTCAGGCTCTGGTGGGGTAATGCCAAGCGCTAGGTCAATTAAATCTTTATAAGCCAGCGTTTTACCCGAGCTGTGGGTAACCACGTGCTGATTAGCTGTACAGGTTTGTGGCTCAACTTTCCAATATTTAGCGGCAGCATGCTGCATCATGTAGCGTACGCTTGCGCCCATTTCGCGCAGGCGCTGCATGTTGTAGCGAATACTGCGCGAACCATCGGTATTTTGATCCCCGTATTTAGGGTCGCCCTTACCTTGAATAACAACTACTTTGTCCCACGCCGCTTCCATTTCGTCTGCCACAATTTGGGCTATGGCGGTACGAATTTGCTGGCCCATTTCAGAGCGGTGGCAGGTTATTTCAACCATGCCATCGGGGCGCAATGCTATAAATAAGTTAGCGCGCTTTGCTTGCTCTGAGGGTTGTTCTAACACGCCTGCAAACGCTCTTGGTGCACTGCCTACAAAATAAGTGCCTAATACTAATGCGCCTATTGCGCTGGTTTTTAAAAATTGGCGGCGGTTTAGGTCAAAGTACGTATTGTCGTTTTTCATACTTCTTCCCCTTGTTCATTTGGGTCAAAATATTCAACGCCCGCAATAGTTTTAGCTGCCGACTTAATCGCTTTATGAATACGCGGATACGTGCCACAACGGCAAATATTGCCCGACATATTACTCACTATTTCATCATCAGTGGGGTTGGGATTAGCGGCTAATAAGCTTGCCGCTTGCATTATTTGCCCGCACTGACAAAACCCACACTGCGGCACTTTATGCTCAACCCAGGCTTTTTGTACGGGGTGGTCGCCTTGCTCGCTTAACCCTTCAATAGAGGTAATATTGCGCCCTACCACAGCCGATACCGGTAATACACATGAGCGCTGCGCTACGCCATCAATATGTATGGTGCACGCACCACACTGCGCCATACCACAGCCAAACTTAGGCCCAGTTAAATTTAATTCATCTCGAAGATACCAAAGCACCGGCGTTGACGGATCGCCTGTAAACTCATGTTTATTACCATTAACGGTAAGCGTGATCATATTTAACTCCTTGGCAAAGCGCTTTAAAGGAATTCCTTGTTGCGCGAGAACGGTTTGAATACTTGCTACTTTTTTAGCCTACCACTTAGGATTGGTTTATTGAAATTTTTATCGGTAAGTGGCTTTAATAAGCTTTGGCAGGTCGCTAAACATAAAAACCGCCCTATGGCGGTTTCATATATAAGCTAAATGCTAGTTATTTAGTTAGTGCTAATTTAACCGCGGCCTGCGCATGAATTTGCGTGGTATCGTAAAGGGGCACGGTTGTATGTTGCGGCTCTACCAATAAAGCAATTTCAGTACAGCCTAAAACAATGGCCTGTGCGCCTTTTTCAAACATACGCTCAATAATATTTATAAATTCAGCTCGGGCTTCATCATTAATAATGCCTTGGCATAACTGATTGTAAATTATGTTGTGAACACGCGCTCGCTCATTAGGCTCGGGTATTAACACTTCAATGTTATGCTTATCAGTTAACCGCCCTTTGTAAAAGTTTTGCTCCATTGTAAATTGCGTCCCCAGTAAGCCTACTCGCGATATTTTATCGTGTTTTAACTGATCTGCGGTAGCATCAGCAATATGCAAAATAGGAATGCTGATACTGCTGGCAATGTGGTCAGCCACTTTATGCATGGTGTTTGTGCAAATAAGTAAAAAATCAGCCCCACCAGCCTCTACCGATTTAGCAGCTTCAGTCAAAAGAGCGGCAGTTTGTGGCCAATCGCCTTGGTGCTGCAATGTTTCAATTTCTGCAAAATCAACACTTACCATGCAAATTTTGGCACTATGCAGCCCACCCAGCGCATCTTTTACCCCCTGGTTTAACGCTTTGTAATAGCTAGTGGTTGACTCCCAACTCATACCACCAAGCATGCCAATCGTTTTCATAAAATTGCCTTTTTAATATACTAAAAGAGCTAAGCAGTTATCCCAAATGTATCTTAATTAGCTGAGGGATTAAGCCATAGCTATTTTTTAATGCCTCGTTCGGTTTTACAAACAATTACAATAGCGGTAATAAAATTAAAGAAAATGCCAAGAACAAACCAAAGTAAAGCACTTCGACCTGTAGATTTAGCCCACCAAGCACTGAAAAAAGCAAAAAATAATACAGCCAATGCACTACGATTAAATTCCTCTTCTAACTTTTCTGCGTCGTAAGACAAGCTCGATAACTTACTTTCTAACTCATTGACCTTTTTAGTTAATAGCATAATTTTTTCACTTTGCTCACTTTGTGCAGTGACTGTTTCTATAGGCTGAGCGTATGCCAATAATGAGCTTGCAACCCATATCATAATGCAGAGTATAAATTTCATTTTATTCCTTTAAATTATTTGAACTTAAATGGGCAATTAACCAAATTACGTTAATTGAGGTTGGGATAAAAAACCAGTATTTAGAGCTTTTCTTTATTTATTAAAGCTCTTTCTTTAACTGCAGATTGGCGAATAAAAAACATTATTACGCAACCTGCAATATTGCCACCTATTAATAAGTTGAGAATGGCTAAAATTGTTATTTGATTAACTTTTCTCTTAGATACAGCCCATAAATGCAAAAAAGCATAACTACAAAGACCAAGAACAGCCAAAGCTAGCGCTAAGGGATGTACACTTCCCTTTTTGAGAACAATAAAAACCATCCCAGAAGCAAGAATTAGTGAAAAAAGGCAGAGTCCGACCAGAAAAAGCTTTACGAAAAAACCCAGAGTCGAAAAACTAAATTCATGGTTAGTTTTATTTGATTGAATAGTTTCTTTAGTCATAATATCCCTTATTGATAAAGTATAAAAAGCTTATCAAATACCATTTGAGGATCTCTCAAAATGGTTTCCATTTACTTACCCTATAATTTCACTTAATAAACTTATTGTAAACAAGTAATTACCTAAATTTGAAAAGGGATTAGATAGTGCTATGTAATAAAAAACGAGCCTAATTAGGCTCGTTTTTTGTTTTAACTGATAGCTGGCAGCTAAAAACTGACCGCTTCGGTATTTAACCACTTCGCTATGATTCCGGCTCATACCCCAAGTTAGGCGATAGCCATCTTTCAGCCTCTTCGAGCGTCATATTAGTTCGCTTGGCGTAATCTTCTACCTGATCCTTTTGCACAGCGGCTACGGCGTAGTATTTTGCCTCAGGGTGTGAGAAATACCAGCCCGAAACCGCAGCCCCTGGCCACATGGCGTATGAGCTGGTGAGCTGCATGCCAATGCGTTTTTCGGTATCGAGCAATTGCCAAATTTTCTTTTTCTCGGTGTGCTCTGGGCACGCTGGGTAACCTGGCGCTGGGCGAATGCCTTGGTAGTTTTCGCGAATTAGCTCATCGTTACCCAGGTTTTCATCGGGTGCATAACCCCAATACTCTTTACGCACTTGTTCGTGCAGGTATTCTGCAAACGCTTCTGCGAGCCTGTCGGCAACCGCTTTAATCATTATTTTATTGTAGTCGTCTTGTTGCGCGTCAAACGCATTGGCGAGATCGTCTTCTTCTAAACCGCCGGTAACCGCAAATGCACCAAAGTAATCAGGTGTGCCTTTTGGCGCAATGTAGTCGGCTAAACAATAGTTAGCAAAGTCGGTTTTTTCGGTTTGCTGGCGTAAATGGCACGAGGTGTTTAACAGCTCTTTGCGGGTTTCGTCGGTGTAAATTTCTATGTCATCGCCCACGCGGTTTGCAGGGAATAAACCAATTACACCTAAAGGTTGCAAAGCACCTGAATTTTCAAGGTCGTCGAGCATGTCGTTAGCGTCTTTAAATAAGCTTTGTGCTTGTTCTCCAACGACTTCGTCATTCATTATGCGCGGGTATTTACCAGCGATTGACCACGTCATAAAGTATGGGGTCCAATCTATATATTTACGCAACGTGGCGATTGATACATTTTTAAACTCGGTCACGCCCAGCTTTTTAGGCACTGGTGGCGTGTAATTATCCCAATCAAGCTGTGCTGCGTTATCGCGAGCACGCTGTATGGTAACCGGTTTTGAACGTGGTTTTTTGCGCGCTTGTTGCTCGCGCACTTTTACGTACTCGGCTTTTGTTTTTTCTAAAAAGGCGGGTTTTAGCTCTTTAGATAGCAAGCTTGATACTACGCCCACTGCCCGGCTGGCGTTATTTACATACACGACGCCTTTGTCGTACTGTGGCTCAATTTTAACTGCAGTATGCGCTTTAGAGGTCGTTGCGCCGCCAATCATAAGTGGTAATTCAAAACCTCTGCGGGTCATTTCTTTGGCTACGTGTACCATTTCGTCAAGCGATGGGGTAATTAAACCCGAAAGGCCGATTATGTCGGCTTTTTCGTCGATAGCTGTTTGTAGTATTTTTTCGGCAGGTACCATTACGCCTAAGTCGATTACTTCGTAGTTATTACATTGCAGTACTACGCCTACAATGTTTTTACCTATGTCGTGCACGTCGCCTTTTACGGTGGCCATAACCACTTTACCGTTAGTGGCACCTTCTTCTTTTTCGGCTTCAATAAATGGGTCTAGGTAAGCCACTGCACGCTTCATTACACGGGCTGATTTAACAACTTGCGGTAAAAACATTTTACCTGCACCAAATAAATCCCCTACCACATTCATGCCATCCATTAGTGGCCCTTCAATCACGTGAATAGGTTTATCGGCTGCAGCGCGGCATTCTTCTGTGTCTTCATCTATGAAGGTGGTTATGCCTTTAACGAGCGCGTGTTCTAGGCGTTTTTCAACAGGCCATGTGCGCCACTCTAAATCTTCTACGCGTTCGGCTTGTGCCATGCCTGAAAACTTAGGCGCAAGCTCCACTAAACGCTCACCGGCACCGGGGTCGGTGTTAAGTATTACGTCTTCTACGGCTTTGCGAAGTTCTTCGGGGATATCGTCGTAAACAGCAAGCTGCCCTGCGTTTACAATGCCCATATCCATGCCCGCTTTTATTGCGTGGTATAAAAACACCGAGTGAATGGCTTCACGTACGGGGTTATTACCCCTAAACGAAAACGATACATTAGACACCCCGCCCGACACTTTACAGTACGGTAAGTTTTGTTTAATGCGGCGTGTGCCTTCAATAAACTCTACGGCGTAGTTGTCATGCTCTTCTATACCGGTGGCTACGGCAAATATATTAGGGTCGAATATAATATCTTCCGGCGGGAAGCCAATATCTTCTACTAATATTTTGTAGCTGCGCGCACATATTTCGTATTTTCTATCTGCGGTGTCGGCTTGGCCGTCGGTATCAAACGCCATAACAACAGCAGCTGCACCAAAGCGTTTAATAATTTTAGCTTGGCGTTTAAACGGCTCTTCGCCCTCTTTGAGCGATATTGAGTTAACAATAGCCTTGCCTTGAATACACTTTAAGCCAGCTTCTATTACTTCCCATTTAGAGGAGTCGACCATAATAGGCACTTTGGATATATCGGGCTCTGAGGCAATTAAGTTTAAAAACTTAACCATGGCCGCTTTTGAGTCCAACATGGCTTCGTCCATGTTTATATCAATAACTTGGGCGCCATTTTCTACTTGTTCGCGGGCAACGGTAAGCGCTGCTTCATAGTCTTCTTCCATGATTAAGCGTTTAAACATAGCCGAGCCTGTTACGTTGGTACGCTCGCCAACATTGGTAAATACTGCAATTTGCTGTGTCATGTTGGCTCCTAGTTTAAGTTACAGGCTTCAAGGCCTGATAAACGCATGCGTACATCAAGCTCTGGTAATGAGCGAGGTTTAACGCCTTCAAGCCCTTTAGCAAACGCACGAATATGCGCAGGCGTTGTACCACAGCAGCCACCCACAATATTTATAAAGCCCGATTTGCCCCAATCTATAATCTCGGCTGCCATTTCAGGTGCTTCTAGGTCGTACTCACCAAATTCGTTAGGTAAACCGGCATTTGGATGTACTGAGGTAAATGTTTCGCATACGCGCGAAAGCTCTTCTACGTATTGGCGAAGTAAGTCTGGCCCTAGGGCGCAGTTAAGGCCAATTGAAATAGGCTTAATATGGCGAATAGAGTTGTAAAAGGCTTCGGTTGTTTGCCCTGAAAGCGTACGCCCTGAGGCATCGGTAATTGTGCCCGAGATCATTACAGGTAATGTGCGCCCTGCTTGCTCAAACGCTTCTTCTACTGCGAATGAGGCGGCTTTTGCATTGAGGGTGTCGAATATGGTTTCGATAAGTATTAAATCGGCGCCGCCTTCCATTAAAGCAAGAGTAGACTCAACATAGGCATTAACCAGCTTATCAAACGTTACGTTGCGGTAACCTGGGTCGTTTACATCTGGCGAAATAGAACAGGTTTTAGATGTTGGCCCTAAAACACCTGCCACATAGCGAGGTTTTTCAGGGTTTTTAGCGGTGAACTTGTCACATATTGAGCGTGCGAGTTTTGCCGACTCTAAGTTTACCTCACGGCTTATGCTTGCCATGTCGTAATCTTCCATCGAAATGGTGGTTGAATTAAAAGTGTTAGTTTCGATAATATCTGCACCGGCAGCTAAAAAGCTGCGGTGTATTTCTGTTATTAACTCTGGCTTAGTGAGGCTTAATAAATCGTTATTACCTTTTATGAGCACGTGCCAGTCTTTAAAGCGCTCGCCTCGGTAGTCTTCTTCTTCGAGTTTATGAGTTTGGATCATGGTGCCCATAGCGCCGTCTAAAATTAAAATACGCTCTTTGAGCGCTTCACTTAGTTGGGCCTGTTTGTTGGCGGCTTTATTATTCGGCATAGTTGTTAGTCCTCACATCTTGGCTAACTAAATTAATATCATACGGTGTGGTTTGATACACGTAGTAATTTAACCAGTTCGAAAAAAGTAAAAAAGCATGGCTTTGCCATGTTTTTGAAGGTTGTTTGCTTGCATCATTATCAGGAAAGTAATTTTCAGGTTTTGGCGCATCTGGGCTTTTTTGTAAATCGCGCTCGTACTCCCCTTTTAGGGTGTCGGCATCGTATTCCGGGTGGCCGGTTATAAACACTTGGCTACCCGATTTATTTTTAAGTAAGTAAGCACCTACTCGCTCAGAGCCTGCTAATACAACAAGATCATCACATGCGTTTATTTTGTTTATATCAATGTGCCCATACCGTGAGTGTGGTACTAAAAAGGTATCGTCAAAACCGCGAGTTAATGCCCCGTGTTTAAAATGGCATTGGTGGGTGAATACGCCACACAGCTTGTTGGGTTTTAAGTCGCGCTTTAAGTTGTAGCTGTGGAATAACGCGGCATGGGCCGCCCAACACGAAAACAACGTAGAGGTAACGTGTTGCTCTGCCCAATCAATAATGACTTTTAGCTCTTCCCAGTAGGCAACATCTTCATACTCTAAATGTGCTAGTGGTGCACCTGTAACAATAAGCGCATCGTAGTTGTTGTTTTTTACCTCTGAAAAATAGCGATAAAACGTATCGAGGTGTTCTTCTGAATTATTACTGCTGCGGTGGGTGTCTAGGCGCAGCAGCTCTACGTTTACTTGCAAAGGAGAATTGGCAAGCAAACGAATAAACTGTACTTCGGTTTCTACTTTATTAGGCATTAAATTTAATATAGCCAAACGCATTGGGCGGATTTCTTGCGTTTTTGCACGGCTTTTTGGCATTACAAATACGTTTTCTTGGCGTAAACGTGCAATGGCCGGAAGCTCATCCTTTACAGTGATTGGCATATTTTTAACTCCTACTCATAAAAACTCGTGCTAATTATGAACTGAAAGCAAAAAATATCAACCTCTAGATGTATAGATGTCTAAATGAAATTTATTCATTATTACTTAAGTCTGTAGCAAGCAATGAGTTAACCCCCTAAAAATAGGCTTAACTCACTGCATTTAACATACTTACTTTTTAAACTACTCGTTGTTACCTACTAATACTAAATTTTGTTGAGGAGGAATTAAATACTCAGCGCCGTTTTTAGTAATCACAGCCATTTCTTCAACTGAAATGGTTTTAAACTCGGTGTTATTCAAAGGCCAACTAAAAAAACCATCAAAGGCAAACACCATTCCTTCTTTTAGTTTACGATGTGCTGCAGGCCTTACTTGCGCACTGCGAGAACCCCCTAAATTTGGGCCAGTGTCGTGCGCAACATATCCTACTGGGTGACCGGTGCTCCATGGCACAGGCTCTGAGTTGTATTTATTCATTAATACGGTTTGAGCTTGATCCACGTCTATGCCTTTTACGCCGGGTTTCATGGCATTAAATGCGGCAAAACCACTGTCTCTGGCGTTAATCCAATATTGCTGAATGTTGGCCGGTGCAGAGGTTTCCCCTTCTTTAAGTACATAAGCAAAACGCTGAATATCACTTACCCAGCGATTGTAGAGCTTTACACCAAAATCAATTTGAATTACGTCACCCGGCATAATCACTTTATTTGTAGAATGCGAATGTCCGCGGTCGGGGCCTGAGTTTACATTAGGATTTTGGTCGGCAGCCCACGCGTCAGTTACGCCTCGTGCTTTCATTTTAGCTTTTAAAAATTTGGCTACATCGGCATCGGTGGTTTTACCTGGAACAATGGTTTTATAAGCCTCTAGTTGCCACGTTGCTGAAAGCATTGCAGCCTCTTTCATTATTTCAACCTCCGCAGGTAATTTAATTGAAAGCCATTGATAAACGACTTCTTCAGAAGATACGAGTTTTGCTGTGTGCTTTGCGCCTAATAAGCTCGCTAGTTGCTTGTATTGTGAGTGCGATAAGCCATCAGCCTGCGCGTTAAGGTCAGAGACATTTATTGCAATGCGCTCAAAAGGCTGCTTTTTTATAAACTCAGCGGCGTATTTTAACGCAGACACACTGCGTGGCACTGAGATCACTTTTTCATGTATATTTAGCTCGTCGAGTGCTTTTGCTTCGCTTGAAGGTGAGTAAGCAACTGAATGAAACGTCCCTTTATTGAAGTAAAATAAGTACGCCGCTGGAGATCCTGCGTTTTCACAGCCAATATGGTCGGCCAATGGGTCGTTATTATTTTCTCTACAAACAATAAGCCAAGCGTCTACATTAGCCGCTTTTAAAGCGTTTGGCAGGAGCTGGTTTATTCTTTGTTTTCTTATTTCGGGCCAAGGTGAGTTTGCTGTATTTGCTTTGGAATTTATTGTAAATAGTATTAGCAAAGGCAGTATTGTTATTATTTTTTTTATGGTCATGAGTTTTTCTTATTTTTACTATGGTTTAAATACGTTAGCACACCCAAATAAAACTATACATTTAACAAGGCAAAATGATAAACAGATATTCCCACCCGCCATTCGTTGACTGTTTCACCTCTCAACAACTACAATACAACATTGAAATTTTTATTATTATTTGAAGGCTTTCCTCCATGGTTTTACCTGATAAGTTTATTTTCTCGATGAGTCGAGTATCTAAAGTTGTGCCGCCTAAGCGCACAATTTTAAAAGATATTTCGTTGCACTTTTTCCCTGGCGCCAAAATTGGTGTGCTTGGTTTAAATGGTTCTGGTAAATCGTCATTGCTACGCATTATGGCCGGTGTTGACCAAGACTTTGAAGGTGAGGCGCGTCCTCAACCAGGCACTAAAATTGGTTACTTACCGCAAGAGCCTGTACTAGACGAAAGTAAAACAGTACGCGAAATAGTTGAAGAAGCTGTTGGCGAAGTTAAACACGCCCTTAATCGCCTTGACGAAGTGTACAACGAGTACGCAATGGAAGGCGCTGATTTTGATGCACTGGCTAAAGAGCAAGGTGAATTAGAAGCGGTTATTCAAGCGCATGATGGCCATAATATCGATAACGTATTAGAACGTGCTGCTGATGCACTTCGTTTACCTGAGTGGGATGCTAAAATTGAGCACCTGTCAGGTGGTGAACGCCGCCGTGTTGCTATTTGTCGTTTGTTACTAGAAAAGCCAGACATGCTTATTCTTGATGAACCAACTAACCACTTGGATGCTGAGTCGGTTGCATGGCTAGAGCGCTTCTTACATGACTACGAAGGCACTGTAGTGGCAGTAACGCATGACCGCTACTTCCTTGATAATGTAGCTGGCTGGATACTAGAGCTTGACCGTGGTGAAGGTATTCCGTGGGAAGGTAACTACTCGTCTTGGCTTGAACAAAAAGACGCGCGCTTACAGCAAGAACAAAAATCTGAAAAAGCACGTCAAAAATCAATTGCTCAAGAACTTGAATGGGTGCGTTCAAATCCTAAAGGCCGCCAAGCTAAGTCAAAAGCACGTATGGCACAGTTTAGCGAACTACAGCAATCTGATTACCAAAAACGTAACGAAACAAACGAGCTATTTATTCCACCTGGTCCACGTTTAGGTGACCAAGTATTAGAAGTGACTAACTTACGTAAAAGCTTTGGCGACCGCGTATTAATAGACGACTTAAGCTTTACCATGCCAAAAGGCGCTATTGTTGGCATTATTGGCGCCAACGGCGCAGGTAAATCGACACTATTTAAAATGTTAAGTGGCGAAGAGCAGCCAGATAGCGGTAGTGTTAACGTTGGTGAAACCGTACAACTAGCAACGGTTGATCAGTTCCGCGACGATATGGACGAAAGCAAGACAGTATTCCAAGAAATATCTGACGGACAAGACGTACTAAAAATTGGTAACTTTGAATTCCCAAGCCGTGCATACGTTAGCCGTTTTAACTTTAAAGGTAACGATCAGCAAAAGTTTGTAAAAGACTTATCGGGTGGTGAACGTAACCGTTTACACCTTGCTAAACTGTTAAAAGCGGGTGGCAACGTAGTGCTACTGGATGAGCCAACCAATGATTTAGACGTTGAAACATTACGTGCACTTGAGAACGCTATTTTAGAATTCCCAGGTTGTGTAATGTGTATATCGCATGACCGTTGGTTCCTTGACCGTATTGCTACGCACATTTTAGATTACCGCGACGAAGGGCAAATTAACTTTTTCGATGGTAACTATACTGAATACGAAGAGTGGCTTAAAAAGACCTATGGTGCAGAAGCAGCTCAACCAAAACGTATTAAATACAAAAAGATTGGTTAATCGCTAAATTAACTGAAATACTCTTAAAACCCTGCCTTTGCGCAGGGTTTTTTTATAACCGAAAAACATCCGTTAATTTCGTGCTAGCATCTATTTAATTACACGCTATGATTAATAAAAAACAATAAGGCAAAGTTATGCAAGAACGTCGTCAATTTTCTCGTATTTTATTTTCAACCGATGCACACATAATTTTTCAAGAAAATGAGTACCCATGTACCCTGCTTGATATTTCATTGCACGGCGCGTTGATCAGCAAATGTGATGTGTTAAATGATCAAACAGAGAACGATGCAATACTGCGTTTTATTTTACCCGATAGCGAAATTGAAATAAAAATGGAGACAACTATTTGCCATATAGAAGCCAATCACATTGGTTTAAAGTGTAAGCATATTGATATTGATAGTATTTCCTACCTAAAACGACTGATAGAGCTAAACTTAGCGGACGATGAGTTACTTCATCGTGAATTAGAGATGCTTATTCACGACTCACAATAGACTCTTTAAGGTGAGTTGATTACCATAAGGCAAACTTTATAGCCTATGTGAACATGAACTTAAATCCTCATTTACCGTTAGTGTACCATCCAAATTACTCGTTTAGTTTTGATCCTAAGCATCGTTTTGCAATGAGTAAGTTTGCAAATTTATACGCACACGTTAAAAAACTAGGCTTAATTGGCAATAACCTCACACAGCCTATTTTAGGCTCTCCCGAGCCTTTAGAGCGAGTACATTGCAATAACTATATTCACGATTTATGGAACAACCGCTTAGACGATAAAGCCATGCGCCGCATAGGATTACCTTGGTCATCCCAGTTAATGGCGCGCACTTTTACTGCACCGCAAGGTACATTACAAACCGCACGTTTAGCGCTAAAACACGGTATAGCCTGTCACCTAGCAGGGGGCACGCATCATGCGCACTTTGATTTTGGCTCAGGATATTGCATGGTGAACGATCTAGCCTTTACCACTCAAACCTTGATTGATAGCGGTGAAGTAACCAATGTGCTTATTTTTGATTTAGACGTACATCAAGGTGATGGCACCGCCGCTATGCTTGCACATCAGCCCTATGCCTATACCTGTTCAATACACTGTGAAAAAAACTTCCCGTTTAGGAAATCGGCCAGCGATTTGGATATTGGCTTAGCAAATCATATGCAAGATGCAGAATACTTAGCTATTGTTGACGATACCTTAAGCTACCTACTTAAAGAACTAAACCCAAGCTTAGTGCTGTACGATGCCGGTGTAGATATTTGGCAAAACGATGGCTTAGGTAAATTAGACATAAGCTGGGATGGGATTGCTAAACGTGATCATCTGGTTTTAAAACGATGCCTTGAGCACAACATACCTGTGGCAACTGTTATTGGTGGCGGTTACGATAAAGACCACCTTCGCCTTGCGCAGCGCCATGGCATAGTGATTGAACAAGCAGCACGTTTTTAAAATGAAATAAAAACCCAATATTGTCGTTCTTATTTGCTAACAAAATAAAAGCGACACGTTTATGAAACACATTTTTGCAGCTATAACACTTATCCTTTTAAGTTTAGCAGTATTTGCGGAGCAGCCTGCTCTCGACTCAAACCACCCTAAACTATCACTTTTAACATTAAACATGGCCGATGGTACAAATATAAAAACTCAAGAATTATTAGGCCAACCTTATGTTTTACATTTTTGGGCTACATGGTGTCCTTATTGTAAAAAGTTACAACCCGTCCTTCAAAAAATACACAACATGGGCTTAAACGTAATAGCTGTAAGTTTTAAAGAAGATGATAACGCCTTCCCCGCCAAAGCATTAACCGATAGGGGCTATACATTTAAAACCGCGATACAAGCAGATGAAATTGCGACGCAACTAGGAATACGTGGCACACCAACTACATTGTTTATAGATGAAAAAGGGCATGTTGTTTGGGTTACTAATTCGTCAAACCCCAATAATTCAAACATATATTTAAATGCTCGCACTTTAATAGACTCAATCGAAGCAAAATAGCTTAATAATTTGGGCCGGATAATGCGTATTAAAATATGAGTTATATAAACTTTATACTACAATTTAAGCCTATAAATTAATTGGGGTTATTATGCGTTTAATATTTACTTTATTGTTGCTTTTGTTCAGTACAACAGCGTTTGCTGAAGAAGAAAAGGTAGAACTTCCACCGCTAGACCCTAGCTACAATGCAGTACATCCCATGGCACTTGTAAATAGAGGGTCTTCTATCTTTGCTATTAACCTTCCTTCTTATAAATCGCCACACGACCTGCAAGTTGTTTACGAAGTAAAAAACTCAAATGTTGCCTTTTTAAGCTTTGTGAAAAATACCGATATGATCACTATAAAACCGCAAAAGTTCAATATTCAACATTTAATGCGCGGGGACGAAATAACAATTACAGCCGATGTATACGAAGGTGATTATCGTCAAGGTGGTAGTTTAATTTATGAAGCCAAGCAAATTGAACTTGATAAGCAACTGTACGCTAGAGAACTCGATGAGCTAAGCGAATCTTCACAATGGCATGAGTACGATATGATTGAGTTAAACGGTACAGAGCGTATTTATGTACATAAAATTCAAAAAGCCCCAAGCTTTAACCACCTAATTTTTGTGGACTTGGTTAATGCTTGTATGCAAAAGGTTCGCACATCAAAACGTGTTCCTCCTGAAAACGAACTCACCTACAAATTTATAAACTGCGGAACCTTAAAGCCTCTTTTTTATGATGGCGAAAGCTTACTTAAATAACTCAATAAACATGCTTAGCAATTAACTCAAGTCCTGCTTGAATGCTCTGAGTTGATTGCCCAGCAAACCCTAATCGTATATAACTTTGCTGTTTTGGAATTAGGCTACGCGCTGCTTCTTTATAGTAAAACTCGGGCTCTGCTTGTATATAAACACCTTTCTTTTGCAAAGCGTTTTTTAAGCCATGCACTGGTTTGTTTAAGTTAACCCACATAGCCATACCACCATCAGGCTTTTTAAACTCAATTGGCAAGCCATTCGATTGCAACTTAATAAGTGAAGCGCTCATTTGCTCATAGCGTTCCTTATATAGCTTTGTCATTCTTTTTAAATGACGTTCAAATGCTCCTTCTTGCATAAAATTAGCAACGGCTAACTGCATAACTACATCGTTTTTATGGTTCATTAGCTGTTTCCATGCACTGAGTTGCTCTATAACTTGTGCAGAGGCACAAATGTAGCCAATTCTTGCCGCCGAGAACATAATTTTAGAAAACGTAGAAAGGTATATAACAATACCAGCAGGGTCATCTGCAGCCATAGGTTGCAAAGGCTGACAACGATAGTGAAATTCATGATCGTAGTCGTCTTCTATGATAAGTACGTCGTATTGATAGCACAGCTGGTAAATTTGCATTCTTCTTGTGGGAGAAAGCGTAACTGTTGTGGGGTATTGATGAAGCGGTGTTAAATAAAGTAACTTAATTTTATTACTCATCAACTGTGCTTTTAAATCCTCTACACATAGACCGTACTCATCTTGTTTAATATCGATTAACTGAGCACCGCATGCAGAAAACGCTTTTCGTGCAGGAGGGTAACCTAAGGTTTCGGTCGCAACATAGTCACCATTATTTATAAATACCTTTGATATTAAAAATAGTGCCTCTTGAGAGCCATTGCATATGAGGAGATCAGTTGTTTTTAGATTTCTTGCTTTGTGTAAATAAGAACCTATTTGCGACTTTAAATTGAGTTCTCCCGCTACATTACCATAATGAAATTGGCTGGTATCTAAATGATTAAATACATAACTTACAGAGCGTTTAAACTCTCTATATGGGAAACAATTAAGATCAGGAAGCCCACCTGCAAAATTATATTTAAAATTATTTAGATTCATCGCAGGAGTTGGCACTGCTAACTCCTTGGCAAATTTATAAGGTTTAGGTGTTACAGTAGGTACTTGTTTTATATCAGCACTGCTTTGAATTGGTAGGGTTTGTATTACTTTATATCCTGAACGCTCATGAGACTCAATCCAGCCTTCAGCAACTAATAACTGTAAAGCATTCATTATTGTATGGCGGTTTAACTGATAAATTTTTGCCATTTCTCTGGCTGAGCTGAGCTTAGTACCCACCGCTATATCACCTTTAATAATTGCGCTACGAAGTGCTTGCGCTAGCTGCAAATACTTTGCTTTGTGTTGCTCATTAAACTCAATATTAAGCGGCTGCATATGTTTCCTTAATCTGGTATAGGTAAAATTTACATTCTGGTTGTTTTTACCAACCCAAATAAGCGTACATTTGTTGCTCACAAATAGCAAAAATGGAGCCAATAATGTTTACTCTGCAAGCACATAAAACAAACAAGGTCATTTTAGAGCCATTAAACCATAAGCACCTAAATGGATTATATAAAGCGGGCCAGCACCCTGATGTATGGCAATGGGTATTAAGCAATTACACTAAAAGCCCTGAAATACTAAACGAATGGTTTTTAACTCAGGCGCAATTTAATAAAAACGAGCAAGTTGTTTTTGCCATTATTGATAAAAATACACAGCAAGTAGTGGGCACGACACGGTTATTTAAGTTAGATACACATAATTTAAGCGCTGAAATTGGTCATACATTTATTAGTAATGATTGGCAGCGTACTTACATAAATTCACATGCTAAATACTTATTACTTAATTACGCATTTGAAAAGCTAGGTTTAGTGCGTATTTCATTTAATACTCACGAAAATAATAAAAAATCACGTAATGCAATAACGCGTCTAGGCGCTCGTTTTGAGGGTGTGGCCCATAAAGATAGATTACTAAGTCATGGTAGCTTTAGAAGCACAGCAAAATTTAGCATAGTCGATGAGCAGTGGCCGGATATAAAATCACAACTAGAGGGGAGACTTTAATGTACCCACCGATGCATTTTCAAGAGCATAATAGTGAACGTTTGCAGGCTTTAGTTGAGCAATTTCCTCTAGCGAGTATTTTAACGCCCTGCTTGCAAAGTGACTTAAATAATATATGCCAAGTACCTGTATTATATGAGCCATCACGTAATGTATTTATTGCGCACGTAGCAAAAAATAATCCGTTAACGCAATGTGATAAACGCTCTGTAAAATTACACTTTAATGGTGACAACTGTTATCTATCACCCTCGTATAGTAATAATAAAACACTACCAAGCTGGCTTTACTGCTCGTTAGAGGTACTAGCAAAGGTTGAAATAGTTGAGTGTAATAATCAAAAACATCATATTATGCAGAGACTAACATCGCATTTCGAAGAAAGTTTTGAGCCAAAATGGCAACTCAATAAAATACCAATCCAGTCGCGTGAACGGCTTTACCAGCAGCTATGTTTTATAAATTTTAAACCTATTCATTGGAGCGGTAATTTTAAACTAAGCCAAAACAAGCCTGAGGATACAAGAATGGAAATTAAGAAAAGTTTAGTCAATGCTAATAAGCATTCTATTGCTGAGATGATTTAATTTACTTTATTATTTACACGTTTTGCATCTTTTTAATGATGAAATAAACATTGATAGAATAAAAATAAAAACGGCCCAAACTCAACAAAATTGAATTTAGACCGTTTACACACTAATAATATCTTCACACACAATATAAAGATTCTGGTTTTACAATGCGTGGCAGTTGTAGGGAAATAAAAACAACCCAAGTTAAGTCACCACCGAACTTGAGTTGCCTTTCACACTGACAACATCTTCACACACAATATAAAGATTTTGGTTTTACACTGCGTGACAATTGTAGGGAAATAAAACAACTCAAATTAAGTCACCACCTAACTTGAGTTGCCTTTCACACTGACAACATCTTCACACACAATATAAAGATTTTGGTTTTACACTGCGTGACAATTGTAGGGAAATAAAACAACTCAAATTAAGTCACCACCTAACTTGAGTTGCCTTTCACACTGACAACATCTTCACACACAATATAAAGATTCTTTGTGTTAGTAATACACTAACGAATTCTGGCCATTGCCTATAAACACGCTTTCACTACACTAGAGCTACTAATTAAGCCCTTAACTGTGTCTATGGGTTAACTTTAGAGTTATTACTCAAATTTCACAAGCGATAAAAATAAACCTGATAGATGAAAAAAACTAAACTATAGACCTTAGTCTAATAGCCATGCTTTTAAGTTACTAAATATCTACCTATAAGGAACTATATAAATCTTTATATTATTGGGCATAGAACAACTCAATGCCCCTGTATGAAACTAAGTAAACCATTATTCTTTAATGTTATTTATGACAAAACCAGTCTGTTTCTTATTAAATAAAATGAACTTTTCAAATTGAACTTGTATTAGCCCTCTAAAAAACAGGCACAAAAAAAGCGCTATAAAAGCGCTTTTTGTTCTAAAAAAATATTTAAATTATTTGGTTTTCTTTCCAAGCTTGTTCTTTGGCTAGGCGTTTTTTACGCTTATCACAAGGATCATCGCAATCACAGGCTTTGTCTATACCCACCGAACCTAATCCACCACAGCTACTCGCCATTGATTTTTTTTGCACGATCATCCCTACAGCCATTGCTGTAACAATTAAAATTAGTAAGCCAAAAGTAAGAAAAAAAAGTGACATTGCTTAGCCCCTATTGATCAGCAATAAATTAAGCTCAAACTATTTTTGAGTAGTAGATATTATATACCCAACCTCTATGGAAATAAACCAGCTTTAAACACTTACAAGTAGGGTTCAAATGCAGGACTTGAATACGTGACTAAGCCATCAGGCGATTTAGCAATCAAATACACAGCCAAATTATTATCTTGTGCATAAGCTTGCGCTTTTTCCATCCCCATAACGGTTAATGCAGTTGCTAAGCCGTCTGCGGTCATTGCACTTGGGTGTAATACCGTTACAGAAACTAGGTCGTGCTTTATTGGCATTCCCGTAAGCGGATCAATCAAGTGCGTGTAAGTTTCGCCATCCATAATGTAAAAAATGCGGTAATCACCAGAGGTTGCAATTCCCATGGTGCCTGGTAACAAAATACGGTGCACTTCACGCTTTCCAGGCTCTGCATCAGGTTGCTCTATTGCTATTACCCATCCTTGTTCATTCGGCTTTTCACCAGATATACGAAGCTCACCACCAATTTCAACCATGTAGTTAGCAATACCGCGGCTTTCTAATAATTGCGCAACTTTATCTATGCCGTATCCTTTTGCTGTTGCAGAAAATGATAACTCTAGCCCATCAACTGTTTTTGCTAAGCCTTGTTCATTTAAAACAAGCTTATCTACACCAATGTTTGCAATCATTGCCTGAAGCTCACCATCGGTAGGTCGATTGGTCGGCTTTTTATCAGGACCAAATCCCCATAAATCAATTAATGGTCCCATTGTCACATCAAGTGTATTGGTAGATTCACCTAAACGGATAGATTCGCTTATAACGGCCCTGAAGTCTTCACTTATTGGCATAAATTGATTTGCTGGTAAGCGGTTAAATATATTTATCTCCGAGTCTTTAATGTATGTAGACATAGACTGGTTTACATCGACTAATACAGCATCTATTTGTTCTTGTATTTGAAGGGCAGACATCGCCTCTAGCTCGTCATAGTATTTAATATGATAGGTAGTCCCCATTGTTTTACCTTCTAAATAGGTTTCCTTTGGGACCGATTCTGCGCATCCAGATAACAGTAAAGTCAGTGTAATTATAAATAAGGCCATTATGCCCTGGGGAGTATTTACTTTGTTCATAACAACCCTACTTAATAGGTTAAAAATTAATAAATTAGAATAAAAAAGCCTCGTAACACACAGTGCTACGAGGCTGATATTTTAACCAAAACTAATCTGTTTTGATATGCGTGTTAGCCACCGAAATCATCTAATAAGATATTTTCGTCTTCAACACCTAAGTCTTTAAGCATATTGATAACTGCTGCGTTCATCATTGGAGGACCACACATGTAGAACTCACAATCTTCCGGCGCTTCGTGCTCTTTAAGATAGTTCTCGAATAACACGTTATGGATAAAGCCAGTATAGCCTTCCCAGTTATCTTCAGGTTGTGGATCTGAAAGCGCTGTGTGCCAAACAAAGTTATCGTTTTCAGCAGCTAGGCCGTCAAAATCTTCAACGTAGAACATTTCACGCTTTGAACGCGCACCATACCAAAAACTCATCTTACGCTTAGAATTTAAACGTTTAAGTTGATCAAAGATATGTGAACGCATTGGTGCCATACCTGCACCACCACCTACAAATACCATTTCAGCGTCAGTTTCTTTAGCGAAGAACTCACCAAATGGACCTGAAATAGTAACTTTATCACCTTCTTTAAGTGACCAAATGTACGATGACATTTTACCACAAGGTAGGCTTAGGTTTCTTGGCGGCGGCGTAGCAATACGCACGTTAAGCATGATGATGCCTTCTTCTTCTGGGTAGTTAGCCATTGAGTAAGCACGAATTGTTTCTTCGTCTACTTTTGACTCCAGGTCAAAGAAACCAAAATGATTCCAGTCGCCACGATACTCTTCAGGAACATCGAAATCTGCGTATTTAACATGGTGAGCTGGTGCTTCTATTTGGATGTAACCACCCGCACGGAAAGGCACTGATTCGCCATCTGGAATTTGTAGCTTCAGTTCTTTAATGAACGTTGCTTTGTTATCGTTAGAGATAACTTCACAATCCCATTTTTTAACACCGAAAATTGACTCTTCAAGTTCAATTTCCATGTCATTTTTAACATTTACCTGACACGCTAAACGGCAACCTTCGCGGGCTTCACCTTTAGAAATGTGATCAAGTTCAGTTGGTAGAATATCGCCGCCACCTTCTTTTATGTGAACACGACACTGACCACAAGAGCCACCGCCACCACAAGCAGAAGATACGAAAATACCCGACTCAGATAGTGCACCTAATAGCTTACTACCTGCTGATGTTTTAATGGCTTTGTCTGCATCGCCATTAATACCGATGATGATATCACCGCTTGCAACTAGTTTAGACTTAGCACCAATGATGATTAAAACTAGTATTACAACGATAGCGATAAAAACACCAACGCCTAAGAAAATATCCATGATTGACCTCGCTATTATTACAGTGAAATACCAGAGAATGACATAAAGCCAAGACCCATTAAGCCAACAGTGATAAAGGTAATACCTAAACCACGTAAACCATCTGGTACGTCTGAATACTTCATTTTCTCACGGATACCTGCAAGTAATGTAATTGCAAGCGCCCAACCCACACCAGCGCCAATACCATAAACAACAGACTCGCCGAAGTTATAGTTACGCTCAACCATGAAGGCTACCGCACCAAAAATTGCACAGTTAACTGTGATTAGTGGTAGGAAAATACCTAATGCGTTATAAAGTGGCGGGAAGAACTTATCTAATGCCATTTCAAGAATTTGCACTAGTGCTGCAATAACACCAATGAAAGTTAAGAAACGTAAAAAGCTAAGATCTGCTTCTGGGTAGCCAAGCCACTCAAGTGAACCTGGTGCTAATACCGCATGGTAAACCAAGTTGTTAACTGGTACAGAAATACCTAAAACAACAATAACCGCTACACCTAGGCCAATTGATGTAGTTACTTTTTTAGACACGGCTAAGAAAGTACACATACCTAGGAAGAACGCTAAAGCTAAGTTTTCAATAAAAACGGCTTTTACAAATAAACTAATATAATGTTCCACTTATCGCCCCTTACGCTTTAGCTTCTACTTGGTCTTTCTTATAAGTACGAAGTACCCAAATGAATAAACCAATGATGAAGAATGCACTCGGTGGTAAGATCAATAGACCCATAGGTTGGTACCAACCACCATTTTGTACTAATGGAATAATATCAACACCGAATAGTGAACCCTTACCAAATAGCTCACGAATGAAACCAACAGTAAGAAGTACTACAGAGTAACCCAAGCCGTTACCAATACCATCAAGGAAAGACATTAATGGTGGCGACTTCATCGCATATGCTTCAGCACGCCCCATCACGATACAGTTAGTAATAATTAGACCAACAAATACAGATAGCTCTTTTGCCGTAGCGTAAGAGAAAGCCTGCAGTACTTGGTCAACTACGATTACTAATGACGCAATAATTGTCATTTGTACGATAATACGTACTGACGATGGGATGTGATTACGAATAGTCGAGATAAAAAGGCTTGAAAACGCGGTTACCAATGTCAAAGCTATTGACATGATTAATGCATTTTTTAAGCTAGACGTTACAGCCAGCGCAGAACAAATACCGAGTACTTGAAGTGCAATTGGGTTGTTAGCGAAAACTGGCCCAAACAGGACCGCCTTCATTTCTTTAGTATCAGCCATTATTTCAATGCTCCATTACGTACTTTAGCAAGGAAAGGGCCAAAGCCGTTTTCGCCGGTCCAAAAATCAACCGCGTGATCAACACCGTTAGATGTTAATGTAGCACCTGAAAGACCATCGATTTTATGCTCATCACCGCCCGCAGTTCCTTTAACGATCTGGATTGGTAACTCTTTACCTTCCCACGTTGCAGTCCACTGTGGGTTTTGAATTTCACCACCTAAACCAGGTGTTTCATTGTGCTTGTAGAAGATGATGTCTTTAATTGTTTCGCCATCGCTTTCAAGCGAGATAAAACCGTACATCAAACCCCATAAACCATAGCCTTGGATAGGAAGGATAATTGCGTCAGTAGAGCCATCGTCTTTTTTAGAGATGTAAACAGGCGCACGTTTGGTAATACGTTGAATACCAGCGATGTCCTTAATACCATTCTCTTTTAAAGATTTGCTCAGCTCTGCATCATATTTACTTTTTTCAAAGTCAAAGTCTTCTACAGGGTCTGCAAAATCACCGCTTTGCATATCTATAAAGCGTGTTTCGATTTTAGCTTCAAACGTTTCAGCAACGTTATCAACTTTGCTAATGCCTGCAGCAGCTAAAATATTGCTTTGAATATCTTTTGCCTTATTTGCTTTTTGCAAAGGACGAAGTTGTACAGATGTTAGCGATACAATGACTGCACACACCAAACATAATGAGACAACAACAGCTAGCGTTTTGCCAATTGATTCGTTATTACTAGACATTACGTGCCAACCTCCGCTTGATATTAGCTTGCACTACAAAGTGATCGAATAATGGTGCAAACAAGTTAGCAAACAAGATTGCCAGCATGATGCCTTCTGGGTATGCAGGGTTAACAACACGGATCATGATAACCATAAAGCCAATAAGCGCGCCGTATGCCAATTTACCTTTGTCAGTAAATGCAGCAGATACAGGGTCTGTAGCCATAAAAAACATACCAAATGCAAAACCACCTAGCACCATGTGCCAGTACCAAGGCATAGCAAACATTGCGTTAGTTTCTGAGCCAATTGTATTTAGTATTGATGATGTGATCACCATACCTAGGAATACACCTAGTACAATACGCCACGAAGCTATACGAACGTAGATTAAGAACAAACCACCAATAAGCACAGCAAGCGTTGACGTCTCACCCATAGAACCTTGGATAAAGCCGTAGAACGCATTCCACCACATTTGCATGTTAGCGTAACCTAAGTCACCACCTAACGTACCTGCAAATGCTTGACCTAGCATAGTTGCACCAGAGAATGAATCTACTGCTGTCCATACGGTGTCACCTGAAATTTGCGCTGGGTATGCGAAGAATAAAAATGCACGACCTGCAAGTGCAGGGTTTAAGAAGTTACGACCAGTACCACCAAATATTTCTTTTGCGATTACAACACCGAAAGTAATACCTAGTGCAACTTGCCATAAAGGAATTGTTGCAGGCAAAATTAGTGCAAACAGCACTGATGTTACGAAGAAACCTTCATTAACTTCATGCTTACGCACTGAAGCAAACAACACTTCCCAAAAACCACCAACAACAAACGTTGTTGCATAGATAGGTAGGAAGAAACAGGCTCCGTAGAACATTTTTGCGCCCCAACCGGCATCAGCAGTTAAATCACCGCCTAGTAGCTGGAATAAACCTACTTGCCAAATGTTAGCTAGTTCAAAGCCATTACCAAGTGCCATAGCCGCTTGATGACCAATATTGAACATACCAAAAAACATGGCAGGGAACGTCGCCATCCACACTAAAATCATCATACGCTTTAGGTCGATGTTATCGCGAACGTGAGTTGAGCCTTTATTTACATAACCCGGTGTGTAAAAAATAGTCGCGGCTGCTTCATACAGTGCGTACCATTTTTCGTGTTTTCCACCTGGTTCAAAATGCGGCTCGATATCTTCTAAGAAAGTTTTTAAACCCATTTTAGCCTTCCTTCTCGATCGTAGTTAAGCAATCGCGTAGGGCTGCGCCGTACTCGTATTTGCCAGGACAAACGAAGGTGCATAACGCTAAATCTTCTTCATCTAATTCAAGCGCACCTAATGAAATTGCACTGTCTAAATCACGAGACAGTAAGTCACGTAATAATAGTGTAGGCAAAATATCTAGTGGCATAACACGCTCATAACTTCCAAGTGGAACCATGGCACGTTTTGAACCACCCGTAGACGTTGTCATTTTAAATAAACGACTCGGTGTAAGGTGAGACAAGAATGTACGCGTTACAGAGAATTTATCACTACCTGGTGCAATCCAGCCAAACAATTCCTTTTCGCGACCTTCAAGTAAAACAGATACTTGAACATGGTAACGACCTAAGAATGCATGAACACCAGACGACGTAGCACCGGCAAGTACAGAACCAGAAATAACACGGTTATCACCGTCTTCTAGTTCGCCTGCCACTAAGTCATCTAATGAAGCACCTAATTGTGTTTTCACTAAACGTGGATTTTTAACGCGCGGACCTGCAAGAGAAACAACACGATCTGTGTAAATTTCACCAGTAAGGAAAAGGTGACCATACGCAATAACGTCTTGGTAACCGATATGCCAAACTTGCTTGCTAGCAGATACAGGGTCAAGGTTGTGAATATGAGTGCCTACAAGGCCAGCTGGATGCACACCACCAAACTCATGTACTTCTACTTGAGCAATAGATGAGCTAGGAATTTGGCTACCAGCTTGCTTACAAACAAATACTTTTCCGTCGGTTAAACGCGAAACAACAGCTAAGCCCGCTTCAAACGCTTGCGCATTTTCAGCAATAATCACTGCAGGATCTGCAGCAAGAGGGTTAGTGTCTATAGCGGTTACAAATATAGAGCTAGGATTTGCATCCACAGCCGCTACTTTGCTGAATGGGCGAGCACGTAGTGCTGTCCATTGACCTGACTGAATTAGTACTTCTTTAGCTTTTTCACGGTCTAAGCTTGTAAGCTCAGCCTCAGAGAAAGAGTCAAAGGTGATTTGCTCACTGCCGTTTACTTCAATAACAACAGATTGCAGCACACGTTTAGCACCACGATTTATTTCTTTTACAACACCAGAAGCTGGTGCGGTAAATAGGACGCCTGGGTTCTTTTTATCTTCAAAAAGTACCTGGCCTTTTTTAACTTGGTCATCCATACGAATATGCATGGTTGGACGCATACCTATAAACTCTTCACCTAGCAAGGCTACTCTTTTGACGGGTGAACCGTCGTGAATAACTTGCTGAGGTGCGCCATCTAATGGTAAATCCAGACCTTTTTTTATGTTGATCATACGCACTTGCACTACATTAACGGAAAGAAACTGAAAAATCGTACCAACCACGTCGCCATTTAAGCTACCCCAAGTTATTTCAATGTATAAAAGAAAAACTCGCTTTGGTCATTAAACAGGCAACGCGGTAAAAACTCTTCACATATTGCCTTAATTTTAACACCATTGTGGGTGACTATGCGAGTGTATTTATGAAAATTATACGACTGAAACGCTTATTTGGTTTTGTTAACTAGATTTAATAAAATTTAAGTTAGACCAAAGTGGTAGCTTAAGCAAAGAATGAGGTTTTTTAATTGAAAAAAGTCGCACGAAGCGACTTTTTAATTGGGGCATGCTGAGCTTTCAAGATTAAAGTTTGTTGAATCCCAAGGCAGCACTTGTTTAGCATTAATACTTATTTGTAGGCAATAACCTCACAACATGAGCTCTGCCTTGCAGCACTACCAAACAGGTTACTTAAAATTTGCCAGGGAAAGACAAACAAGCCCTGACTATTCACTTAATTGGTTAATCAATCATATTTGCAATTGCTTTAACTGGCTCTACATCTTGCTCGTAATCAACTGACTCAATGCCAAAACCAAATAAGCGTAAAAATTCATTATGGTAACCAACGTAATCTGTCAGCTCATCAATCGTGCTGGTATCTACTTTATCCCATACAGCTTGAATACGTGCTTGAACATCATCTTCAAGTTCTTTGTAGTTTTGGAATAAGTGCCCACCGTCATCAAAACGCGGCGCTTCACCGTACAGATTTTCAGTAAATAAACCATGAATTTGCTCAATGGTGCCCTCGTATGTTCCGTCCGCTTTCATAACTTTAAATAAAGCAGAAATATACAATGGCATAATTGGTATAGCAGAACTTGCTTGTGTTACAACAGCATTAAGTGATGAAACATACGCTTGACCGTTTAACGCTTTAGTTGATTCTTTAATCGCAACCGTTGCGCGGTCTAAGTCTTCTTTTGCTTTGCCAATAGTCGCGTGCCCGTAAATTGGCCACGTTAACTCTTTACCAATGTAAGTATAAGCAGTCGTTTTAAAGTTATCAGCAAGTACGTCGGCTTCTTTTAAAGTGTCAATCCACATTTCCCAATCTTCACCACCCATTACTTTAATCGTGTTATCGATATCGTCTTGTGTGGCAGCTTCTACAGTAATTTCGTCAATTTCACGCTTTGACGTATTTAGATTTTTTGTTGTAACTGCGTTGCCAATTGGCTTTAACGTTGAAGAGTAAACTTCACCTGTATTTGGATCGGTACGACGAGGCGACGCTAAGCTATAAATAACCAGATCAACCTTACCTAAATCTGCTTTAATTGTATCAATTGTTTTTTGTTTTATTTCGTTTGAAAACGCATCACCGTTGATATTTTTAGACCACAAACCGGCTTCGTCTGCTGCATTTTGAAAAGCAGCTGTATTATACCAACCCGCCGATCCTGTTTTACGCTCGGTGCCTTCTTTTTCAAAGAAGATACCCAATGTTTTAGCACCGCCACCAAATGCTGCCGTAATACGCGACGCCAAGCCGTAGCCTGTAGATGCACCAATAACTAACACATTTTTTGGCGCATTTTTTAATGCGCCTTGTTGTTTTACATAGTTAATTTGCTCTTGCACATGTTCGCTACAGCCTACTGGGTGAGCGTTTGTACAAATAAATCCACGAATTTTTGGCTTAATGACCATTGATGATCCTATATTTTTACTAAAAAATTAGCGCTAGTTTAAAGGCTAATACTTAAAACACTGATCTGATCAGTTAAATACGGGTGTAAATAGCTGTCAAACCTCAATTAATCAATCTAATTTAGACCCACCTAAACAGTTTGGCGACGCAGGTGCTTCGCTATCATGCTCAGCGTATTCGTCCGGAGTGTAAGTATGAATAGCCAATGCATGTATGTCGTTTGCAAGCTCTTCTTTTAAAATTTCATTAATTTGACGATGACGTTGCAAAAGGCGCTTACCTAAAAACTCTTCGCTGACCACAATAACCTTAAAGTGCGAGTCAGTGCCTTTGCTGTGCATATGACTTTCGTTAATTACATTTAAATGCTTACACGCTATAGCATTGCTGATTTTTTCTTGGATTTGTTGCTGCATTGACATATCAAACCATTATTTATAGCTAATTTATGAACTTATCATAGCAAGCTGCCCTGCCCGTTGGCTAACTAAATTACGCAACTAACCTTGTTTTATATACCTAAAGGTTAAACTTATGCGTGGATGAGCTAAGGTTGTTTGCTTTAAAATAGCATGCTGGAAATCTCGCTGACTATTGCCACTCATAACCAAACAACTACCACTGTGTAATTTTAGATCCGTTACTTTATTACTGGCCTTATCTTTAAGCTTTAATACTCGCTCTGCCCCAAGTGATATGCACACAATTGTGGGTTGCTGACCCAACTCTATCTCATCATCACTGTGCCACCCCATGGTGTCGTTGCCATCACGATAATAATTAACTAACAACGAATTAAAAGGCTGATTTAAATGTGCCTCTAATCGTTTTCGCATTGCCATTAATATACTTGGCCAAGGTTCAGTTATTAACTTACTATTTGAATAGCCGTATTCAATTTCATGGTCGCTAATAAAACATTGTAGTCGTGGGATCGGCCCTGTTTTAGCGTAAACAGTGACTTCTGGCTGCTGCCAGTTAAGGTTTTTTTGTAGATAGTAAAATAAATCGAGGCTTTTTTGCGCGCTAAGCGCCTTTGTTTGATAAGAAAAGCCATTTGGTAACTGTTGGGGGTTGGCGTTTTGCCGTTGCATGTTAGAATTTACCTACATTAGTTTACTGATACAAAACCACTATGACGACCCAAGCCCAGCTAGGCGATAAAACTTTTACTCTTGAACGCTTCCCTTTGGATCAAAAAAACCGCAGCTTACAAGCGTGGGATTCGGGCGATGAGTACCTTATCAATTATGTTAACGAACATCATCCTGATTGTCGCTCATTGCTTATTTTAAATGATAGCTTTGGTGCCCTTGCCTGTAGTTTTAATCAATTAACGGTTTGTTCAGTTAACGACTCTTATATTAGCCATCAAGCGGCGGCGTATAACCTACAAGAAAACAAGCTATCTACAACTCAATTTACGCAATTGGATAGCTTATCAGCGTTACCGGAGGATATTGATTTAGTATTAATAAAAATACCTCGTAATGTTGGCTTTTTACAGTTTCAACTAAGTGAGTTAAGCGAAGTTCTTGCACCAGGCACACCCGTTATTGCTGCAGGTAAAACTAAAGATATTCATAACTCGACAATTAAGGCTTTTGAACAGTTTATTGGTGAAACTAAAACAAGCTTAGCTGTGAAAAAGTCACGCCTCATATTGAGCAGTGCAAAAGGCGGTTATAAAGCCGCTGACTATCCTGTTTCGTGGCAGCTTGAAGGCACCGAGTTTACTATTACAAACCATGCAAATGTGTTTTCACGTGATTCATTAGATATTGGTGCTCGCTTCTTTTTTAACTACTTGCCGCAAACACCAAAAGCTAAGCACATTGTTGATTTGGGTTGTGGTAATGGCGTGGTAGGTGTTATGACCTTGGCACGCTGCCCTAAAGCCTCAGTAACGTTTGTTGATGAGTCATACATGGCGGTTGAGTCTGCACGACTTAACGTAGAGCAAAACATGGCAGAACGATTTGATGATTGCGAATTTATCGAAAATGATTGCCTAACCGGCTTTGAAAAAAACAGTGTAGATATGGTGCTATGTAATCCCCCTTTTCACCAAGCACAAGCGGTTACCGATCACATTGCTTGGCAAATGTTTAAACAAGCTAAGGACACATTAAAAGAAGGCGGAGAGCTACGTATTATTGGTAATCGCCATCTTGACTATCATGACAAGTTAAACCGTATGTTTGGTAACTGTAAGCTATTAGGTTCAAACAAAAAGTTTGTGGTTTTAAGTTCAACTAAAAATAGTGGGGTGTTATAACAATGACAGTAATAAACCGTATATTTGGCTGTGCTGCATTTTTTATTTTAGCAGGCTGTGCAAACCAACCTAGCCAAGTAATACTTAACCCAGTTTACCAAAATGGCCAAGTAAGCACTATAAATAGCAGCCTGAGCACGAGTGTTATTGATGTACGTGGCGATACATCGACCCTCACTCTAGTTGACTCGGGCAAAACAAAAACATTTGCCAGCCAAGGTATTACTGAGTCAATTAAAAGTGCTTTAGATAGTGCTCTTAGCCGCAATGGTGCAAGTATTTCAAATTTAGCAACTACTCGATTTGAGCTAGATATAAATGCCTTACAAGCAGTGGTTACTGAAACCTTAGTGAGCCATAAAAGTGAAGCTAAAATTGAACTGAGTGTTCGTGTAGTTCGTGCTACAAGTAATTTTACTAAACAGTATAGCGGTAATGCAGCGCTAGAAGGCCCGCTTGGACATGACAGAGCAAAAATAGAAGGTCAACTCAATAAGTTGACTGAACAAATGATAACCCGCATTGTGTCTGACCCTGAATTAATACAGTTTTTAGAAGGTTAACCATGAAACGATTTTTTATACTTTGTTTAGCCCTGTGTTTGAGCGCCGCAAGTCTAGCCGCTCAAGAGGGCAGATTTGTACAAAAAGACAATATGTTTCCACGTGTTGAAATAGTAACATCGCTAGGCAGCATTATTGTTGAGCTAGACCGTTCTCGGGCCCCTATTACAGTCAATAACTTTTTAACTTATGTTTCAGATAAAAGTTATCAGGGTAGTATTTTTCATCGCGTGGAACGCGACGAAGAAAACGAACGCGACTTTGTTATTCAAGGTGGTGGATATGACAAAGACATGGAAGGTTTACATCAAAACGACCCTATTTTTAATGAAAGCGGGAACGGCCTGAAGAATGATATGTACAGCATTTCCATGGCATACCAAGACAGACAACCGCATTCCGGTACTCGCCAGTTTTTCTTTAACATGGATAACAATGACCATTTAAACCCAGGAAGAGACTGGGGATTTGCGGTATTTGGAACTGTAATGGAAGGATACGAAACCCTAGATAAAATTATGGCTGTTAAAACAGTTTATAATGAAAAAATTGGTTATGACTTTGTGCCAGAAACACCGGTGGTTATTTTAAATATTAAAATGATTGAACCAACACCATTATAATTAATGAGGTGCAGTAAAACTGTGCCCACTCGCCAATGAAGGCCCTATGAGCAATACTCTCTCTTTCAGCGAATACTTTTCGTATTTTAAAGATAAACGTTTAATTAATGTGTTTATTTTCGGTATTAGCAGTGGTTTTCCCTGGGTATTAATTGGCTCTGTAATGTCGGCCTGGCTAAAAGATGAAGGCCTGAGCCGAAGCATGATTGGCTTATTTGGTATTGTTTTTGGCGCTTACAGCATCAACTTTTTGTGGTCGCCCTTAATCGACCGTACAAAACTGCCTATTTTATATAAGTGGCTAGGCCAACGCCGTAGCTGGATATTGTTTTGCCAAAGCTTTATGTTTTTAGGCACATTATTTCTTGCTGGCCTTGACCTCAAAGCTAACTTGGCGATTGCTGCAGCACTGTGTTTATTAATTGCAATTGCATCTGCTACACAAGACATTGCAATAGACGCATTCAGAATAGATACCTTAAGCGAAAGTGAATCACACAAAGCAACTGCTGCCGCAGCCATGGCCACCTCAGGGTGGTGGACAGGCTACGCGTTATTAGGTGCAATTCCATTTTATATGGCAGATATTCCTTCACTTGGTTGGCCACAAGTTTACTACTTTTTAGCTGCTGTGATATTGGTATTAATGGGAGGAGTGCTATTTGCTAAAGAGCCCGCCTCTAATAGAGAAGCCGTTCACGAAGAACTAGAACGTGTTTACATTGAAAAGCTTGCCAATATTAATCAAACACCTCTCAATAAAGTCGTTGCCTGGTTGGTTGTTACTATTATTGATCCTTTTAAAACATTTTTTGCAAAAAATGGGGTTAAAACTGCACTCGCACTACTTGCTTTTATTTTCTTATTTAAAATTGGCGAAGCGTTTTTAGGACGAATGTCGATTGTTTTTTATAAAGAAATAGGTTTTAGCAATAGCGATATAGCTACTTTTTCAAAAGTTGGCACAGCAGTACTTACCATTGCCTTTACCTTTGTAGGCAGCTTGTTTAACCAAAAGTATGGCATTGTTAAAGGATTATTTGTTAGTGGTGTAGCCATGGCTGCATCCAATTTAGCCTTTTCTGCTATTGCACTAGTGGGCCCTAACTTAGGTTTATATGCTTTTGCTATAGTAATTGATGGCTTCACACAAGCATGGTCTCTCGTTGCTATGGTCGCGTTTATATCTATGCTATGTGACAGAGCGTTTAGTGCAACACATTATGCGTTGTTGGCGTCGCTGGGGAACTTAGGTAGAACATTGCTTTCGAGTTACAGTGGGGTTGTAATTGATGATTGGCTAATGGGAAATTGGTCGTTATTTTTTGTATTAACCGCTTTAATGGTGCTTCCCTCTTTACTATTTTTGTATGCGATAAGACATAAACTTTATGAGCTTGAGAAAAACTACCATAGTAATTATTAGGCTTAATGCATCCATGCATTAATATTTTGCTTAGCACATTTAATATGCCCCTAAATGAACTAAGCAATACACTATTAATCTACTTTAAGCAGGCTTAGTGCTTCATGTGGGTCAACTTCTAGCGCAGTACAATAACGAACAAACTCAACTACATCTAAACGGCGTTCTTGATTTTCAATTTTGCCGATAAACGAGTGAGGTGTTCCAAGCACTTGTGCAAGGCTTCTCATTGTGTGGCCTTTTTCATGGCGTTTACTTTTAAGCCATGTTGTTAACTTAGCGTTCTCTTCTGAAGAAACAGTTTTCCCCATCATTTTACATCTCCTACTAGACGATTAGACAACCCCACAAAAGCAGCAGTCGTTATCATAGCTGTAGGCAAGTAAGCAGTAACTTATGTTTTAAATAGCAATCTATCGCTTCTTAAAGCACTTGTTGCTACTCACTCCCACCCACATAGCTAAAAAATGACGCTTAAAATGTGGTAAAAGGTTTTTGTTATTAGAATGAAATTTTGCCCGTCTCATTCTTGGATACATTATATACTATTAACACTTTGGTTAAATAGTTAATTGTCTTTTCAACTCAAAATCAACCTAGGCAAACATTTACAAACACTGAATATTTCAGCTAAGTTATCAAAATCATTAAAAATAAATGTAATATTCTTAAAATATTAGCACACAATTTTTATAACAAATTTATTTCATATTAACGTTTTATGTTTAATATTAGACAATAATCAACGCAGAAAAGGTTACATAATGTTCAGGCTTCTTTTTTTATTACCTATTATTTTATGCGCAGGGTGGTACTTTTTCTTGCGTCACAATGGGGTTTCTATTAAGCAAGGTAAGAAAGGCTTTCTATATATTTTAGCGCTGTCGGCATTTGTATTAGGGTTTTTTGTATTAATAATGCAAATAACAGAGTACGCTCCCACTAATTTATAGGCATTAAAAAAGCCGCTAATGCGGCTTTTTATATATTGTTCTGTATTTACACACTGAAGCTTGCGCCACACCCACACGTCGTGGTTGCGTTCGGGTTAGATACAAAAAAGCGCGCGCCTTCTAAGCCCTCAGTATAGTCAACCACACCATCAACTAAATATTGAATGCTCATAGGATCAACCACTAAAGTTACGCCATTTTTAACAATTTCTAAATCGCCTGGGTTTGCTTTCTCATCAAAAGTAAAACCGTACTGAAAACCAGAACACCCACCACCGGTTACGTAAACACGCAGTTTCAGTTCCGGGTTTTCTTCTTCGTCGATTAATTGTTTAACACGAACAGCAGCGGCATCGCTAAACTGAATTGGTAATTCTTCTGACATTTTAAAACCCTCAATATCGTAATGGTGTGATTATCCAATACCCGAGTGTTTTAATCAAGTATAGTCAATTAACGCTTTGCTCTAAGTTATATCCATAAATACATTAAAAAATGTCTGAATATCAGTTATGTGTACTAAAAAATGCAGCACTTTAATATGCAACGAGTGGCATATTAAATGAGTAATTATTTTAACTAAAAAGCCTTAGTTTTACTATTTGCCCTAAATAGTTAATTTAAGCTAATAATTTTATAAAATCACAAGGACTTAGTGGTTGGCTTTTGCTAAAATACAGCTGAAAAATGCACTGAGGAAATAATGCATGTGGCTGGAGCAGCTCAGGCGTCGACTCGCACAACCTAAAACATCTGTACAATTATGCCTATTAGGCGTAGTTGCTGGGTTAATTGCTGCATTTTTTATTATTTTATTCCGCCTAACAATTCTTTTTTTTCAAAGCTTATTTTTAGAAACACCAGACGACTTCACAACCTTACCTACACTTGAACGCGTTTTAATGCCTTTAATTGCCGCATTTTTAATTGCTTCATTTGCAGCTTTTACTGGTTTCAAACATTACCGGTTAGGTATCCCATTCGTAATTCATCGCATTAAACGTCACTACGGGCAAATGCCTTTATACAATACACTCAACCAATTTGTTGGGGGTGCTCTGGCATTAATCAGTGGCTTTTCGGTTGGACGTGAAGGTCCATCTGTTCATATGGGAGCAACTGGAGCCAGTATTTTAGCCGATAAACTCCACCTGCCTCACAATGCCATGCGAACATTAAGCGGCTGTGGTGTTGCTGCGGGTATTGCAGCATCCTTTAATACACCTCTTGCCGCCGTTATTTTTGTTATGGAAGTGGTGTTAAGAGAATATAAAGTTCATATTTTTGTGCCTATTATGCTTGCTGCAGTAACAGGCGCGCTTGCTACTCAGTTCGTCTTTGGCGAAGGGTCAGAGCTTGCACTCATAACAATTGCTCCTTTGAGCGGCTGGCACTATCCATATTTAATTTTATGCGGCATGGCACTGGGCGCTATTGCATACAGCTTTAATCAAAACTTAATGTTAATTATTAAAACATTTAAACCTTTAAGTATGTTTCCTCGTTTACTCATTGCAGGTTGTATTGCAAGTTTGATTGCTTATGCCGTTCCTCAAGCTATGGGCTCAGGTATGAGTGCAATCGCTATAGCGGTGGAGTCTCCTGATAACGTTCAGCTACTTACCACTATCTTGATTGCAAAGTTACTAGCCACGCTATTTGCGATAGGTTTAGGTATACCGGGAGGGTTAATTGGTCCTGTTATTGGGTTAGGTGTTTTAGTTGGGACTATGATGGCGTTTTTTGCCCAGTTTATTAGCCCAGGTACGGATATAGCTGGTACCTACGGTGTATTGGGCATGGCAGGATTAATGGCCGCGACATTACATGCGCCACTTGCCGCGTTAACAACAGTGATGGAACTTACATCGTCGCCTGAAATAATTGTACCGGCCATGCTTGTTATAACAACGGCGTATGTAACCGCATTACAAGTATTTGGTAATCGCTCTATATTTTTGCAACAACTAGATTTTCAGGGCCTTCCCTATCATGTTTCGCCCGCCACTGAGGCACTACAAAAGGTGGGGATAATGGATGATATGGATGAAAACTTTAAATTGCTTTTTTCGAACGACAAAGAGCAAATAAAAAATACGCTCGACGCTATGGATAGCCAAACACCGCTCATTGTGTTTGACGAAGAAAACGGTTATCGCCTCGCGGAATACGATTTAAGCTTAATGTCTGATCAAGCAATAAATCTTAACTATGTAAATTTACAAGGTATTAGCAGTCAAGCAACGTTAGCTGATGCCTTTGATATGCTAAAAGACAAGCGAAGTGGCGCTCTGTACGTGCATAATCTACTAGATAATCAACAAATAATGGGCTTATTACGTTGGGATCAAATTCATCATATTTTGACCATTCGTAACAGCTTACTATAAATAATAAGGGTTACTATGAGCGCATTACTGATTTATAAAACGCTGCATATATTTTTTATGATTGCATGGTTTGCAGGCATTTTTTACTTACCACGATTATTTGTTTACCACGCAATGAGCCAAGAGCGTGCATGTAACTCTATGCTAAAAGTAATGGAACGCAGGCTCCTTTATTTTGTAACGCCATTTGCTATTTTAACGGCCCTTTTTGGTGTACTAACAATTGTTGAGTATGGTCGTGAATGGTTTAAATACAGCATGTGGCTGCACTACAAGCTTGTACTAGTCATTATTTTATATTTGTATCATGCGTACTGTTTTAAATTATTAGCCGACTTTAAACACGACAGAAATACTAAAACAGATCGTTTTTACCGAATTTTTAATGAATTACCTGTTATCGCGCTACTTATTATAGTTGCACTGGCAGTAATTAAACCGAGCCTTTAAGCGCTTTGGTACAACCAAATACCATATTAATTACATACTATTTAAAATCTAATATGCGCGATTGCGTGCCCCATTTTATGGATTATCGCGCCCTTTTGAAAAACTAGGAATAACCCCATGTTAAGTTTCCAAGGTGAACATATTCTGTCTGTTAATCAGTTAGACAGAGACTGCATTGAACGTATTTTTGCAGTAGCAAAAAAGATGGAGCCTTACGCTAAAAAGCAAAAGCAAACAACGGTACTTGAAGGCGCTATTTTAGCTAATTTGTTTTTTGAACCTAGCACACGTACACGCGTTAGCTTTGGTACTGCGTTTAACCTGCTTGGTGGAGGCGTGCGTGAAACAACCGGCATGCAAAGTTCAGCCCTTGCTAAAGGTGAGTCTTTGTACGATACAGCGCGTGTTATATCAGCTTATGCAGATGCAGTGGCAATGCGCCACCCAGATGCAGGTTCGGTTAGTGAATTTGCCGAAGGCTGTACCGTCCCTGTTATCAATGGCGGTGACGGCCCAAATGAACACCCTACTCAAGCACTGCTCGACCTACTAACGATTGAACGTGAGTTACATCGCTTTGATCAAAACATTGATGGCATGCACATCGCTTTGGTTGGCGATTTGAAATATGGCCGTACTGTTCATTCGTTATCAAAACTATTGTGTCATTACAAAAACGTTAAGTTTTCAATGGTGGCACCCGATGGCTTGCAAATGCCAACCAGTATTTTAGATGCAGTAGAAAACGCTGGCCATAAAATTGAACTAGTGAACAAAATGGAAGGCAACTTAGCGGCCGATATTGTGTATCAAACACGTATTCAAGAAGAACGCTTTCCATCTCAAGAAGAAGCAAACAAATACCGTGGCGGATTTAGAATTAGCCAGTCAATTTACAACGCACACTGTAAGCCTAATTCGGTGCTAATGCATCCGCTTCCTCGTGATAGTCGTACTGAAGCTAACGAGCTTGATAACGACTTAAACAGCAACGACAATTTAGCTATATTTCGCCAAGTACAAAACGGCGTATTAATTCGTATGGCATTGTTTGCTTTAACGCTCGGCGTAGAAAATAAAGTTGAGCAATATGAAGTAGACGTGCCTTGGTTTAGCCGCAAACGCGACAGCTAACCTTTTTTTAAGTGACAATTTATAGGATTTTTCATGACAATTAGCCAAGACTTATTTGAACGCGCTCAAACCTCTATTCCTGGTGGCGTAAACTCACCAGTGCGCGCTTTTAATGGCGTAGGTGGCACACCACTATTTATTACAAAAGCAGAAGGTGCATTCACGTTTGATGCCGATGGTAATCGTTATATTGATTACGTAGGTTCGTGGGGCCCAATGATCATGGGCCACAATCACCCTGCTATAAAACAAGCGGTTCATGAAGCAGTTGAAAACGGCCTAAGCTATGGCGCGCCAACTGAAGCTGAAATTTTAATGGCTGAGAAAGTAAAAGCGCTTGTACCGTCAATTGAAAAAGTGCGCATGGTTAGCTCTGGTACAGAAGCAACAATGAGCGCAATTCGCCTAGCACGTGGATTTACAAACCGCGATAAAATCCTAAAATTTGAAGGTTGTTACCACGGCCATGCCGATTCGCTTTTGGTTAAAGCGGGCTCGGGTGCTTTAACTATGGGCGTGCCTAATTCACCAGGTATTCCTGAAGATTTTGCTAAACATACATTAACGGTATCGTTTAATAATATTGAAGAAGTAAAAGCAATTTTTGAAAAATACGCAGACGAAATTGCCTGTATTATCGTTGAACCTGTAGCGGGTAACATGAACTGTATTCCACCTGTTGAAGGCTTTTTAGAAGGCCTACGTGCAGTATGTGATGAATACAAGTCGGTACTTATTTTTGATGAAGTAATGACAGGTTTTCGCGTAGCATTAGGTGGCGCGCAAGCATATTACAACATAAAGCCAGACTTAACCTGTTTAGGTAAAGTTATTGGCGGCGGCATGCCGGTCGGCGCATTTGGCGGTAAAACCGAGATTATGGATTACATTGCGCCCGTTGGCCCAGTATATCAAGCAGGCACACTGTCGGGTAATCCAATTGCTATGGCTGCAGGTTTAAAATCATTAGAGCTATTAAGTGAACCGGGTTTACACGATAAGCTGGAAGCGATTTCAAAAGCCATATGCGAAGGCTTTGAAGCAGGCGCTAAAAAAGCGGGTATCGCTCTTACAACAAACTACGCGGGCGGCATGTATGGCTTTTTCTTTACTGACGAAGAAAAAGTAACCACTTACAAACAAGCGACTGAGTGTGACCTAGAGCGTTTTAAACGCTTTTTCCATCTTATGCTTGAAGAAGGTGTATACCTTGCACCGTCAGCATTTGAGGCTGGATTTGTATGTGCTGCACACACAGAGCAGGAAGTCCAAGAAACTATAGCTGCAGCAGAGCGCTGTTTCGCAAAACTTTAATCACCAGCGTTGCCTAAACAGGGGTTATATACCTACTTTTTAAAACAGGCAATCAATACTAAAGATTGAAAAAGCCCTTTAAGGGCTTTTTTTATTTGTAAATTGATACAATTGAATGATAATCAAGCATAACAAGGTCTAGTTATCTTCACCCTACTTTATTAATTACAAGAGAATCTTATGTCTGGATTACGGCAGTTTGCTGCGCCTGCAACGCGATTAATGGCGAACCTAAAATACAAAGCAAAAATAAGTATTACATTTGGTATTCTCTTGATCCCACTTGCACTGAGCATGTTTTTTCTAGTGTCGTTATTGAGCAAAAGTATTCATGTATCAAAAATGGAACAGCAAGGCTTAAAAGGCTATCAGGCAATACTCACTAACCAAATAAAGGGTGAAACGGACAAAAACATCAATATAGCAAGAGCACTAGGCTTCAAAATAAATGACAATGAAGCCGAAGATGTTCTTGAGCTTGTGTCAATTCAATCTAATTTAGCGCTTGATAGTGAACTGGCCAGTGCCTATTTAAATCGCGCGTTGGTAACCCGTGTCCCTGCTTTTATCACTCAAATAAACCTAACCGCCGCGAGCGCAAATACAGTACTGAACAATAACCAATTTACCCCAGATACCTTTATTGCACTTTCTAACCTAAGTAAATCGTTACCCCAATTTGAGCAGCAACTTTTAAAAACACTCGCTATTGCAACGTCAGCGGATAAATCGGTAAATAAAGTGCTTTCTCCCACTTTAAATGAACTACAAAAATCAGTCTCAGCATTTAAGAACGCGATAGATAAAAAACTACTTGAACCCGACGACATAGAGTTAACTCAGCGTGAATTTTCAGCACTCACTGACAATGTTCAAAAAAATATTAGCGCTTTAATCAACACAAGTATTCCAACTTTAGAGTCGTTAATTAGCAATAAAATAAAAGGTCAGCAGTGGACCCGAAACACCGTATTAGTTGCCTCTATAATGAGTTTATTATTTGCACTTTATTTAATGGTTGGATTTTATTTTGCAGTCGTTGATACCATCAGTCGATTCTCTAAAGCAGCCACTAAGGCCGCTAACGGTGATCTAAATGCAACTCTTAACTCACATGGTAATGACGAAATGAGTGTTATTGCTGAGCAGTACAACGCCCTACTTAGTGCATTTTCACATTTACTTTCAGATGTTAAAACCAGCACAAAAGCACTTTGCGATGCCACTAAGTCTCTTTCGCATGCCAGTAGCCAAACCAGCGACGACGTAATAAAACAGCAAACGCGGGTAAATGCAATTAGCTATGCATTAAGCGATATGGCGCAAACTGCACATACAATTGAAGAATCGGCTCATCAAGCAACCCTCACCGCTCAAAACGCCGCAGAGCATGTAAAACAAGGGTCGAGTAATACCATGGAGCTTGCTCAATATATGCAAGACTTAAAAATGGAGTTTACCGAAAGCCAACAAGCACTCGACCGACTAGCCCAAGATAGTCAAGAAATAAGCAAAGTCAGTAAAGGGATCAGTGAAATTGCCGACCAAACAAACTTATTAGCGCTAAATGCAGCAATTGAAGCGGCCAGAGCCGGTGAACACGGACGAGGTTTTGCGGTAGTCGCAGATGAGGTAAGAACACTTGCGTTACGTACTCAAACACAAACACAAGAAATTCACCAAATTATCAGCTCTTTGCAAAAAGCATCTGACGATACACAAGTGAAAATGCGTTCAAGCGTTGAAAAAATGGAGTTATCTGTTGAAGCCGCAAACCAAACAAATACGGTACTGCAAAGTGCGGAAAGTAGTATGGGTGATATAAAACATCAAGGCGAGGTAATCGCTGAACGAGTTAAACAACAAGCCAATGCGACAACTCAGGCTCTAAATGACTCGCAAGAAGTAAATAACTTAGCTGACCATACACTCGTCTCAGCACAATCAACGCTGCAAGACGCCGAGCAGCTTTCACGCTTATCGAATGATTTAACAACGTCAATGCGCTTTTTTAAGTCTTAACTTTTAATATCTATAGCTTTAATATCTATAAATAACAAAGCCGCTAAATAGCGGCTTTGTTATTTGAGTTATCATTTTATACAGCGAGGCCTTGGCTCAAATTCACTAACTCTTAATGGAAGTTGGATCACTTTGCCACATCCTGGCGGAGCTTGTTTACCTGTGTGTTCGTTTACAAAAGCCCAACGGATTGAAGGGGGACGAGTATCAGCAATAGCTTGTGGGTTAAGTGGTTTTAAATAACGAATATAAGCCTCAAGCGCCCCTACGCTGCCAGTTAAACCTGTGCTTTTATTATCATCGCGGCCAAGCCATGCAACAGTTACCGTATTTTGATCAAATCCAGCAAACCAGCTGTCGCGCAAATCGTTGCTGGTGCCTGTTTTGCCAGCTAATTGAATAGACGGAAAGTGTAAATTTAAACGCTTGGCTGTGCCGTCTTTTGTTACGCGTTTCATTGCATACTTAGTCATGTATACAGACGCTTTATCAACACGAGGCTCTGCACTCACCTGATGTTTATATAGCACGTTACCTACAGAGTCGGTTAGTGCTGAAATAGACGTCAACTTCTTATACTCACCGTCATTTGCAATAGTGGTGTAAAGCTGAGCTACATCAAAACTCGATAACTCTAAAGCTCCTAAGAGTAAAGATGGGTATTCATCTATTTGATCATCCACACCGAGTAATTTAAGTGTATTTGCAACTTTATCCACCCCTATATCTAAGCCTAAATTAACAGCTGGTATATTAATACTATTACTAAATGCTTGATAAAGCGGTATTGCACCACGGTACTGACGATCAAAGTTTTCAGGCTGCCATACATTACCTTCCTCATTGGTTACCTGTAACGGCGAATCATCAAGTAATGTGGCTAAATTATAATTTGGTGATTGTAGTGCTGTTAAATAAACTGCAGGCTTAACTAAAGACCCTATATTTCTTTTTGTATCTAGCACTCTATTAAAGCCTGAATATCGAACGTCGCGCCCTGCTACAAGGGCCGATACGCCACCTTTATCTGAATTTACAGAGATCATAGCAACCTCAAGCTTATCTGTTTTAGGGCGTTTCTCTAAATAAGGTAAGCTTTTCTCAACCGAGTTTTCCATTGCTGTTTGTTTTTGTAAATCAAAGTAAGTAAACACCCTAACACCAGCATCTAGTATTTGCTGGTCGGGTAGTAATTTATTTAATTCACGGTTCACCAGTTCTAAATACCCTGGGTATGATTTTTGTAAACTTTCTTTCATTGGCGCAATATCTATTGAGCGCTTAAGGGATGCTCGGTATTCTTTTGTGCTTATTAATTTATTTTCAACCATGAGGCGAAGTACTAAATCGCGACGCTCCATAGTGCGCTCTTTGTAGCGGCGAGGATTGTAATAAGACGGCCCTTTCACCATCGCTACTAGCAACGCTATTTGATCGTATTCAAGCTCATCTACTGGTTTTGAAAAATAAAACTCAGACGCCAAGCCCATGCCATGCACGCCTTGGTTATAAGATTGACCTAAATAAACCTCGTTTAAGTAGGCCTCTAATATTTGGTCTTTTGAGTAACGATAATCAAGAATAAGCGCAATAAACGCCTCATTGATTTTTCGCAGCAGCGAACGTTCACGGGTTAAATATATATTTTTAGCGAGTTGCTGCGTTAACGTGCTACCGCCTTGGACTGTTCGCCCTGCTCTAATATTGGTATATAGAGCGCGTAAAATAGAAAAAACAGATACACCGTGGTGCTCATAAAAATTACGGTCTTCCACCACTAGCAAAGTGTCTTTTAACATAGCAGGAAACTTATCAAGGGGAACAAATTCTCTATCTTGCTTCGAATCGTTACCAATGCGGGCTATTTGAACAGGTTCTAATCGAGCATTGTTCAAGCGCCTACCAAATTTATCTTTTACAGAGGCTACTTTTTGTCCCGCAAAACGCAGTTCAACAACCTTAGACTCCTCCAGCCCATCATAAAATTCAAACTCTCGTCGGTAAATTTTAATGCTATCGGCCGTTTTTACGTATTGGCCAGTGCGGCTAAGTCGATTAACCGATGAATAATTTAGACGTTCAAGTTCAAATTCCACCTCTTGACTTGATAAAAATTGCCCTGGGTAAAACTGCATTGCACGCGCATACACTTGTGCTGGTAGTTGCCATTTATTGCCCTCAAATACACGTGTTGTTTTTGAGTCTAAATAAATAAGGTACATGGTCATAGCAATAAAAACCGCCAAGCTCAGCTTCCAAAAAACTGACCATGTTTTTCTCATAAATGAGCGTTTAACCACAGTTTTTGCCGCTTTTTTTGTTGATTTGGGTTTAGTTTTACGTGGCGAACTGCTTGCTTTCGTTGCACGCTTAGAAGGGGTTTTACTACTGGGTGTTTTTTTATTATCAGCCATGTAAGTGTAATGTGTTCCAACGGTTTATTTACAAAGGAGAGCTTAGCATATTGGCCATAACCCTAACACCTGAAAAATTAACCTTCCCTGAAACAAAAAAAGCTCTACCTAAAGTAGAGCTTTGATGAACACACTATATAAATTTAGTTATTACGAACAGATACAAACTCAGGGTAAGCTTCTACACCACAGTCGTGTTGATCCATACCGTTTAGCTCTTCTTCTTCTGTAACACGTATACCCATTGTGTATTTTAATATAGCCCACACAATTAACGATGCTACAAAAACAAATGCCAATATAGTTACTAAACCGATTAACTGATTAACAATGCTCGCATCACCGTTTGAAAGCGGAACTAGCATTATACCTAATGCACCACACACACCGTGTACAGAAATAGCACCTACTGGATCATCAATCTTAATTTTGTCTAGAGCTATAATGCTAAATACAACTAACGAACCACCTAATAAACCAAGTAAACAAGCCATTAATGGAGATGGTGAAAGAGGGTCTGCAGTAATAACAACCAAGCCCGCTAACGCACCGTTAAGTACCATTGTTAAATCTGCTTTGCCCCATAATACTTTACATACAAATAGTGCTGCAATTGCACCCATTGCCGCTGCCGCGTTAGTGTTAAGTAAGATTTGACCTACAGCCGTTGCGTTTTCTTTATCTGATAGTAATAACTGCGAACCACCGTTAAAACCAAACCAACCCATCCACAAAATAAATGTGCCTAAAGTTGCAAGTGGCAAGTTAGAACCTGGAATTGGGTAAACTTCACCGTTTTTACCGTATTTACCTTTACGAGCGCCTAACAAAATAACACCTGCTAGTGCTGCTGCTGCACCTGCACCATGAACAATGGCAGAACCTGCAAAATCAACAAACCCCATTTCAGACAAGAAACCACCGCCCCATGTCCAGTAACCTTCCATTGGGTAGATAAAGCCAGTTAAAACAACAGTAAATGCTAAGAAAGCCCATAGCTTCATTCGCTCAGCAACCGCACCCGATACAATTGACATAGCTGTTGCAACGAAAACCACTTGGAAGAAAAAGTCAGACTCTAAAGAGTGATCGGCATCAGCAGCTTGCGTACCAATTAACGCACCCAGTGATGGCATGATTCCGCCCTCAGCGTTGTCTACATACATGATGTTGTAGCCAACTAACAAAAACATGGTACATGCGATTGAATAAAGCGCGATGTTTTTAGTTAAAATTTCAGTGGTGTTTTTAGAGCGAACTAAGCCTGCTTCCAACATGGCAAAACCTGCTGCCATCCACATTACCAATATACCCGATATCAAAAAGTAAAATGTATCGAGTGAAAATTTAAGTTCTACAATTGTATTTTCCATAAGCCCCTCTTAAATTGCTTCTTCGTCAAGTTCGCCAGTACGGATACGAACAATTTGATCTAAGTCGTACACAAAAATTTTGCCGTCACCAATTTTTCCTGTTGATGCAATTTTAGTGATAGCTTCAACTACGCGTTGGCAATTTTCTGTACGAGTTGCAATTTCAAGTTTGATCTTTGGAATAAAATCGACTTGGTACTCTGCACCACGATATAGCTCTGTATGACCTCGTTGACGTCCAAAACCTTTAACATCAACTACAGTCATCCCCTCAATTCCTAAATCAGCGAGCGCTTCACGCACATCGTCTAATTTAAATGGTTTTATGATTGCACTAATCATTTTCATAGTGGCCCCCTCGGACTCTTTATTGTTATCCTGTTGGGTAACATAATCCAACCTTTGTGCCACTATTTAATTTAATTTAAAAACAATAACTTAACCGTTAAAGCTGAACTTGCCACAAAAAAAACGCACCATTTAGGTGCGTTTTTTTAACAACTCCGCTACATTGGTGCACATATAAAAACGACCCCAAAATTGCGCTATAATATAAACAGTTACCCGATACAGTTTCTGCCTTTGCTTTTTGCTTCGTATAACGCCTTGTCGGCAACACGCATCGCATCTTTTAAATTGGTATTTTGAAACTCTGCAAGCCCAATACTCGCTGTTATCGTGCAAGACTTGTCACTAATAGAAAAATCGTAACTCGCCATTTTTTTTCTAAACGCTTCTAAATATTCGCGTGCTCTGGCTAAATCGATATCAGGTAGAACAATGGCAAATTCTTCACCACCCACCCTTGCTACAGTAAATTTTGCAAAGGTTGAGCGAATAAGTGAGCCAACCTGCTTAAGCGCCTGGTCGCCGCCTTCGTGACCAAATGTATCGTTTATATTTTTAAAAAAGTCCACGTCGAGTAGCGCTAGCGTATTATTTTGATTTTGGTTTTTTAATAACTTTTCAGCATATTGATAAAAATAACGTCGATTGTATAAACCGGTTAAATGATCTCTAAAAGCACTTTCTTTGATATCTGCAATCAGTGATAACTGTTCCATTGTTTGCAACACCCTGCAGTGAAATTCTTCATTCATAAAGGGTTTAGTCAAAAAGTCGTTTGCGCCATATTTTATAAAGCGTGCTGATAAACCGTGCTTGCCCGCTCCAGATAAACCAATTACAGCTAAATCGTCTCGGCCTCTAAAATTACGAACTGCTTTAACTAGCTCAAAGCCATCCATTGTGGGCATGGCGTAATCGGTCATTAGCAGCTTTATATCTGGATCAGCTTTTAATATTTCAAGCGCTTGCTGCCCGTCATTCGCGGTGCTTACATCAAACAATTGCTTTTCGAGCATTTGCTTCATTAACGAACGACTCAACATAGAATCGTCCGCAATTAATGCCTTACAACCTTGGTTTCTTAAAAGTTGAGAAACCAATTTAACCGCATAATGATAAGAATCACGGTTATCTTTTATAACGTAATCTACCACACCATCTTCTAGCATTTGCTGACGTTTGTACTCGTCTATTTTCGATGTAAGCACAACCGTAGGAATTGCTTTAGAAAGTGTATATTTGGCAACTTCGCCATTTGGGGCATCGGGGAGAGTTAAGTCAACAAGTGCTAGGGAATAGTCATACTTTTCTACGTGAGCCTTGCACTCAGCTAAAGACCAAGCAAAATCAACGGCAACATCTAAATATTGGGCGGTTAAGTGGCGTAAAACCTGCTGCACAACTTTGCTGTCTTCAACCACTAGTACTCTTTGCATAGACCTTCTCTTTGTTCTCATTATTTTTGCAACATTTGCTGCAAATACAAAATAATAAAACTTACCGGTACTACGCTTTACGCAGCAAAAATAAGTAAAAAAACATCCAGAGTCATTGTTATTTAACGCTTTAAATATTAAAGCACATTCCATTAAGTAGCTTGTAAATCGACAGATATAATAAAAAAACAAACCTACAAGCAAATATACCTGATTTTAATTATTAGCTAAATAATTAAACAAATATTTAAGCCATTAATAATCGTTTTACCTACTTACCAGCTAATTTTAATTAACTTAACCACTTATATCGGCAGCTAGTCTCATTACCTTTGTTATTTCACTCATTTTTATCTTTAATGAGTTATTAAATATAATAAGGATACCTCATGAAGCTTAGTCGTATTTTACCAATCACGGTTTTTGCATTAATGCTCAGTACCCATGCTAATGCTGATAATCAACGCCGTATTGATGTAGATAGTAAAGTTATCACCCAACACAAAGCTAAAATTAATGGTCAACGCTTTAATTATACGGTTGCAACAGGCACTCAACCCGTATGGGACGACAAAGGCGATGCCGTTGCTACACTGCAATACACCTATTACACACGCGATAAAGTTGATGATAGAACCAAACGTCCATTGCTCATTTCTTTTAATGGTGGCCCTGGCTCAGCCTCAGTTTGGATGCACTTAGCCTACACCGGCCCACGTGTATTAAAAATTGATGATGAAGGCTACCCTATTCAACCCTATGGTGTTAAAGACAACCCATACTCTGTACTTGATGTTGCCGACATTGTTTATGTAAACCCTGTGAATACAGGCTATTCGCGAGTTATTGAAAACGAAAAAGGCGAAATGCTTTCTAAAGCGCAACAAAAAGAGATGTTTTTTGGCGTTAACGCCGACATTAAATACCTTGGCGAGTGGCTAAATACCTTTGTAAATAGAACAGAGCGTTGGCGCTCTCCAAAATTTTTAATTGGCGAAAGCTATGGCACAACACGCGTATCGGGCCTTGCACATGAGTTACAAAATAGCCAATGGATGTATATTAACGGTGTTGTATTAGTGTCACCAACAGACATTGGAATTAAACGCGAAGGCCCAGTTAAAGCGGCAAATCGTTTGCCATACTTTGCAGCCACCGCGTGGTATCACAAAGCACTAAACGCCGATTTACAAGCAAAAGATTTAGACGAACTCCTTCCTGAAGTTGAGCAGTTTACTTTAAACGAATTAATACCAGCATTAGCAAAAGGTGGCTTTTTAGCGCAAGACGAAAAGCGTCGTATCATTAAAAAAATGGCTGCGTATGCTGGCCTTTCAGACACGTTTGTCGATCAAAACAACCTTGATATCCCTACGCAATACTTCTGGAAAGAACTGTTACGTGATAGAGGCCAAACAGTCGGCCGTTTAGACTCTCGCTACCTAGGCATAGACAAACGCGATGCAGGAGATTCACCTGACTACTGGGCAGAGCTGACTTCATGGTTACACTCGTTTACACCTGCAATCAATTACTACCTGCGCGAAGAGTTAAACTATAAAACCGACATAAAATATAACTTATTTGGTAACGTTCATCCTTGGGATAGAAGTGGCAATAATACCGGTGAAAACCTTCGCTTAGCGATGGCTCAAAACCCTTACTTAAATGTAATGGTACAGGCGGGTTATTTCGATGGTGCAACCAATTACTTTGATGCCAAGTACACAATGTGGCAATTAGATCCAAGTGGAAAAATGAAAGATCGTTTGAGTTTTAAAGGCTACAGAAGTGGGCACATGATGTACCTTCGCCATGCTGACTTAGAAAGTTCAAATAACGACTTAAGAGAGTTTATTAAAAACTCACTACCTAAAGAGTCTAAATCAGCCAAATATTAAAATACTGAGCAATCACCTATAAATGGCTTAACTGAGTCATTTATAGGTGTAATCCCTTGCTGTTTTGTAATGACTTATTTAGCTGTTATTTCGCGTAAATTACAAGCGCCAGCTTTAATAACCGGTTCGCGTGCGGTGTAGCTTTTAGTTTCTAGCATTGTCCGTAAATTCACCAGCGTTTTAAAGGTACTTTTAAGTCCCACCTTATTGTATAGCCAGGTTGGAATATTTCCTCCAGGTAAGGCGTAAACCTGATATTCAATATTTAAATCTTCGCTTTTTTGTGTCAGTAACCAATGTGCGTTAAGCGTTTTAATTCTTACTACACGCTTAGTTAATGGCAATTCTTCTGGACGCGATTCAATAGAAAGCTTAGTTTGCTGCGGAGATAATCTTGTATAACACGAATAGGTAACAGCATCTCGGTTTGCAACAGGCCAAGGAGAGTCGATAGAGCTATAAACGAGGTTTTCTGAAGGGCTAAGTGCTTTAATTAAACGTACTTTAGACGTGTTTTCAAGCCAACTTGACGCAATACGCGTATCACTTAATAAATCTAAAAAGTCATTTGCTGTTACATCTTCAATATTAAGCTGACCTTTTACAACAAACGTATCATCAGAAAATTGCTGATACTCAATGCTGACCCCTTGCTCGTTTTTGTATAATAACCAAAGGGGCTCAGAGTAAGCGTCAAAGCTTAACAAAATAATTAGGAAGCAAATGCACTTTTGCATTGGGATTAAATTGCAAAAGTGCTTTATCATCATTTTTGCCAATAAGGCGCTATGTCAAACGAAGCAAGTCTACTTTGCTCCATTGCACTGACTAAGTATTCCGACTTTTGCTCTAACCAAGATTGAATTTTGGCTAGTTGCTCATCTTCTTGGCCTGCGCATAATTGCTTTAAATACTCAAGGGTACTGAGTTCATAAACACCATGCGAAATATCTAACCACGGCAATCTAAACTCAAGACGCTCTTCTTTATCGAACATCGATCCTAAGCAATTACCGCTTAGCAAACTGTTTTCAAGCTGCATTCGTAAATTAAGGTAGTCAGCTACGCCTAGCGTTTGCTCTTTTGGCAATAACTGGTGCAAGTTTTTCCAGTCTTTATTAAACAATCTTTCAGCAATAGAAGACACTGGATTTTCTGCAGCTTGGAGCTCTACCTGCCCCCAATCTTTTCGCCATTGCTTGTCAATCAACCACGTTGTTAACGAGAGCAATAAACGATTGTAACGGGCACTATGAAACAGCGCATTAATGTCATCAATACTTGGCTGCAGCTCTTTTAAGTCGTTAATAACTTGCGCCAAAGCGGGCGCCGCATTTATTTTTTTATAAAAGGCATGACGTTTTGACGTATAAGTTTTTAACTGAATTGCATTTTCTACCCATGCTAACTCGCTCAAAAGCCACTTAAGCTCGGTGCGTAATTGTTCGGTGCTGTCTTTAGAGACTATATCGTCAAACAACCAAAAGGTATGACGAATTAAACTAATACCATCAGTCACCCTTTTTAAGGTTTTTAAACTCGGTTTATCGAAGTAACACTGCTCATGCTTTTGCACAAACCGAATACCAAAGTTCATTGCTTCTTTTAAAGCGCTTTCTTGGGTTGCAGAGCGAGGAAGCTTAACAAATCCAATCGACTTACTAGGCTTAAGTGGGTTATCGTCGGCTAAACGATAGCCACGCGCTGCTTTTGAATACAAACCGAGTCGAATACAGTTTTGGCTAACTAAAATATCGGCCAAAGCAAACAGTTCATTGCGGCTGCCTTCGATTAATTCTATTTCTAGCTCGCTGATCATCTCAACTTGCCCAGAAGCAGCAATCTCGCCCTTATCAAGCACGACCTCTATTTTTGCACCGCCTTGCGTTTCAATTAACCACGTACGACGAATAAAATTAGTGCTAAAAATAGGAAATAAATTTTGTGAAATCGCATCTACCTGCATGCCATGAGGCCAAATGTCAGCACTAAACGCCATTAAATTAGGGCGGCTGGAATCAATAGGTAAGTTATATTCTGGGCGCTGATGGAGGCCACCTACCACTTCGCCAGCAAGCTTAATAGTTTGTTCGCACTGATTGTCAGAACAACGGGTTCTAAAGCCAATATCAAGTGCTCGAAGTTCTCGACTAGGCGTATCGTAATAAGCATTTTGCAAACTACGTGAAGGCTTATTAATAACCGTTTTAGCAAATTGAGTAATTAGTGAGGGGATCAGTGGGACAACGGCATCTGATACCAAAAATTTTAGTTCTATCTCAGTATCCATTCGGTTTGCGGATTACCTTTAAAATAAATAAGTGGTCAAAATAAACAAAGCGCTCTAACAATGCAAATTTTTTAGCTTTTTTGAGTGGTTTAATTATGACAGGGTTACAATATCAGCCTTGCTTTTAAAAGGCTAAATCCCTACTATCTTGCTTCATATGTGAATTAAAAAACCATGTTCATAACGGACTCAGTAAGAACAACAAGGTAGATAAATGCTAAAACATTGTTTATTCGGGCTACTTTTAACAGCCACTACGTTTATAAGCTACGCACAAGATGAAGCAACAACAGCGAGTTCATCAGATGCAAATACCGCTTATATCATCGACAATTTATATACATTTATGCGTTCAGGGGCGAGTAAGAACTATCGACTACTAGGCTCTGTAGACGCGGGAACAAAAATAACCGTACTGTCTGGCGAAGAAAACGGCTTTATTAAAATAAAGGACGACAAAGACCGCGAAGGTTGGATTGAAACTAAATTTATTTCTACTACGCCTGGGTTACATCAACAATACCAAACCTTAAGCAGCGAAATGAGCACCATGCAGGAAAATTTACGCCTTGCTCAAATAGAACTACCGCAGCTACAAAAGCAAAATCAAACCTTAACCGATCAAAACCTGCAATTATCAGCGCAAATTACAAGCCTGCAAACAACACTCGCGCAAGAGCGCACGCAAAAAGAAGCCGCTAGTTCAAAAGAAAAACGACAACTACTTACCTACGGCGGTGCGATTGCATTTTTAGGGTTATTTTTGGGAATTATTTTAACCATTGTTTTGTCGCGCCGTAAGCGTTACGAAGGTTGGGCATAAATTAATTGAATGAATGTTGTTCAATAAAAAAGCCGCTATTAGCTGTCTCTTATACACAAATCCCTGCTAAGAAATTAGCGGGGATTTTTTTGAACTAAATCCCAATGTCATGATCAGATCTTCAAATCTTGTTTGAGGGCACATTATGATTAACGAACATACTCATTGGGCAAAACAACAATTCGGTAAATCGGACTTAGGTGATCCAAGAAGAACAGCGCGTCTGGTAAAGTTAGCATCAACGCTTGCAAATGAACCAGGAAAACCGCTTGTGAACATCACTCAATCCCCCGCCGATATGGAAGGTGCCTACCGCTTTATTCGCAACGAGAATATTGACGCAACGGCTATTGCAAAGTCAGGCTTTAAAGCCACGGTTGAACAGGCCAAAAGTCATAACTTATTGCTCGCATTAGAAGACACGACCACACTAATTTATAAACATTCCTCCATTCGAGATGATTTGGGTCATGTCGGACGAGGAGCAAAACAACGAGGCTTGTTAGCTCATAGCGTATTGCTGTTTGCGCCAGATACAAAGCACGTTGTGGGATTAATTGAACAGTCTCGCTGGAGCCGTAATATCAACACGATTGGAAAAAGGGAAAAGCACGCGACGACTTCTTATGAAGAAAAAGAAAGTTACAAGTGGGAGTTAGCGTCACGAGCGATGGCTG
>NZ_LOFI01000022.1:0-2201 GCF_001469195.1 Pseudoalteromonas sp. 10-33 | reverse complement strand
CTCCCCTACCACTCATACAAAGTATGAATCCGCAGCTTCGGTGCATAGTTTAGCCCCGTTACATCTTCCGCGCAGACCGACTCGACCAGTGAGCTATTACGCTTTCTTTAAAGGATGGCTGCTTCTAAGCCAACCTCCTGGCTGTCTGGGCCTTTCCACATCGTTTCCCACTTAACTATGACTTTGGGACCTTAGCTGGCGGTCTGGGTTGTTTCCCTCTTCACGACGGACGTTAGCACCCGCCGTGTGTCTCCCGGATAGTACTTTACGGTATTCGGAGTTTGCAAAGGGTTGGTAAGTCGGGATGACCCCCTAGCCTTAACAGTGCTCTACCCCCGTAAGTATTCGTCCGAGGCTCTACCTAAATAGATTTCGGGGAGAACCAGCTATCTCCCGGTTTGATTAGCCTTTCACTCCTAGCCACAGGTCATCCCCTAACTTTTCAACGTTAGTGGGTTCGGTCCTCCAGTTGATGTTACTCAACCTTCAACCTGCCCATGGCTAGATCACCGGGTTTCGGGTCTATACCTTGCAACTATTCGCCCAGTTAAGACTCGGTTTCCCTACGGCTACCCTAATCGGTTAACCTCGCTACAAAATATAAGTCGCTGACCCATTATACAAAAGGTACGCAGTCACAGAACAAGTCTGCTCCTACTGCTTGTACGTACACGGTTTCAGGTTCTATTTCACTCCCCTCACAGGGGTTCTTTTCGCCTTTCCCTCACGGTACTGGTTCACTATCGGTCAGTTGGGAGTATTTAGCCTTAGATGATGGTCCACCTATATTCAGTCAAAGTTTCACGTGCTCCGACCTACTCGATTTCACTTAAAATGTCTTTTCATGTACGGGACTATCACCCTGTATCGTGGCACTTTCCAGAGCCTTCCATTAACACATAATAAGCTTAAGGGCTGTTCCGATTTCGCTCGCCGCTACTTTCGGAATCTCGGTTGATTTCTTTTCCTACGGGTACTTAGATGTTTCAGTTCTCCGCGTTCGCCTCGTTAACCTATGTATTCAGTTAACGATACCTGCAAGCAGGTGGGTTTCCCCATTCGGAAATCCTAGTCTCAAGTGCTTTTTACTAGCTTGACTAGGCTTATCGCAAGTTAATACGTCCTTCATCGCCTCCAACTGCCAAGGCATCCACCGTGTACGCTTAGTCACTTAACCATACAACCCAAACGGGTCTTTGTTTTGTGACAGTTTAACTTCGCCAGAAGTTAATATTGAATACTAAAGTAGATACCAATCAATCGACTCAAAGAGTGATTAAATGGCACTGAATGATACTGCTATCATTCTTTTTTACTTTTGAAAACTCTGTACAAATACACTGTATTCATACGAATTTTATTATCAGCTTTTCCAAATTTTTAAAGAGCAAGAGATACAAAAACCTCTCAAAATTAAACACACTCTATTCTCAGGCGATTTAGCTGCCCGATAAAGAATATTTATTTTTAAGAAGTAAAAGTGGTGGAGCTAAGCAGGATCGAACTGCTGACCTCCTGCGTGCAAGGCAGGCGCTCTCCCAGCTGAGCTATAGCCCCACATGTGCTGGTCTTATTGTTTAGTTACCGACTTCGTGAAGAAGTGGTGGGTCTGAGTAGATTTGAACTACCGACCTCACCCTTATCAGGGGTGCGCTCTAACCAGCTGAGCTACAGACCCAAACAATAAGTGTTGTTCTCTTTACAATAACAATCATCTGTGTGGACACTACGAACAAATAAGTTCTAAATCGTATAAGGAGGTGATCCAGCCCCAGGTTCCCCTAGGGCTACCTTGTTACGACTTCACCCCAGTCATGAATCACTCCGTGGTAAACGTCCTCCCGAGGGTTAGACTATCTACTTCTGGAGCAACCCACTCCCATGGTGTGACGGGCGGTGTGTACAAGGCCCGGGAACGTATTCACCGCGTCATTCTGATACGCGATTACTAGCGATTCCGACTTCATGGAGTCGAGTTGCAGACTCCAATCCGGACTACGACGCACTTTAAGTGATTCGCTTACTCTCGCGAGTTCGCAGCACTCTGTATGCGCCATTGTAGCACGTGTGTAGCCCTACACGTAAGGGCCATGATGACTTGACGTCGTCCCCACCTTCCTCCGGTTTATCACCGGCAGTCTCCTTAGAGTTCTCAGCATTACCTGCTAGCAACTAAGGATAGGGGTTGCGCTCGTTGCGGG
>NZ_LOFI01000021.1:0-2620 GCF_001469195.1 Pseudoalteromonas sp. 10-33 | reverse complement strand
CACCACCCCATCGAAACGTTACAACAACTGGCTCATCATAGCCTGATGAATCGAAGCTAGGGAAATAATCTGTAAACTCTGATAACGGTGACATATATGTTTCTACACCAGACTCTTCACCATTTAATTTAACAGGAAGAAAACCTGTGTGCTTTTTTATATCTACATTTTCTAAATATTGAACTGGAGCATTTAGCTGCTTTGATAATTCATTTAATGAATTCGTATTTGGAACGTCACTTAACGTTAAAATTACGTACATTGTCATGGACATTGATAACTCCCTCTCAATTCAATTTAGGCATATAACGAGCCTGTAGATTAACTCGTTTTCAAATTTGTTTTTATTGATAAACAAACCATAGCTGAGTTCCTATTTTGGTTCAATCGATTACTGTACTTTTACGCAGCATATAAAAAAGTGTTTGATATTGTTTTAATTGGCTTTTTGGAAGTGGTTACGAGTGGTTGAGTCGCTTTATTTTAAGTTAAAAGGGCTTCCCCTTCTTAATGCATCGTGTTTTGCAGTTTTTCTATATTATGAACAAGGCAGTACAGTTGCCATTGCGCATTCACTTTCGTTTGACCCCGTAAGGTCAGTTTATTCATGCCTTTATTCACTGTAATATTCCCGAACACCGGCTCTATACAGCCAAGTCGTTTACTGTACTGTCGTCGCCCCATCAGGCTGTCTATTTTGACCTTCATTTTGTCGATGTAGCTTAACTTTTTACGCGATTCATCATTTTTAAACTGAACTTGCCGCCCTATTTTTATCGGTGGCTTTCGCATGCACTGCTGTTGCAGTGGGCATACCTTGCAATCTTTTAAGTAACCGCAGAATCGGGTGTATTGTTGGTTGTGGCTGTTTACATTAACCCCGCTTCGCCACATATCATTGCCTGCGGGGCAGCGGCAGGTTTGGGTTGCTTCATCATAATAAAAATCCTCTGAGGTAAATAATCGAGGTTTGCCTTTACTACGTTTTAGTCGACGTTTTTCTTGCTCTGTTTCATAGGTTTCACTTTCTTTAAACAACGGGTTTCGTTTTCTAAACTGATTATCAGCTATGTAACTATCAAAGCCACTTTGCGCCATGTATTTAAGGTTTGCTTCGCTGTTAAACCCACTGTCTGCGGTGAATTTTATCGTGTGTTCGTCTTTGAGTTTGTTAGTGTTCAATTTATCGAGTTGTTGTTTTAATTGTGCAACGGCTGGCTGCAGAGTTTGTTGCTCGCCCACTGAGCCCCATGCTTGTGCTTGCAGTATAATTTGGTGCTTGTCGTCATTTATCGCAATGCCATTGTAGCCTTGAATGGTGCCTTTGGAGGTCGTCATTTTTGCGCTGTCTGGGTCGGTGATATTACTTTTAACTGGCTTGCCTTTACTGCCTGTTTTCTCTTGATGGGTTGCTAGAAACTCTGTGATTTTAGCGGCGCTTTTATCGAGTTTTTCTTTTTGCTTTAAGTCCTGAGTGACAAGTTCTTCACTTAGGCCATCTTGGGCTTGATGGCGTTCAATGATGCGTTTACTTGCGCGCTCTAGTTTTGCTTTTTTACGGCCTAGTTCATCAAATGTCCCGCTCCACTCTTTACTCGCATTGGACTTTAATTTACACCCATCAATAGCAAACATATTGCGGCCTACCAAGCCTTCCTCATCACATATCATCAGCACTTGCGTAAATAGCGGCTCAATCTGTTCATGCATTTTAGCCACGAAGCCTGCTATTGATGTGTAATGCGGCTGAATATCACCCGACACACTCATAAATAAAATGTTCGTCTCACACGCTTTAGTAATTCGGCGACTACTGATAAAACCATGTGCGTAGCCCAGTAAAATAATCTTTAGCATTACCGAAGGCGGATACGCAGCAGCGCCTGTTTTGTCGTTGTTATACCACGCGTCAAATCCCGATAAATCGAGTTTATTTTCGACAATATAACAAAGGGCATACTCAAAAGTGCCAGGCAGAATTTGCTCAGCGAAATTGATAGGAATGAATTTATTTTGGCAGGATAAATCAGGCTTATAGTTGGCCATAACAATTTACCGTGGGTGAATAATATCTATTAGATCACAGTCACCCGGCGGATTCAAGGTTAAAAAACAATCAATTTTAAATGGTAGGATATGTTTCTAAAAAGAGTAATTCTACAGCCTCAACGCCCGCATAAGGGGCTGATAATTGTTGGCTAAAATGTGTAGCGGAGCGAAACTAAGCCAACTGTTAGCAGTCCCATTCTTAATGCGCTTGTTATATGCAAACTAAGTGAATAGTTGCCATCTGTTTTTTGTTGTGAAATATATAATTACAACACCAATTAAGCCTGTTAATGAACCAATAATTCCAATACCTATATAAAGGTTAATTAAAAATGCTAGTGCCATAGAACCATAGATTCCATAAACACCTACTTTTTTCCATGACCATATCGCTATAGCAAAAACAACGTTTAAAACCGCAAGTAGCCCCATAAAATAAAGAAGTCCCTCTGAAAGAGATGGATAAACTTGAATAATTGCTTCAGGATTTGAAAAGTAAGTGAATGCAGTAAATGGATTAGCAACAAACATTAATAATAAAAATGCAGTTAGCCAAAAGCCTCTTTTTTTA
>NZ_LOFI01000020.1:0-9244 GCF_001469195.1 Pseudoalteromonas sp. 10-33 | reverse complement strand
GTGACAGGCGTATTTTAGTTTGTTTTTGTAGACGTAGAGCTTGCTCACGTTAGAAGCGGCAGCTTCTTGTTATTTAAAATAAATATCACCACAGAGCACACCGAGGCGCTTTGCGCTACACAGAGTTAAAAAATATTGGTTTGGTTACTGCTCCTGGTCTTCTCCTTCACTTCTCGGTGGTAACACAATCATTTTATTAACCCCCGTAAAAGCGTTGCTTTTAAACGCCAGCAAGCTGCGCGTCTACCAGTAAATTTAGAAATAATGAGCTTATAAAACTGTAATGCACAAAGAGGAGTGAATGAGGAGTAAATGAGAAGAGCAAAGCTACTTGATTTAAGTTATTGGTTTTAATAACGAGTCACTTGATCACTTTTCTAAAAGCGCAGCGTCTCTTATCCTCTTCGTGAATCATTGGTTTTAAAGATGTAATGCACAAAGGGAAGCGAATGAGTAGTCAAAGTGATGGTGTTAAGTGATCTTTTTATTACCACAGAGCACACTGAGGCGCTTTGCGCTACACAGAGAAAACATTAGTAATGTTAGTTACTTCTCCGCATCTTTTTTCTTAACTTTTGGTGCTGAAACAATAACCTTTCAACCCCCGTAAAAGCGTTGCTTTTAAACGCCAGCAAGCTGCGCGTCTACCAATAAATTTAACCTCTTTTTTAATAATAGGTTTTTAGGGCTTTAATGCACAAAGAGAAGCGAATGAGGAGTAAATGAGAAGCCAAGCCATTTGATTTATTGGTTTTTTAATCACGAGTCACTTGATCACTTCTCTAAAAGCGCAGCGTCTCTAAACCTCTTTGTGAATAATGGGTTTTTAGGGCTTTAATGCACAAAGAGGAGTGAGTAGGGTTGTTACTCTTTTGTTTGTAGCTTTTTAGCGCGTTCTTCTGCGTCTATTAATGCTTGTGATTTAGGGGCGCGTTGTTTTTCTTCTATTTTGGGTTTTTCGGCTGAGTTTGGGTCCCAACTTGCATCAAGTGATAGGTTGGCAAATGGGTTGTTGGTATCTGCTTTTTTAGGCTCAGCTGTAGGGGTTTTTGGCTCGGCTTTTGCCTCAGATGCTTTTGGCTCTGGTTGCATTGTTTCAGGGGTGTTTTGTGGCGCTGGTGGCTCAGGCACGGTTTGTGTTGGCTCTGTTTTACGTGGTTTTTTCTTTTTGCCGGGAAGTGGTGCATTAGGATCGAACGTGCGTACTTCGGGCTCTTTAAAGTCGTGTTCAGTTTTAAATGCAGGCGCTTCTGGCTCGGGTTTATCTAATTTAGCAGGTGTACTTGTTGGTAGCGGCTCAGGTGTTTTCTCTGCTGGTTGTTCAGTTTTTTCAACAGGCTCTTCTGGTGTTGGCTCTGGTTTTACTGGGCTGTGCTTGCGCTGTTTTTTTTCAGGTTTAGCATCTGGGTCAAAGTCGCGCACTTGGGGTTCGTTAAAGCTGCTGGCGTTTTTAATACGCGCTAATGTGGTTTTGGCTGCGGCTTCAAACTCGGCGGTATTAGGTTGTGGTTTTTCTTCGATTGGTGTTTCATTTTTAATTGGGTCATTAACGGGCGCTGTTGGCTCGGTTGTTTCCGTGGCTAATTGCTCTGTGGTTGCCGGTGTATTATGTGTGGCTTTTGGTTGCTGTTGCTCTGGTGTAACTTCGGTTGGTTGTTTTTCAATGCTTTGTATATTTTGCATTTGCGTATTTGCTGTTGTAACGGCGGCGTTAGCATTGGTTTGTTTTGCGCGACTTAAACGAATGATCACCATTGCGCCAATAAGCACAACCAGTACTAATACAAAACTTGGCAATAATAACGAGCTAGGTTGCTCGCGCGCTGGTTGCGGAGCAATCACTGGCGCTACTGTTGGTTCTGGGTTTTGTATAACGGGTGCAGCTTGCTCTGTTGTTTTAATTGGCGCTGCTTCTTGTGTTTTTTCTGATGCTTGTTCCGATTTTAGCGTGGCAACTGGCTCTTCAAGTGTTTGGTCGTCAGCTGTGTTTTTAGGCTCGTTTTCTTCAACGGGTGTAGTTTGTGTAGGCTCTACATTAATGGTTACTTCGCTTGCATTTGCATCAATCATGTCGCTAATTTGCTGCTTTTGCTCATCGGTTAAGTTAAGCGTTTTTTCGTCTATTAGCCCATCGGTTGTTTGACTTTCAGGTTCAATAACCGGAGCGGGTTGCACAATATTGGGTTGTGGCTGAGTCACTATTACACTGGATTCAGGCTCTTTTACTATAGGTTTAGGCTGAGTAAGTACTTGCTTAGGTTTGTTGCAATGTTTTTTGTAATCACGCGCCGCTTTACGGTATTTTTCGCTTGTTTTGTTATTACTGTACTGCTGTACTTCTTGCTTTATAAGTATGCACATTGCTTCGTTATAAGCAGCGCTGTTAACACTATAAAATAAGGCAAAACAAAGCGTCAGGCGTGTGAATAAAGTGGTCATAAGGGTGGTTAGCGTTTAATCATTAATAAGTTGATTTTAAGCGTAAAATTAAAAATTATCTAGGGGAGCCTTACGCTTAATAGCGAGCCAATAAGGCAAAGCTCAATTCGTTTTAATGTTAACGCTTAAACAGCGGTTGTTAAGTGGCGCTAAGTAGGCGCCATTTTGTACTAGCTTATTACCATAAGGCTGCGGTATTCGTCGTAAGCAAATTGGTCGGTCATACCGCTAATGTAATCTTGAATTAGCCGGCATCGGTAATAAAACTCGTAGGCTGCAAAGTGGTCGGGCTCTTCTTGCATGGCGTCTATGGCATGTTGATAGCTATTTAAATGCTTTTTAGAGAGCTTTTTAACGAGTCTTGATTCTATGAGTAGGCGTTTGTCGCCATTTAGTGCGCGTTTAAAGTCGTCGCTTGTTAGTTGCAGTAGCGGTTTGTAGCTGTCGAGTAGGCCGTTAATGATTCTGTAGCCTTGTAACTCAAGTTTTTCTACTTCTTTATCTGAAAACACATGCGCTAGGGCAACGTGTTTAAGCGTTTGTGTTACGGCGTGCAAGTGGCTTCGGTCTTCTAGTAGGGCATGGTTAAAGTCGCCGTGATAAATGGGCTCTATGTTTTCTATAAACCGTTTGGCTGCATGGTTAACTAACGGGTGCAGTAGGGCAACACGCAGGTATATAAAAAATTCACTATTAAAGTTATACGGTTGTGCTTTGCCACGCTCGAGTGCGTAGTCTACCGCTTTGCTAACAAAGTCTTGGTGTTCGGTGTCGTCAATGGTTAGGTTTATAAGTACTTTTTGATAGTGATTTTTAAGTACAGTGCACAGTAGCTCAATGGTTATTATGTCTTTTTCTACGGCGTCTTCTATGTCGGCTAGACAGTACGATATATCGTCAGCGGCTTCCATTATGTAACTGGCCGGATGGCGGCAGTATGGCTCTATGGTTAATTCGTTTTGTAATGCCTCTATAAAGGCTTTTTCGCTGTAGTAGTAGCCTACTTTTTTCATTAAGTCGTTTTTATTTTGGGGTATGTCTTTTATATCAAGCCCTGCTGGGCGGGTGTATTTTAAAATACCAGCACTTTGGCTGTAAGTTAGGTTTAGAGTTTGCAATGAATGAATAATACGAATGCCTTGGGCATTGCCTTCAAAGTTGCAAATGTCTTGCGCTAAGTGCTTAAAAATAACACCAATGCCGGTATTTGGCTCGCGGCATCGCTCGGGGGTAACACTGGCTAAATTAGAATTAAACCAGTGGTTTATTGCGGCTTCGCCAAAGTGCCCAAAAGGTGGATTGCCAATGTCGTGCATTAGGCAGGCCATTTCTACTAGGCTTTCGAGCGGGCGCTCTAGGTCGGTTAAACCAAAGTCTGTTTGTTGTTGGTAGCTTAAGTTGGCAAAAATACGCTGTACAATAAAGCGGCCAACTTGCTGTACTTCAAGCGAGTGAGTTAGCCTTGAACGCACTGCGGCATTTCGCTCTAGCGGAAATACTTGTGTTTTTTGTTGTAAGCGACGAATAGCGGCGCTGTTCATTATGCGACCACGGTCGCTTTCAAGCGCCATTTGTAAATTAGAGGTGGTTCGGTACATGCGCGCGGGGGTTATTTTTTTACTAAAGTCGATAGTCATCGGTGTCCTTGTTTGGTGTTGACGACTGGCAAAGTGAGTGCGCGGTGTCATTCTTTTTTAATACTTACTTGTTAATATATACACCTAGACGAGTTAGGTACAGGTACTTGTATCATTTAAGCCCCTGCAATTGTATTATAAAGCTATATTTTTCAGTATTTAACGCATTTTAATGTAGGCGAGTATTTATAATGAAGTATGTGTTTTTAAAGGTAATGATATTGGCATCTTTGGTGCTTACTAGCCATTTAGCGTTTGCGGCAAAAGAGCAAACCGTAGTGCTTGTGTCGATTGACGGTTTTAGATGGGATTACATTGAAAAACACGGGGCACCTAATTTAAAAGCCATGGCAGATAAAGGCGTAAGGGCACAAAAGTTAATACCGGTTTACCCCACTAAAACGTTTCCTAACCATATTTCTATTGTGACTGGGTTATTGCCCGTAAATCACGGCATTGTTGATAACAAATTTTGCGACAAAGCGCGTAATAACGAATGTTACAGTATGGGCAAAGCATTAGGCGACAGCACGTGGGTAAAGGGTATTCCGTTATGGAATTTAGCTAAAATGCAGGGGCTTAAGTCGGCGGCGTATTTTTGGCCTGAGTCGGATGCGCGTTTTAATGGTATGACCCCCGACTATTATTATCATTATTCTAAACACAGTGAATACCAAGGCCGTGTTGATCAAATTATTCAGTGGTTAAGCTTACCTAAGGCGCAGCGCCCTCGCTTTGTTGCGAGTTATTTTTCGTTAGTAGATAGCATGGGGCACGAATTTGGCCCCGACGCACCGCAAACACGCGATGCAGTTAAACAGCTCGATACATTAATGGGGCAGTTGCAAGCGCGTTTGAGTAAATTAGAACAAGATGTGAATTTAGTGATTGTGTCGGATCATGGTATGGCGGTTGTTGACCCTAATAAAAGCATTTTGTTGAACACGTTACCTAGCGATGACGGTTTTATAGTTAAAAACACGGGGCCTCGCTTACTTATATATGCAAAACCCGAAACCAGCGCAGCCGACATAGCCAATTATAAAGCGCGTTTGCGCGATGCGGCTAATGGCCGCTATACAGTGTTAACCGATGAGCAGTTAGCTGGGTATCATTATAATAAAGGGAGCCGTGTAGGCGATATTATTGCGCAAACTAACGCGCCGGCTGTGTTTACAAGTAAGGGCAAATCGACGTATGTTGGCACACATGGTTATGCTTACACAGACGACATGGCGGCCACGTTTATTGCCACTGGGCCTGCGTTTAAACAAGGTGTTAGCCTTGAAAAAGTAAATAACCTCGACATTTACCCGGTGCTTGCAAAAGTAATGGGCTTAAAGCTATTAAATAAGGTAGATGGCGATGGTAAAACGTTAATGCCGGCTATTAAGCAAAAGGTGGTTGTGCATTAAAAAGAGCGCATAACGCGCTCCAAAGGGACTAATACCAATCCGCAATAATACTTGATCATTTTTAGGGGCTAAAATAGATCACTTAATTAAACGGATTGGAATAACAAAATAACGTAAGCGGGCTAATAAATCGGCCCGCTTTTTACTAACTTACTTAAAGTTAGCAATACTTGTTTTTGTTGCCGTTACAGTACGAATTGCGTATGCCTGGTTTGTAATACCGTAAGGAATACCGTTTACGCTCCAATTTGGGTTAGAGAAGTAATCGTACTGAGTTGCACTACCAAATACTTGTGGGTACGCCATGATACTTGCAAACTCGTTTTGTACACCGTGGCCCATGCCGTCTGTATAAACACCACCCGACGTATCACCTTGCTTACGTGAATGCGCTAAACCTTGGTTATGGCCTAGCTCGTGTACAAATGTGCTTGCGCCACAGTCAATCGCCGTGATTGAGTACATACGATCGCTCATTGAGCTGTAAAGGTTGCCATTTGTACCTTGACCAACCCATGCTAAACCACATGAAATTAAGCCAGCACCTGCACTTTGACCCATACCTAGCACTGCTACCATATCGGCTTTCCAGCCTGTACGTAGGTTATCTACGTAGCTGCTGTTTGTTACTGCATTAAGCCAGTCTTCAGACGGTGTAATTGCGTAGTCGCCTAAGTTTTGCGAACCCACTAAACGTAATGTGATATCTACACCATTTTGGCTGTAAACTTGATTACTAAACGCAATAAGCTGGTTAATTTTTGTATTAATATTGCTGGTTGCTGCAGCCGATTGGTCGGTATATAAAATACCAATATCGATTGTTTCTGCTTGTGCTGTGCTTGCAGCGCACAATGCAGCGGCTACTGCCGTTTTTATGATTACATTCTTCATTGTTGTATTTCCTTACTCTTGTAGTGGTTAATATAGTTATTATTAAATTTTGCTTAAGCATAACGAGCACACTTAAGCAGCCATTTAATGAGGCTTAATATAAAAAATTAGGTACTAGTAATCCGCGATAGCACTTAATTGAGCGAGCGGAATAGGTGGTTAGCCGTCGGTTTTAGGGGCAAACATATCGGCAGCGCTATCGGTTTTTGGTTGTGGGGCACTCACGTTGTGCTCAATATGACTTTTATATAAATCGCGTTTAGCGGCTATCCAGCCGTATTGGCCTTTGCTTTCAAATACGTAGTTACCAGAAGGCGCGGTAAATTGGCCGTATATAGCGTCTTTTCCAACGGTAAGTACCGTGTTGTGCATACGTCCGTCAACGCCGAGTACTTTTCCAAAAATGCTTTTGTCGCCATTGGCCGACTCAATAACGTTAGTGACTTCGGCGGTGTAAGTTTCGGTTGTTTGTGGAATAGCTAGGTCAAAATTTTCCCCTGTTTTAAGTGCCTGTAAACTGGCTAGGTCAAACTCTATGTAGGCTTCGTTATTAAGATCGGTAGGCAGTACTTTGGCATTGGTAAGTACTGCTTTTGCACGGTCAGACAAGCGATTCACCGCGTCAAAGCTTTCAAAAGGGGCTGTTTGCTCTATTTTGGGCGTTGCTTTTATCGGATCTTTGCTCATATCAATAGGCGCTGGTGCTTTGGTTGTGCGTGTTTTTTGCAGATCAATAGGTACAAAATCGATTGCGATTGGGGCAATAGGCTCCTCGGCTTTATTGGTCTTAATTACTACTTTGTAAATGGCGAATGCGAGTACCGCAGTAGCAACGGCAGCAATGATTAAACGCTTCATTTGTTTCTCTTTTGGTGTTTTTGGTTAACTGTTTGTTACTTTTTATACTAAGTGAGTGATTAGATCAAGTTTGCTTGTGCAGTATTAATGTATTGGTTTTGTGTTTTTTAAGTTATTGTTAAGTAATGGTTAGGTTGTTTTTAGTACATTTTCGGTATTGCTTTTTGTAGGTTTTATGCGGCCTGTGGCGCTTTTATAGGTACTTGTTTGTTTTTTAAAATGCAATAATTTAAAGGTGTAAAATTTTTTAAAATAAAAATGAAAATAATTCACGATTCTTACACTAATAGCCAATTGCAATGTGAAATTACGCAACGTATGTTGTGTGCATAAAAATAAATGCAAGAGGGATTTATGACGTTTTCAGATCAATTACTTAACCGAGCAACAGCTGGGTTAGTGGCAGTGATTATTGGTTTTGCAAGTTCTATTGCATTAATTTATCAGGTTGTGATCACCCTTGGCGGAACGCCCGATTTAGTAGCGAGCTGGATTTTAATGCTAGGTTTAGTAATGGGAACAACCTCAATTGGATTATCGTACTATTACAAAGTTCCTGTTTTAATTGCATGGTCGACCACCGGGGCCGCATTACTTATATCAAGCGCACAAGGGTATAACTTGAGCGAAGCCGTTGGGGCATTTATGTTTGCCGCGTTGTTGGTTTTTTTGTCGGGGATTACGGGTTGGTTTGAAAAAATAATGAACCGAATGCCCAGTGAGCTTGCCTGTGCGATGTTGGCGGGTGTGCTGGTTACTTTTGGTATAGATGTATTTAATTTTATGAACGATATGCCCTTGGTTATAGGGCTAATGGTGTTGGTTTATTTTGTGGGTAAGCGCTTTTTTGCGCGCTTTGCGATGTTAAGTGTATTAATTGTTGGCGTGTTATTAGCGTGGCAATTTGGCTACATAGATACCAGCGCGTTACAGTGGAAAATGAGCCACTTTACCTATATTGCGCCTTCGTTTAATTTACAAGCCTGTATAAGCATTGGTTTACCTTTATATATTGTGACCATGACGTCTCAAAATTTGCCTGGTATTGCGGTGTTAAAGGCGCACAATTATAAGGCGCCTATTTCGTCATCGCTTAATGTTACGGGGCTGGTGAATGTGCTTTGTGCGCCGTTTGGGGCGTATTCAATTAATTTAGCCGCGATTACGGCGGCGATTTGTATGAGTGATGAGGCCGATAAAAACCCGGATAAACGCTATTGGGCAAGTATTGCGGGTGGTGTGTTTTATATTTTAATGGCGTTGTGTGCTGCAACGTTAGTGGGGTTGGTGGCAAGTTTACCGCAAGCACTTATTTTAGCTTTGGCGGGTATCGCTTTGTTTGGCACTATTGCTAATAGTTTGCAGCAGGCGTTAACGGGTTCGCAATATACTGAGGCTGCAATAGTGACGTTTTTGGTGACGGCGTCTGATTTAACGCTGTTTTCAGTAGGTTCTGCTTTTTGGGGAATTATTGCAGGAGTGTGTACCGTGATGATCACTCGTAAGGGTTAATGGAAGTGGATTTTAGGTAAAGTAGCAGCCAAAGTGACAGGGTTAAGTGATCTTTTACCACCACAGAGTACACCGAGGCGCTTCGCGCTACACAGAGTTAAAAAATATTGGTTTGGTCACTTCTCCTGGTTTTCTCCTTCACTTTTCGGTGGTGAAACAATCACTTTTACGAATAAATCAACTAAATGTAAAAGCGTTGCTTTAAACGCCAGCAAGCTGCGCGTCTACAGGTAAATTAAGCCATGGTATTGTAAATGATGGGCTTTTCACTAACTCTAAAAGCGTAGCGACTCTTGGACTCTTTGTGAGTAATGGGCTTTTCGATCTTTAATGCACAAAGAGAAGTGAATGAGTAGTAAATGAGCAACCAAAGTGACAAAAGTGATCTTTTATCACCACAGAGTACACCGAGGCGCTTTGCGCTACACAGAGTTTAAAAATATTGGTTTGGTCACTTCTCCTGGTCTTCTCCTTCACTTCTCGGTGGTG